>NZ_JACVQL010000113.1 GCF_019733465.1 Actinotalea ferrariae | reverse complement strand
CCATCGGGCCGGTCCGCGTCATCGCGCACATCGGGAAGGACGGCGTCCGCGTCGAGCTGCTCGGCGCGACCGACCAGGCGCGCGACGCCCTGCGCGCCGCGCTGCCCGACCTGCGGCGCGACCTCGTGGCCGCGGGGCTGCCCGGCGACCTCGGCCTCGGCGCGCGCACGCAGGACGGCGGCCAGGGCGGACGCCCGGGCCTCGCCGGTCACCTGGGCCAGGGCGAGCAGCAGGGCACCGGCACGGGCGACGGGCGCCGCACGCCGTCGTCGGCCGGCACGCCGAGCGCCACCGCGGCCGAGGCCGCAGCACCCACCGACCACCGACCGACCGCTCGCGGTCTCGACCTCGTCGTCTGAGAGGACCTCATGGACATCCCGATCACCGGTGCCGCGACCGCACCGTCGGCCGCCGCGGGCACGAGCGTGCACGCGACCGCCACCGCCTCGACCGCCAAGAAGGAGATGGACCAGGAGGTCTTCCTGGCGCTCCTCGTCGCCCAGCTGCGCAACCAGGACCCGACGTCGCCCATGGACACGACCGAGATGATGGCCCAGTCCACGCAGCTCGCCTCGATGGAGCAGCTGTCCGCGATGGCCGAGACCTCGCGCGAGAGCTTCAGCCTGCAGATGCGGATCGCCGCGGGCGGCATGGTCGGCCAGCAGATCGGCTACGTCGCCGCCGACGGCACGCCCCGCACCGGCGTCGTCGAGTCCGTCTCGTTCGCCGGCCCCGTGCCGATGATCACCGTCGACGGGCAGCAGGTGCCCCTCGACGGCGTGACGCTCGTGCGTGCCGCCTCGGCGGCCACCCCGGCCGGCACCGTGCCCGCTCCGGCCGCGCCCGCCACCACCCCGACCAGCGGCTCCGCCGCGACCCAGACCTCCGCCGACGCGTCGGCCACCCCGGCCGCCTGAGGCCTCCTCACCACTCGAAGGGAACTCCCATGCTCCGCTCGCTCTTCTCCGGCATCAGCGGCCTCCGGGCCCACCAGACCATGCTCGACGTGACCGGCAACAACATCGCCAACGTCAACACGACCGGCTTCAAGGCGTCGCAGGCCCAGTTCCAGGACACGCTGTCCCAGGTGCTCACCAACGCCGGTGGCCCCCAGCAGGGCGTGAGCGGTGGCACCAACCCGGCGCAGGTCGGCCTCGGCGTGCGCGTCGCGGGCATCACGACGAACTTCCAGCAGGGCGCGGCCCAGCTCACCAACCGCTCGACGGACATGATGATCTCGGGCGACGGCTTCTTCGTCGTGAAGAAGGGCGCCGAGCAGTTCTTCTCGCGCGCCGGTGCCTTCGACTTCGACGCGACGGGCCAGCTCGTCACGCCCGACGGCGGCCTCGTCCAGGGCTGGGCGGCCGCCCCCGACGGCAGCATCGACGTCAACGGCCCGCTGGTCGACATCCGCCTGCCCATCGCGACGCTCATGGGCGCGGCGGCGACCGAGGGCGCGACGTTCGAGGGCAACCTGCCGTCCGACGCGGCCGTCGGGACCGTGCTCAACCGCCAGATCGAGGTCCACGCGGAGGACGGCACGTCGGCGTCGCTCAACCTGGCCTTCACGCGCACGGCCACGGGCTGGGGCGTCGCCGCGACCCGCGACGGCGTCGCGGTCGGCACCCCCGCCGAGGTCACGTTCAGCGCGGCCGGCGTGCTCACGGCCGGCGGCACGTTCGACGCCGGTGACGTCGAGGTCGACCTCAGCACCCTCACCGGCTACGCGGGCCTGACGACCGTCGAGGCCGCGAGCCAGGACGGCCGCTCCGCCGGCACGCTCCAGTCGTTCATGATCAACGCCGACGGCACGCTGCTCGGCTCATTCAGCAACGGCCTCAAGCAGCCGCTCGGCCGCGTGTCGCTCGCGACGTTCACCAACCCCGCGGGTCTCGAGAAGGCCGGCGGCTCGCTCTACCGGACCACGGTCAACTCGGGCGACCCGCAGGTCGGCGCCGCGGGCACCGGCGGTCGTGGCGAGCTCTCGGGCGGCACGCTCGAGATGTCGAACGTCGACCTCTCGGCCGAGTTCACGAGCCTGATCATCGCCCAGCGCGGCTTCCAGGCGAACAGCCGCGTCATCACGACGTCGGACGAGCTGCTCCAGGAGCTCGTGAACCTCAAGCGCTGACGCGCGCGGCAGGCCCGAGCACCGGGCCGTGCGGCGCATGTGACTGATGGTCCCGATGGGGCCGGTGGGAATCCCACCGGCCCCATCGGCGACTCCAGCACCGTGCGCCGCGCATCTCGGTGGAGAGGGGCGTCGGCCGGGAGGGGAGGGTACGCGGCACGTCGACCTCGCGCGCCGAGCGCGCACGCTCAGCGGGTGGCGCAGGTCTCACGACGGCGGCGCGGGAGGTGTCGGTCCCGCCTCAGACGCGGACCCGGCCGGCCGATGGGTACGGCGACCTGCTCGACGACTGGAGAACCGTGATCAGCAACCGGACCAAGGCGCGCCTCGGCGTCGCCATCCCCGTGGTGGCGCTCGTCGTCGTCTGCGTGCTCGCGCACTCGACCACCTCGCGCGCCGCGGGCCAGATCGCCGCGGGCGACCCGGCCGCGGCAGCCGCGACGCTCGACTCGCTCGGGTGGCTCGTGTGGATCGGGCCGCTCGTCGCGATCCCGTCCGTGGTGTTCGCCGTGTGGGCCCAGATCAGCATCACGCGCCCGCTCAAGCGCACGGGCGCCTTCCTCGGCCAGGTGCACTCGGGCGACCTCAGCGGCCGGCTCGAGAACCTCGGCGACGACGAGCTCGGCCTCATGGGCAACGCGCTCAACGGCACCGTCGACTGGATGGCGTCGACGGTCCACGGGCTGCGCACCAACGCCACCGTGCTCCAGGAGGCCGCCGACGAGCTGGCCCGCGTGAGCGGGTCCATGCACGGGGCGGCCGACGCCACGGCCGGCGAGCTCGACGCCGTCGACGCGACCGCGCGCGGCGTCACCGCCGACGCGCAGACGGTCGCCGCGGGCGCGGGCGAGATGCGCCAGGCGATCGACGAGATCTCCCGGAACGCCGCGCAGGCGGCAACGATCGCCGCCGACGCCGTGACCGCCGCCTCGGCCGCGCACGGCACCGTCGGCCGCCTCGGGGAGGCCAGCGCCGAGATCGGCCAGGTCATCAAGCTCATCACCTCGATCGCCGAGCAGACCAACCTCCTCGCGCTCAACGCGACGATCGAGGCGGCCCGCGCGGGCGAGGCCGGCAAGGGCTTCGCCGTCGTCGCCGGCGAGGTCAAGGAGCTCGCGCAGGAGACCGCGCGCGCCACCGAGCAGATCACCGTCCAGATCGGCGCGATCCAGGACCGCACCCACCAGGCCGTCGGCGAGCTCGCGACGGTCACGGAGGTCATCCGGACCATCGCCGAGTACCAGACCAGCATCTCCGCCGCCGTCGAGCAGCAGTCCGCGACGACGGCGCAGATGTCGCACGCCGTCGCGGGCGCCGCGGGCGGGTCCGCCGACATCGCGGGCTCCATCGGCTCGGTGCGCACGGCCGCACGCGAGGCGCAGGAGGGCGCGCGTCACACGGACCTCGCCGCGCAGCAGATGCGCGAGCTGTCCGCCGAGCTGTTCTCGCTGGTCTCGACGATCAAGGTCTGACCGCAGCTCGACCGCACCGCACGCGCACCGCGTCGCGCGCACAGCACGTACCCCGACCGCACCACCGTCACCCGCACAACGCCTCACATCGGGCCAGACCGGCCGATGGGACAGGTGCAGGGCTCATGGACGGGCCCCGAGGCAGCACCAGGGATGGATAGCCATGATCGTCGTCACGCGTCTCAACGGACCGCGCTTCGCGGTGAACCCCGACCTGCTCCAGCGCGTCGAGAGCACGCCGGACACGATCCTCACGCTCATCGACGGCACCAAGTACATCGTCACGGAGTCGCTCGAGGAGATCACCGAGCTCGTCGTCCGGTACCGCGCCCGCGTGGCCGCCGCGACGCTCGACTACTCGCGTGAGAGCGACGAGCTGGCTCCCGTCACCGAGCTGCGGCAGCAGCCGCGGTCGCTGACCGCCGTCCCGGAGGCCGACTGATGGATCCGGCAACCCTGGCAGGGATCGCCTTCGCGTTCGCGATGGTGATCCTCTCCATCTTCCTCGAGGGCTCGAGCCCCATGTCGGTGGTCCTGCCGGCCCCGATGATCCTGGTCATCGGCGGCACGATCGGTGCGGGCCTCGCCTCGACGACGATGCAGGACTTCCTGCACGCGTTCAAGACGCTCAAGGGCTGGCTGACCTTCAAGCGCCCGGACCTCGACGCGACCGTCGAGGTCGTCGTCGGCCTCGCCGACCGCGCGCGGCGCGAGGGCCTCCTCTCGCTCGAGGACGCCGCCCGCACGGTCGAGAACCCCTTCCTGCGCTCGGGCCTCCAGTCGGCGATCGACGGCACGGACCCGGACGACCTCCGCGAGATGCTCGAGGACCGGATCGCGAGCAAGCGCGCCCAGGACAAGAGCACCGCCAAGGTCTTCAACAACATGGGCGGCTACGCGCCGACCATCGGCATCATCGGCACCGTCGTCTCGCTCGTGCACGTGCTCGAGAACCTCTCGAACCCCGACGAGCTCGGCGACATGATCGCGGCGGCGTTCGTCGCGACCCTGTGGGGCCTGCTCTCGGCCAACCTCATGTGGCTGCCGCTCGGCGCCCGCGTGGGACGGGCCTCGGAGCTCGAGATCGCCCACATGGAGCTCGCCGTCGAAGGCCTGCTGGCGATCCAGTCCGGCGCCAACCCGCGCCTCGTCGGCCAGCGCCTGCGCAGCCTCATGCCGCCCGGCTCCGAGCCGGCCGCGGACCCGAAGGCCGCGGGCAAGAAGGCCGCGGCGTGAGCGCCGGGCACGGCTCGGGCGGGCACTCGGGCGGCCGACGTCGCTCGAAGGCCGCGCACGAGGAGGAGCACGAGAACCACGAGCGGTGGGCCGTGAGCTACGCCGACATGATGACCGTCCTCGTGGGCCTGTTCATCGTGCTCTACGCCATGAGCCAGGTGGACCAGGTCAAGTTCGAGCAGCTGCGCCAGTCCCTCGCCGCCGGGTTCGGTGCACCCGCACCCGTCATGCTCGAGGGCAGCAGCGGCACGCTCACCGGCGTCGAGACCTTCCAGATCACGCCGGACCTGCTCGCGGAGGCGGCCATCGAGGTCGAGCCGATCGAGGGCCCGTCGCGCGAGGTCACCGAGGCCGAGCAGCGCGCCGAGGCGGCGAGCACCGAGTACCAGCGGCTCGACGCGATCGCGCAGCAGATCTCCGCCGCCCTCACGCCCGTCGGCCTCGCGGACCGCGTGCGGTTCCGCGTCACCGAGCGCGGCCTCGTGATCGGCATGGTGGCCGACGACGTCTTCTTCAGCGCCGCGAGCGCCGAGCTGACGGACACCGCCAAGCGGATCGTCGACACGACCGCACCCGTCCTCGCGGGCCTGCCCGACGAGATCTCGGTCGAGGGCCACACGAACTCCATCCCGGTCTCCGGTCGCTACGCGACCAACTGGGAGCTCTCCTCGGACCGCGCGACCCAGGTGCTCCGCCGCCTGGTCGAGGTCGGTGGCGTGGCGCCCCAGCGGATCGCCGCCGTCGGCTTCGGCGAGGCCCGCCCGATCACCGATCCCGGCGTCGACCCGCTCGAGGCCAACCGCCGCGTGGACCTCGTCGTCCTCAGCTCCGTCCCGGAGGACGTCCGCGCCCTCCTCCCGTCCCTCGCCGAAGCACACCAGGGGTGAGCATGCCCACCGAACAGCGCATCATCGCGTCCAAGCCGACCATCGGCGCCTCGGGGAAGTCCCCGGCCGCCGCACCGGCGGCGGAGGAGCCCGAGGGCGAGGCCAAGGGCGGGAAGAAGAAGAAGCTCGTCGTCGTCCTCCTCGCGCTCCTGCTCGTCGGGGGCGGCGCCGGCTGGTGGTTCCTCATGGGACCCGGGGCCGCGTCGGGCGAGGAGGTCGTCGCCGAGGAGCCCGCACCCGAGCCGGGCGAGGTCGTCACGGTCGAGGCCGTGAGCATCAACCTCGCGGGTGGCCACTACCTGCGCCTGGGCATCGCCCTGCAGCTCACCGCCGAGGTGCACGGCGAGGTCTCGTCCGCGCACGCGCTCGACCTCGCGATCGCCCTGTTCTCGGGCCGCACGGTCGAGGAGGTCTCCTCCGCGGAGGGCCGCGCGGCCCTCAAGGAGGAGCTGCGCCACCAGCTCGCCGAGGCGTACCACGGGGAGGTGATGGACGTGTACCTGACGGACTACGTCACGCAGTGAGCCGCGAGGCCCACGCCGCGACGACGTAGGACGAGCAGCACCCGCACGACCAGCAGCACCCAGCACCACCTGCACGACCAGCACCACCTGCACGACCAGCACGACCCGTACGACGAGCACGACCAGCACGGAGCCGGCACGGAAGCCGGTGCACTCGCGGCGCCATGGAGGGCGCCACCTCACCCCGGTGACCGCGGAGCGGTGACCGGGGGCACGACCCGCCGACGGGCGACACGCCGAGAGCTCACGCGTCCCTGCGCGGATCCCTCATCACCCCAGTACCACGGCCGATGGGGCACGCGTGACGGTCCAGGAAGCAGCAACCAGCCCCGCGCGCCGCGCGTCGGGAGCGCCGACCCGCGCCCCCGAGCTCTACGACTTCCGTCGCCCGATGACGCTCGCCCGCGAGCACGGCCGTGTGCTCGAGATGGGCTTCGAGACGTACGGGCGCCAGTGGAGCACCCTGCTCACGTCGCGCCTGCGCGCCGTCGCCCAGGCCACGCTCGTCTCGGTGCAGCTCATGTCGTACGACGACTACGTGCGGCCGCTGCCGGCGCCCACGGCGATGATCCTGTGCACGGTCGAGCAGGGCCGGTCCACCGCGCTCGTGCAGCTCCCGATGGACACCGCGATGCTCTGGGTCGACTACCTGCTCGGCGGCCCGGGCATCGTGCTCGACGACCTCGAGCGCGAGCTCACCGACATCGAGTGGCGCCTCGTGCGCGACCTCGTGCAGCTCTCGCTGGGCGACCTCACCTACGCCTTCACGTCCGTGGCGCCGATCGACGCCGCCGTGAAGTCGGTGCAGTACAGCCCGCAGTTCGTGCAGGCCGCCGCCGCGTCCGCACCCGTGCTGGTCGCGACCTTCGAGATGGTCGCCGGCGAGCACACGAGCACCGCGTCGATCATGCTCCCCGCCGACCTCCTCCTCGGGCCCCTGCGCGACGGCGACGGCACGGTCCGTCGCTCGTCGGACGAGGTCCGCGAGCACGAGGCCGCCGTCGGGCGCCTCGCGGCCCAGGTGCAGGAGGTGCCGGTCGGCGTCTCGGTGCGCCTCGCGCCCGTCACCGTGACCCCCGCCCGCCTGGAGAACCTCCAGGTCGGCGACCTGATCCCGCTGACGCACCGCGTCGGCACCCCGATGGACGTCGTCGTCGACGACGTCGTCATGGCCCGCGCCGCCCTCGGGAGCAACGGCTCCCGCCTCGCCTGCCTGGTCGTCACCTCCGAGGAGAGCACCCGATGACGTCTCTGCCCGCCAGCCTGCCCGTGAGCGTCGCGACGCTCGACCGGCACGACGCCGACGTCCTCGCGACCGCGCACACGGTCGCGACCGAGCTCGCGCGCCTCCTGCCCTCGACCGCGACGCTCGAGGTCGCCGTCCACGAGCCCGCGAACGGTCCCGCGCCGTCGGCGCCCGCCGTGCGCGCGTCGTTCGTCGGCGGCACGAGCGCCGAGCTCGTCGTCGTCGCCGACGCGGCCGTCGCGGACGCGCTCGCCGGTGCCGGTGCCGGCGTGTCCCTCGCGGACGCGCTCCGCCCGGCGCTCGAGGGCGCCGTCGCGGTGCTCGGCCCGGGCGTGCTCGAGCAGGCCACGACCGGTCCGCTCGGCTCCGACCTGGACGACGACGGCCTCGTCGTCTTCGCCCTCTCCGGCCCCACCGGCCCCCAGGCGTGGTGCGGCATCCGCCTCCGCCCGACCGGCGCCGGCGCGAGCGCGTCCTCGGTGCACGCCCCGCAGGTCCCGCAGCAGCGGGGCTCGACCCCGGCGCCGCGTGACCGCGAGGCGACGATGCGCCTGCTCCAGCACGTCGAGATGACGCTCACGGCCGAGATCGGCCGCACGCGGCTGCCCGTCCGCCAGGTGCTCGAGCTCGTGCCCGGCACGGTGCTCGAGCTCGACCGCGAGGCCGGCGCCCCCGCCGACGTGATGGTCAACGGCCGGCTCGTCGCGCGCGGCGAGGTCGTCGTCGTCGACGAGCACTACGGCATCCGCGTCACCGAGATCGTCTCGACGGAGCAGGGCGCCTGACATGGACTCCTCGACCCTCGTGCTCGGCCTGCGCGTGCTCCTCGCGCTCGCCTGCGTGCTGGGCGTGCTCTGGTTCCTCGGCCGCAGGGCCGCGGGCACCGGCACGGTCAAGCGCTCGCGGCAGGCCGCGCTGAGCGTGGTCGCCAAGCAGTCGCTCGGCGGCCGCACGGGCGTGGCCCTCGTCGAGATCGGCGGGCGGCGCCTGCTCCTCGGCGTCAGCGAGCACGGCGTGAACCTCCTCACCGAGGTCGAGCCGGCGCCGGCCGAGGAGGAGGGCGTGCGCGAGCGCATCGCGCTCGACCCGGCCGAGCTCGAGGCCGTCGTCGCCGACACCGTCGTGCCCGACGACCTGCGGGACGTGACGCCCGACGTCGCCCAGCCCGTCACCCAGTCCTCATCCACCCCCGCGGCACGGATGCCCGCGGTCCCCACGCCCCGCAACCCCCTCGAGGGATCGATCCTGGACGCCGCGACGTGGCGCCAGGCGGTGGTTGCGGTGCAGGAACGGACCATCCGTCGTTGAGCCACACCCTCGCCACGCGGGCTGAGCCCGCCGTGACGGGTCCGACCGGGCGCGCGCGCCTCGTCGCCGTCGCCCTCGCGCTGCTCGTGATGGCGGTCCTCGCGATCGCCCTCGCCGACGGTGCGCACGCCGCCCCGGCACCGCCCCTCGACCCGGCCGCACCGGTCGCACCGACCGACCCCGCCGACGGCCCCACCATCTCGCTCGACATCAACGGCATCGACGGCACGCCGGACAGCTCGATCGTCGTCCTGCTGACGATCACGCTGCTCTCGGTCGCCCCGTCGCTGCTGCTCATGATGACGAGCTTCACGAAGATCTTCGTGGTCCTCGCCCTCACCCGGAACGCGCTCGGCCTCACCGGCGTCCCGCCGAACCAGGTCCTCGCCGGCCTCGCGCTCTTCCTCAGCCTGTTCATCATGGCCCCGGTGCTCGGCGACGTGAACGACGTCGGCGTCCAGCCCTACCTCGACGGCACGCTGACCTTCTCGCAGGCGCTCGACGCCGCGACCGCCCCGCTGCGCGAGTTCATGCTCGGGCAGACGCGTCAGGAGGACCTCGCGCTCGTGACCCGGGCGGCCGACCAGGTCAACCCCGAGTCGCCCGAGACGGTGCCGATGAGCACCCTCGTGCCCGCGTTCATGCTCTCGGAGCTGCGCTCCGCGTTCATCATCGGCTTCGTCGTGTTCGTGCCCTTCCTGGTCATCGACCTCGTGGTCTCGGCGTCGCTCATGTCGATGGGCATGATGATGCTGCCGCCCGTCATGGTGTCGCTCCCCTTCAAGCTCCTCCTCTTCGTCCTCGTCGACGGCTGGGGCCTCATCATCACGGCGCTCGTCGGGAGCTACTCATGAACCCGAACGAGGTCCTCGACATCGGCATGCAGGCGCTCATCCTGGCCGGGAAGCTCTGCGCACCCGTGCTGGTCACCGCGCTCGTCGTCGGCTTCGCGGTGTCGCTCCTGCAGTCGATCACGCAGATCCAGGAGGTCACGCTCAGCTTCGTGCCGAAGGCGCTCGCCGTCGCCGTCGCGCTGCTGGTCGCCGGCCACTGGATGATCTCCGAGACGGTCGCGTTCACCCACCAGATCTTCGAGCGCATCCCGTCGCTCCTCGGGGGCTGACCCGTGGGCCTGACCCTGCCCCTCGCGTCGCTCGAGGTCGTCATGCTCGCGGGCGTGCGCATCGCGGCGTTCCTGCTGATCGCGCCGCCCTTCTCGCACCGCGCGATCCCGGGTCAGGTCAAGGCCATGCTCGCCGTCGGGCTCGGCATGCTCGCAGCCCCGCGCGCGACCGAGGCGGCCGGGCCCGGGCTCGGCACGTCGATCGCGTCCGGCACCGCGCAGTTCATCGGTGACGTGCTGCTCCAGGTCCTCATCGGCTCGGCGCTCGGCTTCCTCGTGATGCTCGTGTTCTCAGCGGTCCAGGCGGCGGGCAACATGCTCGACCTCTTCGGCGGCTTCCAGCTCGCGGCCGCGTTCGACCCGATGAGCATGAGCAACGGCGCGCAGTTCGCGCGGCTCTACCAGCTCACGGCGATCGTGCTGCTGTTCGCGTCCGACGCCTACCAGGTCGTCATCGGCGGCCTCGTGCGCAGCTTCGACGCCCTGCCGCTCGGCACGCCGCTCGACCTCGCCGTGATGGCGGAGACGGTGACCACCGGCGTCACGGGCATGTTCCTCGCCGCCCTCCAGGTCGCCGGGCCGCTCATCGCGGTGCTGTTCCTGGCCGACGTCGGGCTCGGCCTGCTCACGCGTGTGGCGCCCGCGCTCAACGCCTTCGCCCTCGGCTTCCCGCTCAAGATCCTGCTGACGGTGCTCCTGGGCGTGACCGCGTACCTCGCCCTCCCGCAGGTGGTCGCGGCCCTCACGGACACCGCGCTGACCGACGTCGGGAGGGTCGCGCGATGAGCGGCGGCGAGGACAAGACCGAGAAGGCCACACCGAAGCGGATGAAGGAGCTGCGCCGCGACGGCGCGCTCCAGCGCTCGCAGGACGTCTCGGCGTGGCTCGGCATCGGCGTCGGCGCGCTCATGCTGCCCGTCGTGCTGCAGTCCGGGTCGGGCGCCGCCGTGGACCAGCTCTCGCTGGTCCGCGAGGTCGTCGCGAACCCGACGCCCGAGCTCGCGGTGAACGCGCTCTGGGACGGCATGGGGTCGGTGCTGCGCACGCTCGCGCCGATGCTGGGCGTCGTCGTGCTCGCCGCGGTCGTGGCCTCGGCCATGCAGGGCGGCATCCACATCTCGGCCAAGAAGCTCAAGCCGTCGTTCAAGCAGTTCAACCTCGCGAAGGGCCTGAAGAACACCTTCGGCCCGCAGGCCGGGTGGAACGGTGCGAAGGCCGCGCTCAAGACGGCGGCGATCGGCATCGTGCTGTGGACCGTGGTGCAGGGCTTCGTCCCCCTCATGCTGGGCTCGGGCACGCACTCGCTCTCGCAGATCCTCGGCGCGGCGGGCGGCGGCGTCGCCGACGTCATCCGCACGGCGGTCATCGCCGGCCTCGTCCTGGCCGCCCTCGACGTCATCGTGGTCATGCGGCGCAACCGCAAGCAGACCCGGATGAGCAAGAAGGAGATCAAGGACGAGAACAAGCAGGCCGAGGGCGACCCGCAGCTCAAGGGCGCGATCCGCTCCAAGCAGATCGCGATGAGCCGCAACCGCATGATCGCGGAGGTCGCCACGGCCGACGTCGTCCTCGTGAACCCGACGCACGTCGCCGTCGCGCTGCGCTACGAACCGGGTAAGGGCGCGCCGCGCGTCGTCGCCAAGGGCGCGGGCCACGTCGCGGCGCGCATCCGCGCGGTCGCGGGCGACAAGCGCGTCCCCATGGTCGAGGACATCCCGCTCGCCCGTGCGCTGCACGGCGCGTGCGAGCTCAACCAGGAGGTGCCCGCGCACCTCTTCGTCGCCGTCGCGAAGGTCCTCGCCTTCGTCATGGCGCTGCGGCGCCGCGGCGCGGCCGCCGGCACCCACCGGGCCCCTGGCGGGCCGTCGCGCCTGGAGGCGGCATGAACGTCACGACCCACCTGACCACCATCACCACCACCGAGGGAGACCACCGATGAAGGGCAAGCAGCTCATGACGCTGGGCGTGCCGGTCGGCGTCGTCGGCATCGTCCTGCTCCTCGTGGTGCCGCTGCCGGCAGCGCTGCTCGACGTGCTCATCGTCCTGAACATCACGATCTCGCTCGTCGTGCTGCTGACCAGCATGTACGTCAAGCGGCCGCTCGACTTCTCGGTGTTCCCGTCGATGCTGCTCGTGCTGACGCTGTTCCGGCTGGGCCTCAACGTGGCCTCGACGCGCCTCGTGCTGCGCGACGGCTACGCGGGTCAGGTCATCGACGCGTTCGGGCACTTCGTCGTCGGCGGCTCGCTCGTCATCGGCCTCGTGATCTTCCTCATCCTCGTCGTCATCCAGTTCGCGGTGATCACCAACGGTGCGGGCCGCGTCGCCGAGGTCGGCGCGCGGTTCACGCTCGACGCGATGCCCGGCAAGCAGATGGCGATCGACGCCGACCTCAACGCGGGCCTCATCGACGAGGACACGGCACGCCAGCGCCGCGCCGACATCGCCGCCGAGGCCGACTTCTACGGCGCGATGGACGGTGGCTCGAAGTTCGTCAAGGGCGACGCCATCGCGGGCATCATCATCACCGTCATCAACCTGCTCGGCGGGTTCGCGATCGGCATGATGCAGATGGGCATGTCCGCGGGCGAGTCGCTCGAGCGGTTCAGCCTCCTGACCATCGGTGACGGCCTCGTCACGCAGATCCCCGCGCTGCTCATGTCGGTCTCGACGGGTCTCATCGTGACCCGCGCGACGGCGTCGGAGGACATGGGCACGGCCGCCGCCGGCCAGCTCATGCAGTCGCGCTCGGCGCTGCAGATCTCGGGTGCCGCGGCGATCGCGCTCGCGCTCATCCCGGGGCTCCCCAAGCTGCCGTTCGTGCTCGTCGGCTCGCTGCTCCTGGTCGCGGCGTGGCGGATCAAGACGTCCGACGCCGCCGAGGCCCAGGCAGCGCTCGCCGAGAGTGCCACCGACCCGGCGCGTCCCGCGCAGGCGGACACGCCCGAGGCGCTCATCGAGCAGATGCGCGTGCACGCCATCGAGATCCTGCTCGCGCCCGACCTGGTCGACATGGTCGGCTCGGGCACGGACCAGGACCTGCTCGCCCGCGTGCGGGGCCTGCGCCGCAAGGTCGCGATGGAGCTCGGCTTCGTCGTGCCGCCCGTGCGCACGCGGGACTCGGTCGACCTCCCGCGCTCGACCTACGTCGTCCGCATCGCGGGTGTCGAGGTCGGCCGGGGCGAGGCGCCCGGCGGGCGGCTGCTCGCGCTCGGCGACAACCTCGAGGGCGTGGGCGGCACGGCCGTCGTCGAGCCCGTGTTCGGCCTGCCCGGCAAGTGGATCCCGACCGAGCTGCGGCACGCGGCCGAGATGGTCGGCGCGACCGTCGTCGACCGGGTGTCCGTGCTCATCACGCACCTCGGCGCCATCATCGACGCCAACGCGGCCCGGCTGCTCTCGCGTGAGGACGTCCGCGTGCTCACCGAGGGCGTCAAGCAGGTCAACCCCTCCGTCGTCGACGAGCTGGTCCCCGGGCTGCTCACGCTCGGCGAGGTGCAGCGCGTGCTCCAGGGCCTGCTCTCCGAGCAGGTCGCGATCCGCGACCTGTCCCGCATCTACGAGGGCCTGACGCTGCGCGCGAAGGTCAGCACCGAGCCGGAGACGCTCGTCGAGGCGGCGCGCGGTGCGCTCGGCCCGGCGCTCGCCGCGCCGTACGCGCACGACGGGGTCCTGCGCGTCGTGACGCTCGACCCGACGCTCGAGCAGGCGCTCGTCGAGTCGATCCGTCCCGGCGAGGGCGGGTCCCACCTGCTCATCGACCCGAACCGCCTCGAGCGCCTGCTGGCCGACCTGCGCGGCGTCGTCGCGCAGGGCGAGGCGAGCGGTCGCGAGTCCGTCGTCGTGTGCGCCCCCACCCTCCGACCTGCCCTGCGCCGTACGGTGGCGCTGGCGCTCCCCCGCCTCGCGGTGCTCTCCTACAGCGAGGTGACCGGGGCGGGCCTGCAGATCGAGACCGTGGGGGTGGTCAGGGATGCCCACGCGATTGCTGCTTGACGGTGAGGACCTGCGCTCGCTGATGCTGCGCGTCAAGGCCGAGATGGGGCCGGGCGCGCGCATCGTCAAGGCCGAGCGCATCCGCACGGGCGGCATCGGCGGGTTCTTCGCCAAGGAGCACTACGAGCTCACGGTCGAGGTGCCCGACCCGGTGCACCCCGGGCGCCGCATCCAGGAGCGCAACGCGTCCGCAGGCACGACGTCGGCCCCGGTCGGCATCGAGGCGCTGCTCGCGGCCGCCGACGCCGCCGAGGACGCGGACGCGACGTCGGCCGTGACCGCGCCGGGGGCCAGCGGTGGTGCTCCGGCCGTGCCCGGGACCTCGGGCTCGGCCGTCGCCGGCGCCGACGCCGTCGCTGCGGCCGCCGCCGCGGCGCGCGCGCAGCAGGTCCCGGCGGCGCCCGAGACGCCGGAGATCTCGACGACCGGCCCGACGTTCGCCGAGGTGCTCGAGTCGCTCGGCCAGCTCGTGGGTGACGACGTGCAGCTCACCTCCGCGGGCACCGCGCACGGCGGGACGGACGTCGAGGTCACCGAGGTCGAGGTCACGGACGTCGAGGTCACGGACGTCGAGGTCACGGATGTCGGGTTCACCGACGTCGAGCCGGCCGGCACCGAGGTGGCGCGGCTCGAGCCGGGCGCCGCGGGCTCGGCCGCCCCGACCGACGCCGACCCGCACGGCGCGACCGTCGGCGCCCTGCTCGAGCTCGGGCTGCCCACGTCGCTGCTCGCGGGTCTGGGGGACCTGCGGGCGGCCGTCCCGCTGTCGACGCTGGTCCGCCGCTTCCCGCCCGCCCCCGTGCTGCGACTCGACACGGGCGTCATCGCCGTCGTCGGCGAGCCTGCCGCGGCGCTGCGCACCGCGATGCAGATGGCCTACCGCGCGGGCATCGACCCGCACGACGTCGTCCTCGCCGGGGACATGGACGCGGTGCCCGGCCACGGCCGGCGCATCCAGACGACCGTCGCGGCCGCCCGGCTGCGCGGCCGGGCCGGCGACGGCGCGACGCTCGTCGCGGTCGGCGTCGACGCGTCCGGCCGTCCGGCCGCGGCCGAGCTCCTCGAGGCGCTGGCACCGGACCAGTGCTGGGCCGTCGTCGACGCGTCGCGGCGGGTCGCGGAGACCCGGCGGTGGCTGCGCGAGGTCGGTGTGCGCCGCGGGTTCGACGCGGTAGCGGCCATGGGCAGCTTCGAGGCGCAGTCGCCCGGCTCCGTGCTCAACGTGGGCGTCCCGGTCGGCTGGGTGGACGGCCTGCCGGCCTCGCCCGTGGTCTGGGCGGCCGTCCTGAGCGAGCGGCTCGCGGAGGACGCGCGCTGGGACTGAGGCCGCTCGGCCGGTTCCGACGCCGGAGAGCGACTACTCTCGCTGCATGCTCGTCCTGAGTCGCCGCGTCGGCGAACGCCTGGTGATCGGCGACGACATCGTCATCACCATCATCGATGTGCGCAGCGACGGCGTACGGATCGGCATCGACGCCCCCCGCCACGTCCGTGTGAACCGCGCCGAGGTGCTCGAGGCGGTCACCAACGCGAACCTCGAGGCCGCACGCTCGGCCGACGACGCCGCCGAGGAGGCCCTCAAGGCCCTCCGGCCGCCCAAGCCCCCGGCCGAGTAGCCCCCGAGCGCACCGCCGCGCGCGTTCGGTCGCCGCGCGGTCAGCCCCGGCCCACCCGCCTCACGGCGCTCGGGTCCCCACCCGTCTCACGGCGCTCCCCCCCGAGCCGCGTCTCCTGTGTAGGAGTCCGTACCGCGGAGCCGATTCTCCACGCCGACGTCCATTCCGACGTGGGATCCGCGGTGCCGACCTCCGCACGGTGCCGACCTCCGCACGGTGCCGGCGTGAGCGCGACGGCGCCGCTCAGCGCAGCACGACCTCGCCGTCGGCCAGGCCGACGATCGCCCGGACCCGCTCGCCCTCCTCCGCGACCTGGTCGCGCTCGCGCGGCGTCAGGGGACGCTGCGGGTGCACGACGACGTCGCCGTCCGCGAGCTCCCAGGTGGCGGCCACGAAGCCGTCGACCAGCACGGTCGCGTGCACCATCGAGTAGCCGGGCATCACGGTGCGCCGCACCTCCTCGGGCAGGATCCGCGTCCGGTCCCGGTGCCCGAGCACCGCGTTGTCGAACGCCGCCACGAACCGGACCGGCGCGGGCGCGTCCTCGTCGGCGAGGACCGCGTCGGGCAGGTCGAACAGCTCGGCGCCGTCCGGGCCCCGCAGCACGCGGAGCTCGCCGCGCATCTCGGCGAGCAGCGGCGCGAGCCGGGTCAGACCGGACCACGCCTGGACGTCCATGACCCCCGCGGGCCCGTAGGCGGCGAGGTAGCGCCGCACGAGGCGACGCACGTCGGGCTGCGCCATGGGCCGGCCGAGCCACGCCTCGGCGCGCGCGACCTCGATGCCGCGCCGGCTCCACCACGAGCCCCACGCCGACGTGCGCGGGCCGTGCACCACGGGCACGGCCGACTCGACGGCCGCGGCGAGGACCGCGGCCTTGCGGCCCGGGAAGCGCGCGACGAGCGCGGCGCCCACGTCGCGCCGTGGCACGAGCCCGTCGCCCAGGGCGTCGAGCGCCGCGTCGACGAGCTCCTCGGGCGCGATGCCGGCCGTCTGCTCGGCGTAGTAGGGGCTGCGGGTCAGGCGTTCGAGGACGGGGTGGATCGTCGGGCGGACCCACACGTAGTCGTCCCCGCGCAGCAGGTGCTGCGTGCCGCGCAGCAGCGGTGAGCGCACGAGCACGCGGTCCTCGACCGCCCGCTCGAGGTCCGCGGCGCTGAGGCCCTCGACCCTCGACGCGAGCCCGACGATCGCCCAGTTCGGCTCCTGCGCCTGCACCGCCAGGAGCTGCCCGACGACGTCCTCCACGGCCGCCGAGACCCGCGCGTCCAGGTGCTGCCGGGCGAGGAAGGTCCGGTTCAGCACCCGCAGCGAGACGACGTCGACCATGGTCCCCACGCTAGGCCGCGCCCCCGACAGCCCCACCAGACGCCCGCGCCCCGTGCCGCCGCCGACGACGCCCCGCGCGGAGCCGGGACACCTTGCCGCTGCCGACGACGCCCCGCGCGGAGCCGGGACACCTTGCCGCTGCCGACGACGCCCCGCGCGGAGCCGGGACACCCCCGCCGCTGCCGCCGACGCCCCGCGCGGAGCCGGGGCACCCCGGTCGGAGACTTCGTCACACATGGCGATACCAGGTCTCCGACGACCGTGCCGGCCGACTGCCCGCACCTCGCAGGTGCCGCCGCCGATCCGAGGGGGCCGGCTCGGGGAAGGGTTACGGCCGCTATCCGTGCGCAACCCTTCCCCCTTCCCGCTTCCCGCTTCCCGCTTCCCGCTGCGCGCTGGGCGACCGCGCGGGGCGACGTCGGCCGCGACGTCGCGCCGGCGACCTCACCCGGTCACCTCGGGCCGGATCCTCACATCCGCGAGGGGTGCGCCGATCAGGCAACCGTGAGGCGGACGGATCCGTCTCCCGCAGAGCCACGGAGGGCGTAGTGGAGGACCTGGACGAGATCGTCCACGAGTTCCTGGTCGAGTCGCACGAGAACCTCGACCAGCTGGACTCCGACCTGGTCGCGCTCGAGGCGGCGCCCGGGTCCCGGGAGCTGCTGAGCAGCATCTTCCGGACGATCCACACGATCAAAGGGACGAGCGGGTTCCTGGCCTTCAGTGCGCTCGAGAGCGTGACGCACGCGGGCGAGAACCTGCTCGTCGAGCTGCGTGACGGTCTGCGCTCCACGGACCAGGCCACCACCGACGTGCTGCTCGAGATGGTCGACGTCGTCCGCGACATCCTCCGCCGCATCGAGGCCGAGAAGAGCGAGGGTGACGTCGACGTCGCGCCCGTCGTCGCGCGCATCCAGGCCGTCCTGGACGGCACGGCGACCGCCGCCGCACAGCCCACCAGGGAGATCACCGAGATCGCCGACGCCGCCGACGTCGCCGGGACCGCAGACATCGCGGCCGCCACCGACACGGCCGACACCGCCGACACGGCCGACGCCACGCAGGCGCCCGGAGGGGCCGTCGTGCCCGCGCAGCGCACCGCACCCCCGGCGACCGCCGAGAAGGGCGCCGTCCGCCCGGCGTCGGCCGACCCGCACGACGAGGCCGCAGCGGCCGACCCGGTCGAGGAGGCCGCCATCGTGACCCCCGAAGCACCCGCGCCGGCCGCCGAGACGGCCCGCCCGCGCTCGCGCACCATCCGCGCCAAGAAGCCCGCCGCGGCGAAGGCACCCGTGGCCTCGGCCGAGACGCCGTCGGCCACCGCGCCGAGCACCGCGCCGTCGAGCACTACCCCGTCGAGCACAGCGCCGTCGGCCGACACGACCGCGACGCCGGCGCCCGCAGCGACCGTGCAGCCCACGACGCAGCCCGACTCCCAGACCGCGACCTCGCCTGCACCCGAGCCCGCCCGCCCGGCCGCGCCCGCCGCAGGCGCGAAGGCCGGCCGCCGCAACGGCGAGGACAGCGACACGACGGCCACGCGCTCGGCGACGGACGGCTCGATCCGGGTCGACGTCGAGCTCCTCGACGCGCTCATGCGTCAGGTCGGCGAGCTCGTCCTCGCCCGCAACGCCATCTCGCGCCTCGCGGGCGCCACGGACGACGTCGAGCTCGTGCGCGCCTCCCAGCGCCTGAGCCTCATCGCGTCGGAGCTGCAGGAGGGCGTGATGAAGACGCGCATGCAGCCCATCGAGCACGTGTGGTCCAAGGTGCCCCGGATGGTCCGCGACCTCGCGGCCGCGTGCGACAAGCAGGTGCGCCTCGAGATGATCGGTGGCGACACCGAGCTCGACCGCAGCCTCCTCGAGGCGATCAAGGACCCGCTGACCCACCTCATCCGCAACGCCGTCGACCACGGCATCGAGCCCGCGGACCGACGCCTCGCGGCCGGCAAGCCCGCGCAGGGCGTGCTGTCGCTGCGCGCCTCGCACTCGGGCGGCCAGGTCGTCGTGGACATCGTCGACGACGGTCACGGGATCGACGTCGACAAGGTGGCCGCCAAGGCCGTCGAGCGCGGCCTGCGCACGGCCGAGCAGGTCGCCCTCATGGCGCCCGCCGACCTCCTCCAGCTGCTCTTCCTGCCCGGCTTCTCGACCGCCGACGCCGTCACGAACGTGTCGGGCCGCGGTGTGGGCATGGACGTCGTCCGCACGCGGATCGAGGCGATCGGCGGCACCGTCGACGTCGAGTCCGAGCTGGGTCGCGGCACCACCTGGCGCCTGCGGATCCCGCTGACGCTCGCGATCATGCCCGCGCTCACCGTCGCGTGCGACGGCGAGCTGTACGCGATCCCGCAGGTCAGCCTCCTCGAGCTGGTCGCGCTCGACGCGCAGACCTCGGGCGCCGTCGAGTACGTGCGCTCGGCGCCCGTCTACCGCCTGCGCGGCGAGCTGCTCCCGCTCGTCGAGCTCCGCGAGGTCTTCGGCGCCGACGTGCCCGCCGACCGCGCCGGGGCCGTCATCGCCGTCCTCGAGGCGGACAGCCGCCGGTTCGGCCTGCTCGTCGACCGCGTGCTCAACACCGAGGAGATCGTCGTCAAGCCGCTCTCCGGCCGGCTCAAGGCGATCGGCCTCTACGCCGGCGCGACGCTGCTGGGCGACGGCCGCGTCTCGCTCATCCTCGACATCCAGGCGATCGGGCGTCGCGCCATGGCCGGCGACCGCGGCGAGATCGAGCGCTCGCGCTCGGCCGAGGACCGTGCCGCGCTGCGCGAGACCGTCCAGGTGCTCGTCGCCGGCATCGGCGACGGCCGGCGGGTCGCGATCCCGCTCGCCTCCGTCACGCGGCTCGAGAAGCTGCCGGCCTCGCTGCTCGAGCACGTCGGTGGCCGCGAGGTGCTCCAGTACCGCGGCTCCATCACGCCCGTCGTCCGGCTCGACCGGATGCTCGGCAGCCTCACGCAGGACAAGGACGAGCTCACGGTCGTCGTGTCCTCGCGACGCGGCCGGAGCGTGGCGATCGTCGTCGACCAGATCGTCGACATCGTCGACGACGACGTCACGGTGCACAGCGACCTGGGCGACCTGGGCCTCGTCGGCTCGACGGTCCTCAAGGACCGCGTCACCGAGCTGCTCGACGTGCGGTCGGCCGTCGCCGCCGCCGACCCCCTGTTCTACGCCGACGGGCCGGACGCCCCCGACGACGACTTCGCCGACGAGCTCGAGCAGCTCGTCCTCGCAGGAGGCACCCGATGAGCCGCCAGCTCGCCACCTTCGTCCTCGCCGGCGCGCACTACGCCGTCGACGTGGTCCACGTGCAGGAGGCGCTGCGGTCCCAGCCGCGGACCGCCGTCCCGCTCGCGCCCTCCGGCGTCGCCGGGCTCGTCAACCTCCGCGGCCAGGTGGTCCTCACGGTCGACCTCCGCGTCGCGCTGGGCCTGCCGCCGCTGGCGCGCGACGCCGAGCCGATGATGGTCGTGGTCACGGTCGACGGTGAGCCGATCAGCCTGCTCGTCGACGAGATCGGTGACGTCCTGGACGTCGACGACGACCGCTTCGAGGCGCCGCCCGACACGCTCGGCCCCGAGCTCCGCGACCTCATCCTCGGCGCCTACAAGCTCGACGACCGCCTCCTGCTGGCGCTCGACGTCGACCGCGCCGTCGCCGCCTGACACACACCCCCCGAGCAACCGCTCATGAAGGAGCACGAGATGTCCACCACGACCCAGCGACCCGCCGCGCCGAAGGCGCAGGCCGGGAGCGTCGCTGCCGTGCCGACCCAGCGGACCGCCTCCGCACGCCCCGCGGGGTCGAAGCCGACCGCGGCGCCCGGCGCGTCCGGCACCTCCGCCGCGACGCCGTCGCGCCGTCGTCGGCTGCTCGCCGACCGCGGCGTCATGGCGAAGATCCTCGGCACGCTCGGCGTCATGGCGACGACCGCGGTCGCGGGCGCCGTGGTGAGCAGCGTCAACCTCCAGGGCGTGGCGGCCGACACCGAGATGCTCGCCGAGATCCAGGCGACCACGGTCATGGACCTCGCGATCGTGCACCAGGAGGAGATCAAGGCGCGCATGCTCATCGCGCAGGTCGCCGGGGCGGCCACGGACGAGCAGCGCGAGCAGTGGGCCGCGAAGATCGTGGAGACCGACGCGGACATCCAGGCGCCCATCGACCGCCTCACGGCCGCCATCGGCGACCTCGAGCCCCGGTGGGGCTCGTTCGTCGAGAACTGGGAGGCGTGGAAGGACGTCCGCGACACCCAGCTCCTGCCGGCCGCCATGGCCGAGGACCGCGAGCGCGTCGAGGAGCGTCGGCTGGCGTCGGGCCAGCCCCTGATCGACGCCTTCGTCGAGGACCTCGAGGCCGTCGAGGCGGGCGCGACCGCGTACGTCGGAGAGATCGCCGACGCCGCCGCGGCCGAGGCGGCCCAGGCCAAGATCGTGACGTTCCTCGTGGTCGGCGTGGGCCTGCTCCTGTCGACGGCGCTCGGCGTCGTCACGGCGCGCAGCATCCGCCGCTCGCTCGGCGAGGTCGAGGGCGCGCTCGACGCGATGGCTTCGGGCGACCTCACGGTCGAGGCGAGCGTCGACAGCGCGGACGAGATCGGCCGGATGGCCGCCGCCCTGCGCACCGCACAGGCCAGCCTGCGCGGCACGCTCTCCCAGGTCGCCGAGGCGTCCGGCACGATGGCCGCCGCGAGCGAGGAGATGTCCGCCGCCGGTGCGCAGGTCGCCGCCGGCTCGGAGGAGACGAGCGTCCAGGCCGGCGTCGTCGCCGCCGCGGCCGAGCAGGTCTCGCGCAACGTCCAGGCCGTCGCCGCCGGCGCCGAGCAGATGGGCGCCTCGATCCGCGAGATCGCCCAGAACGCGACGGAGGCCGCCAAGGTCGCCGCGCGTGCCACCGACGTCGCGCAGACGACGACGACCTCGGTCGCCAAGCTGGGCACGTCGTCGCAGGAGATCGGCAACGTCGTCAAGGTCATCACGTCGATCGCCGAGCAGACGAACCTGCTCGCGCTCAACGCCACGATCGAGGCGGCGCGCGCCGGCGAGGCGGGCAAGGGGTTCGCGGTCGTCGCCGGCGAGGTCAAGGACCTCGCGCAGGAGACGGCGCGGGCGACCGAGGACATCGCACGGCGTGTCGACGCGATCCAGACCGACACGACCACGGCCGTCGCGGCGATCAGCGAGATCTCGCAGATCATCGCCTCGATCAACGACTACCAGCTGACGATCGCGAGCGCGGTCGAGGAGCAGACGGCGACCACGAACGAGATGAGCCGCGGCGTCGCCGAGGCCGCGACCGGCTCGAGCGAGATCGCCGTCAACATCACGGGTGTGGCGTCGGCCGCGCAGTCCTCGACGGAGGTGCTCGGCCAGGTCCAGACCTCGATCGCCGAGCTCGCCGAGATGGCCGCCGACCTGCGCACCCGCGTGGGGGCGTTCACCTACTGACGGTCACCCCGGTGCGGCGGCGCAGGTCGCCGCACCGGGGCGTCGTCGTCCCGCCAGTCGCCGTCGGGCACCGCCGCCCGACCGTCCGAGGAGCCCGCACCGATGCGCGTACCGCCCCTGTCAGCCCTCGTCCGTCGCGGTCCCCGCACGCCCGCGGGCGCGCGCACCGGCGAGCGCAGCGAGGAGCATCGCCGCGGGCTCGCGTGGTACGCGGACCGCTCCCTGCGGACCCGGATCCTCGTGCTCGTGGGCATCGCCCTCGCCTCGTCGGTCGCGGTCGGTGCGAGCGCGGTCGCAGGCATGCAGCAGGTGGCCGACGGCACCGCCGACCTCGCGACGCTGCAGGAGGAGGTCGCCGCACCGCTGAGCCGGCTGCGCGAGAACCAGGCCGAGGCCGTGACGATCCTCGCCCAGATCGCGGCGCACGAGCTGCCGGGCACCAAGCAGCCCTTCCTCAACCGGCTGACGACCAACGACGAGCAGATCGCGGCCGACGTCGCGGCGATCGACGCGAGCGGCGTCGAGCTCGCCGACTGGGACGCGTTCGTCGACGCGCAGCGTCGGTGGACCCAGGTGCGCGACGAGGAGGTCCTCCAGGCCGCCCTCGACGACGACCGCGGCGAGTACACGCGTCTGCTCGGCGGCCGCCTCGAGCCCATCACCATCGAGTACGCGCGCTACCTCGACGCCGCCACGGGCGACGTCACGGCCATGATGGACGAGGCGGCCGACGGCGCGTCCGCGCAGGCAGCGGACGCACGCACCACGACCTTCCTGCGGATCGGCGTCGCCCTCGTCGTCCTCGTCGTGCTGGGCCTGCTCACGGCCGAGCAGGTCCGGCGCTCCGTCGGCCGCGTGCGCCGCTCGCTCGAGGCCATGGCCGACGGCGACCTCACGGTCACGGCCGACGTCGCGAGCCACGACGAGATCGGCGAGATGGCGCGCGCGCTCGCGACGGCCCAGGAGGCGATGCGCGCGACGCTCGCGCAGGTGGCCGAGGCCTCGCTGACGCTCGCCGAGGCGAGCGAGGAGATGTCGGCGGCGGGCGCGCAGGTGACGTCGTCGTCCGAGGAGACGGCCGCCCAGGCCGGCGTCGTCGCCGCCGCGGCCGAGCAGGTGAGCCGGAACGTCCAGGCCGTCGCGGGCGGCACGCAGGAGATGGGCGCCTCGATCCGGGAGATCGCGCAGAACGCGGCGGAGGCCGCGCAGGTCGCCGAGCGCGCCGCCGAGCGCACGCGCACCACGGCCGCGGCCGTGAGCGCGCTGGGCACGAGCGCCGAGGAGATCGGCTCGGTGATCCGGGTCATCACCGGCATCGCGGAGCAGACGAACCTGCTCGCGCTCAACGCGACCATCGAGGCCGCGCGCGCGGGCGACGCGGGCCGCGGGTTCGCCGTCGTCGCGGGCGAGGTCAAGGAGCTCGCGCGCGAGTCGGCGCGTGCGGCCGAGGACATCGCGGCGCGGATCAGCGCCAACCAGGCCATGACGGCGTCGGCGGTCGAGGCGATCGGTGAGATCACCGGCGTCATCGGCAGGATCAGCGACTACCAGACGACGATCGCGTCGGCGGTCGAGGAGCAGCACGCGACGGCGAGCGAGATGAGCCGCGGGGTCGCGGAGGCCGCGACCGGCTCGGGTGAGATCGCCGTCAACATCACGGGCGTCGCGACGGCGTCCGCGGGCTCGAGCCACGTCCTGACCCAGCTCCAGGTCTCCGTCGCCGAGCTGGCCCGCATGGCCGCCGAGCTCCGCACCCGCGTCGCCGCCTTCACCTACTGAGGCCTTCACCTGCTGACGCCCACGCCTGTGAGGCGTCCGGCGTGGTGCGCCGGACGTGAGGCGTCCGGCGTGATGCGGAGCACACAGTCCCGCGCTCCACAGGCCGCCGCCGGTGCCGATGGGAGGGCGGGCCCAGGAGGGGCCGGCGCCGGCCCTGGGGCCGCGCGCACGCAGGACGCGACGCAGGAGGCAGCAGCATGGGACGCCGGACCGGACCGATCCTCGGGGCGGGGGTGCTCGGGCTGACGCTCGCGCTCACCGCCTGCGCACCCGACGCCGCGGACGACGCCATCCAGCTTGTGGGTGTCGCCATGCCGACGACGACGTCGCCCCGCTGGATCGCGGACGGCGAGAACGTCACCGCGCAGCTCGAGGCGCTCGGGCACGACGTCGACCTGCAGTTCGCCGAGGACGACGTGCCGACGCAGGTCGCGCAGATCGAGGCGATGCTCGACGCGGGCGCCGAGGCGCTCGTCGTCGGGTCGATCGACGGCACCGCGCTCAAGGACGTGCTCGCGCGCGCCGCCGCGCAGGACGTGCCCGTGATCGCGTACGACCGCCTCATCCGCGACTCGCCCGACGTCGCCTACTACGCGACGTTCGACAACGCGCGCGTCGGCGTCCAGCAGGGCACCTCGCTCCTGCAGGGCCTCGGCGTGCTGGACGAGGCCGGTGAGCCGACGGGCGTCACCGGGCCCTTCGCGGTCGAGCTCTTCGCCGGCTCGCCCGACGACAACAACGCGACGGTCTTCTACGAGGGCGCGATGAGCGTCCTGCAGCCGTACCTCGACGCGGGCGTCCTCGAGGTCGCCTCGGGCGAGACGGACTTCGCGACCATCGCGACCCCGGCCTGGAACGGCGAGACCGCCGCGACCCGCATGGGCGCGCTGCTCGACACCCACCACGCCGGCACGCGGCTCGACGGCGTGCTCGCACCCGCCGACATCCTCGCGGTGCCGATCCTCGAGGTGCTCCGCACCCACGGCTACGGCGGCGCCGACCAGCCGTGGCCCGTCGTCACCGGCCAGGACGCCGACGTCGCCGCGGTCAAGGCGCTCATCGCGGGCGAGCAGCACTCGACGATCTACAAGGACACCCGCCAGCTCGCCGAGGTGGCGGTCCAGATGGTCGACGCGCTCCTGGCGGGCCGCGAGCCCGAGACGAACGACGTGACGTCCTACGACAACGGCGTGCGCGTCGTGCCGTCGTACCTCCTCACGTCGCAGGTCGTGACGCGGGACAACTACACGCAGGTGCTCGTCGAGAGCGGCTACTACACGCAGGAGGAGCTCGGATGAGCGCCGTCACGACCACCCCGCGCCGCGGCACGGCCTGGTTCTGGGACCGCCCCGTCGCCGTCAAGGTCGGCGCGTCCCTCCTCGTCCTCGGCAGCGTGTTCGCCGTCGTCGGCGGCATCGGCGCGCTCGCGCTCGTGCGGGCGGGGGACAACCTCGCCACCGTGCGCGAGCTGACCGACGACCTGCAGGGCTCGATGTCCGAGCTGCGCACCGTGCAGCAGACCAGCCACCTGCTGGTGCGCCGGGCCGCGGGCGCCGCGGACGACGCCCAGCGCACGCAGCTGCTCACCTCGGCCGCCTGGAACGACCGCCGCGCCGCGGAGCTCATCACGGAGGTCGACGCCTACCCGCAGTCGCAGACCCAGCAGTGGGCGGACTTCCGCACCCGCTGGGACGCGTGGCTGGAGTACCGCGACGCGACCCTGCTGCCGCTGGTCGAGGCGGGCGACACCGCAGGCCTCGAGGCCGCGCTCGCCGCGTCGGTCGCGGGCGACCCGGACAACGCGGGCCGCGCGCTGCAGCTGGCCGACGGCCAGCTCACGCACGAGGTCGAGCTCATCCAGCTGCGCGCCTCGGCCGAGATCCGCACGGTCCTCGTGGGCCTCGTCATCGGCTTCCTGGTCGGTGGCGGCGTCGCGACCGCGCTCGCGGTGCTCGTGACGCGCCGGATCACGCGCGGCCTCCGCAGCGTCAGCGCGAGCCTCGACGCGATGGCGGCGGGCGACCTCACGGTCACGGCCGAGGTCACGGAGCGCGACGAGCTGGGCCGCATGGCGCGCTCGGCCGGCGTCGCGCAGCAGTCGCTGCGGCAGATCCTCTCCGGCGTCGTCGGCACGACGGCGACCATCGCCGCGGCCAGCGAGGACATGGCCGCCGCGGGCGACCAGGTGGCCGCCGGCTCGGAGGAGACCAGCGTCCAGGCGGGCGTCGTGGCGGCCGCGGCCGAGCAGGTGTCGCGCAACGTGCAGACGGTCGCCGCGGGTGCGGAGCAGATGGGCGCCTCGATCCGCGAGATCGCGCAGAACGCGACCGAGGCGGCGAAGGTCGGCACGGCCGCGATGTCCGTCGTGGCCGCGACGACGACGTCGGTCGCCCGCCTCGGCACGTCCTCGCAGGAGATCGGGGACGTGGTCAAGGTCATCACGACGATCGCCGAGCAGACCAACCTGCTCGCGCTCAACGCGACGATCGAGGCGGCCCGCGCCGGTGAGGCCGGCCGCGGCTTCGCCGTCGTCGCCGGCGAGGTCAAGGAGCTCGCGCAGGAGACCGCGCGCGCCACGGGCGACATCGCGCGCCGCGTCGAGGCGATCCAGGGCGACACGACGTCGGCCGTCGCCGCGATCGAGCAGATCTCGGGCGTCATCGCGCAGATGAACGACTACCAGCTGACGATCGCTAGCGCGGTCGAGGAGCAGACGGCGACGACCAACGAGATGAGCCGCGGCGTCGCCGAGGCCGCGCTCGGCTCGTCCGAGATCGCCGCGAACATCACGGGCGTCGCCACGGCGGCGCAGTCCTCGACGGTCGTGCTCACCCAGCTGCGCGAGCAGGTGGGCGCCCTCGCGTCGACGTCGGCGGACCTGCGCGAGCAGGTCGGCGCCTTCACCTACTGACCCACCCGGCAGGCGCGGGCCCGAGGGCGGAACTTCGCCCTCGGGTCGGCGCGTCGAGCACTCACACACCGGCCGTCCCGGCCGATCACACGACTGTCGCGGGGGGCCCCGCACGGAGCGGAGGAACCTCGTGGCACGGATCAGGGTGCTGGTCGTCGACGACTCGGTCGTCGTGCGACGCCTCGTGACCGACGTGCTGTCGGCGGACCCCGCGATCGAGGTCGTGGGCATCGCGGCCAACGGCCAGATCGCGCTGACCAAGGTCGAGCAGCTCCAGCCGGACCTCGTCACGATGGACATCGAGATGCCGGTCATGGACGGCATCGAGGCGGTGCGCGCGCTGCGGCGCAGCGGTCGCCGCATGCCGATCATCATGTTCTCGACGCTCACGGAGCGCGGCGCGGTCGCGACGCTCGACGCGCTCGCGGCCGGTGCGAGCGACTACGTCGCCAAGCCCGCGAACGTCGGCAGCGTGCAGGAGTCGCTCGCGCGCGTCGGCTCGGAGCTCGTGCCGCGGATCAAGGCGCTCGTCCCCCGGCCGGGCCTCGGCGGACCCGCCACGGCCGGTGCGGCCGGTGCCGCCGGCACCCCCGCATCCCGCGCGACGACGTCGGCCGGTGCAGCTCCCGCACGGCCGGCCGTGACGCTGCGCCCCCGCCCCGAGTCGCGCCGCGTGCGCGCCGTCGTCCTCGGCTCCTCGACCGGCGGTCCGGAGGCGCTCTCGCGCCTGCTCGGCGCGCTGCCCGCGGCGCTGCCCGTGCCGGTCGTCGTCGTGCAGCACATGCCGCCCGTCTTCACGCGTCAGCTGGCCGCCCGCCTGGACCGCCTCGGCCGCAGCACGGTCGTCGAGGCCGCCGACGGCGAGACGCTGCTGCCCGGGACCGTGTACATCGCCCCGGGTGACCAGCACCTCGAGCTCGTCCCGGCGCCGTCGGGTGCGCGCACGCGGCTGCACCAGGGACCGCCCGTCAACTTCTGCCGCCCGGCGGTCGACGTCATGATGCGCTCCGCCGTGGGCGTCTACGGCGGCGACCTGCTCGCGGTCGTGCTCACCGGGATGGGCCAGGACGGCCGCACCGGCTGCGAGGCCGTGGTCGCCGCGGGCGGCACGGTCGTCGTCCAGGACGAGGCGTCGAGCGTCGTGTGGGGCATGCCCGGCGCGGTCGCCACGGCCGGCCTCGCCCACGCGGTGCAGCCCGTCGAGGAGATCGCCGCGATGCTCGTCCGCGCGACCGCGGGCGAGACGCACGCCGTCGGGGGTGCGCGATGAGCCTCACCCCGGACACCTTCGCGTGGGTCGCCGACGTCGTGCGCCGGCGCAGCGCCATCCAGCTCGAGCTCGGCAAGGAGTACCTGGTCGAGAGCCGCCTGCTGCCGCTCGCTCGCGCCGCGGGCCTCGCCGACGTCGACACGTTCGTCCGCTCGGTGCGTTCCGCGCCGCACCCGACGGCGGTCGAGGCGGTCGTCGAGGCGCTCACGACGAACGAGACGTCCTGGTTCCGCGACGCCCAGCCGTTCACCGCGCTCGCGGACCACGTGGTGCCCGACCTGCTCGCGGCCCGCGGACCGTTCGGCGTCGGACCCCTGCGGATCTGGTCGGCCGCCTGCTCGAGCGGGCAGGAGCCGTACTCGATCGCGATGGTGCTCGCCGACCTCGTGCCCCCGACGGGGATGCGCATCGTCGCCACGGACCTCTCGCAGCAGATGGTCGACCGCGCGCGCACCGGGCGCTACAGCCAGCTCGAGGTCAACCGCGGCCTGCCCGCGCCGATGCTCGTCAAGCACTTCACGCGCGCCGGTGCCGAGTGGCAGGTGGCCGAGCCGCTGCGCCAGGCGATCACCTTCCAGAAGCACAACCTCCTCGAGGCGCCGCCGCTGGGCGGGCCGTTCGACGTCGTGTTCCTGCGCAACGTCCTCATCTACTTCGACCTGGCCACCAAGCGCGACGTCCTGCGCCGGGTGCAGCAGGTCGTCCGGCCGGGCGGCTACCTGCTGCTCGGCGCCGCCGAGACGACCATCGGCATCGACGACGGGTGGGAGCGGGTGCCGGTCGGGCGCAGCTCCGTCTACCGGCTGACCGCACGGAGGGCAGCATGAGAGCACTGGTGATCGACGACTCGCGCGTGATGCGCAGGATCGTGGCGGGCACGTTGACGCCGCTCGGCTTCGAGACGGTCGAGGCCGGTGACGGGCGCGCCGCGCTCGACCTGCTCGAGTCCGGCGTCGAGGTCGACCTGTGCTGCGTCGACTGGAACATGCCCGTCATGGACGGTCTGCAGTTCGTGACCGCCGTCCGGGCCAACCGCGCCTGGCGCGACGTGACGCTCATGATGGTCACGACCGAGAGCGAGCACGGGCAGATCGTGCGTGCGCTCGCGGCCGGTGCCCACGAGTACGTCATCAAGCCCTTCACGGCGGACGCCATCAGGGACAAGCTCCAGCTCCTCGGGCTGGTGCGGCAGGAGGAGCCGGCATGAGCAGCGCGATCGACATCTCGGCGTTCCACGGCACGGACCCCGTGCTCGCCATCGCCGAGGAGGTCTTCACGGCGATGATCGACGGCGAGCCGGGCCTCGTCCGGCCGTGGACGGGCGACGTCCCGCCGCTGGCCGACGAGATGCACGCCTGGGTCGACGTCCACGGACCCTTCCCCGGCCGCGTGCTCGTGAGCACCGAGGCCGGCACGGCGCAGGACCTCGCCCGCGCGCTGCTCGGCATGGGCGCGGACGAGGCCGTCTCCGACGAGGACCTGGTCGACGCGCTCGGCGAGGTCGCGAACGTCGTCGGCGGCAACGTCAAGGCGCTCGTGGCGGACCCGCACGCGCTGGGCCTGCCCGTGGTCGACCGCGCCCGGCCGGCCACGCGCCCCGAGGACCTGCTGCACTCGCTCCCCCTCGACTGGCGCGGGCGCCTCGTCGAGGTCGGCCTGTGGACGCTGCCGTGACGAGCGGCCCGCGCGCGACGGCCCCCGGCTCGCCGGCAGGCTCGCGAGACCTGACCCTGAACACACCGAACGACGCTCGACCGAGGTGGTACCGATGAGAGTCCTCGTGACCGACGACAGCCGCGTGATGCGGCAGATCGTCATCCGCACCCTGCGCCAGGCCGGCTACGACTGGGACGTCACCGAGGCGCCCGACGGTGCCGCCGGCCTCGAGGTCGTCCGCCAGGAGGACCCCGACCTCGTGCTGTCCGACTGGAACATGCCCGAGATGACCGGCATCGAGTTCCTGCGCGCCATGCGCGCCGAGGGCATCGAGACGCCGTTCGGCTTCGTGACGTCGGAGGGCTCGGCGGAGATGCGCGAGCAGGCCGAGGCCGAGGGCGCTCTCTTCCTCATCGCCAAGCCGTTCACCGCGGACACGTTCCGCGACACGATCGACCCGTTCCTCGCATGAGCGCCAAGAGCCCCCTGCCCGCCGCGCTCGAGGTCCGCGAGCTCCTCGAGGGCCTGCTCGGCCGGGACGTCGCGGCCGACGTCGGTACCGCGCCCGCGGACACGCGCGCCCCGGGCGGTGCGACCGTCGCCGCGTACGTCGACGACCAGCTCGGCCTGCGCGCAATCGTCCTCATGGACCTCGCGCTCACCGCGCACAGCGGCGCCGCGATCGCGCTGATGCCGCGCACGGCCGCCGACGACGTCGTCGCGAACGGGCTGCTCACGCCCGTGCTCTACGACAACGCGTCGGAGATCCTCAACATCATGGCCTCGCTCTTCAACAAGGAGGACGCGCCCCACGTGCGCCTCTACGAGGCCTACCCGCCGCGCGAGACCCTTCCCAACGACATCCAGACGTGGCTCCTGGCCTACGTCCCCCGCCTCGACATGCAGCTCGAGATCACGGGCTACGGCCGGGGCACGCTCTCGGTCCTGGTGGTCTGAGAACGGGCTCTCCCGACAGCGCCCACGAGGCCGCTGGTCCTTCTCGACGTCGCCGGTGGTCACCGGCGGCCCGGGGCGGACCGGCGGCCTCGACGGCGTCGTGGGCAGCCTCGCTGGTCGGCGCCGGAGCGCTACGAGAAGGACATGCGCAGCGGCGTCAGTGCGTCGGGTGGTAGCCCCAGTGCCACGGCTCGCGCGGCGTGTCCTCGACGAAGCCGTACGCGCCCGCGTTCGTGCGCATCCATGCCTGGGCCTTGGAGTCGAGCGACAGGTCCACGGCCATGCCCCAGCCGTGCATGCTCGTGCCGGGCTTGGCCGCGAGGCCGCCCTGCGAGTAGAGGCCCTTGCGCTCGGCGAGGTCGACCTGGCTCGCGAGGGTCCGGTAGGAGTCGGTGATGCCGATCGTGACGCCGTCGGCGGCCGCCGCGGAGCGCAGCGCCTCGAGAGAGCGGGCCGCGGGCGTCCAGAGCGTGTGCTTGGTGCCCTCGACGTTGCTCAGCGCCGAGGCGGGCACCGTGCCGTTGCCGTACTGCCGCAGCTCGACCGGGACGCCCTTGGCGTCGACGAGCGCCTTGCCGGAGCCGACGCCGGCCGGGGCGGGCGTCGTGGAGGCCTCGGCGAGCGCCGCCTCGAACGAGCGGCCCGACGTCGACGCGGCGGCCGTCGCGGGCGCCGTCGTCGGGAGCGGGCCGCCGAGCACGCCGCCGGGCGCGCGCGAGAGCCCGAGCAGCGCGAGCCTGCCCTCGATCTCGCCGATGCGCTGGCTCACCGCCGCGACGCCGTCCATCCGCCCCTCCACCTGTCGTCCGTGTCGTCCGCCCTGTGCGCGCCCTGCGCGCCGCGCGTGCTGTGCGCGCCGCCCGCGGTCGCGGGCCTGTGCTGCGGCTGACCTCGTCCGATCGGCCGGCACGGGGCCGGTGTGAGCGATAGCGCCCGCGGGGCGCACGCCGCGCCGCATCGAGCGCTCCCGCGCACGCCGACGTGCCGGGGGGAGCGGGTGAAAGGTGTCCGCCGAACGGGTGGTGGTCGGGTGGATCAGGTCACAGCGGGCGGACGGCCACCTACAGTCGTGATGTCAGCGAAAAGGCAAACCCGTCGCAAGGCGGGGACGCAAAGCCACGGGACCCTCAGGGTCAGCCGGGCCACCGAACGAGAGCAGGCCTGTCATGAGCGACCTCGGCAACTCCGCGTCCGTCTCGACGTCCCTCGAGGACTCGACGTCCGCCCCCGCGATCCCCGCGCAGGTCCTGGCCCGCTGGGCCGCGATGGCCGGCGAGCGCGCCTGCTTCAACGCCGTCCCCACGCAGCTGCTCCGCGCCGTCTGAGGCGTTCACGCGCGTCGTCGTCGTGAAGGGTCGGTCGTGCCGAGCGCGACCGGCCCTTCACGCATCCCCGCGCGTCACTGGTAGGTGACGAGCTCCGGCACCGGCTGGACGGCGTAGGTCTCGGGCGGCGTGAGCATCGGCACGTCCTCGTCGACGAAGTTCTTCCAGCCCCACGTCAGTCCCGCGGGAGCGCCCTGCTGGAGGGACGCCCACGTGCCGGCCTTGGCGCCCTGGCTGCCCTGCCCGTCGACGTGGATCATCGTCGCCAGCTCGGGCCGGCTCGTGTCCACGAGCGCCCGGTCGGCGATCATGCGGTGGCTGAACTGGTGCAGCACGAAGAGCTTCTGCGGCAGCGCGTGGGCGCGCGTGAGGTCCGCGAGGTAGGTGCTCACGGCGTTGACCTCGCTCGCGTGGACGGAGCCGATCTGCCGCAGGTGGACCTGGTCGGGCGCGAGCCGCCACTCCGGGTCGAGGGCGAGGCCCACGTTCGGGTAGAGCAGCAGCGGCTCGTAGAGGCGCGCCTGCGTGAGGAAGTCGGTACGACCCGGCTGCAGGTCGAGGACGACGTAGACACCCGCGTCCCGCGCCGCCTCGACCCACGGGACGAACGTCTCGACGGGCAGCTCGTTCGAGTAGTTCCCGTCCGGCCCGGCGCCCGCCGACGCGATCGTCACGATGATCTCGAAGGCCGGCACGACGACGTCGGCCGTGAGTGCCTGGTACTCGGCCGCAAGACCCTGCGCGCGCGCGATGCTCGAGGGCAGGTCCTGCTCGCCGAGCAGCCCGAGCGCCGGGAACGTCGGCGTGCCGTAGAGCGCGACGAGGCGCCGGCCGGGGAAGAGCGTCTGCCCGCCGCCCGGCAGCTCGACCCCGGTCGCCGCGGTCGCGACCTTCCACGTGAGCGTCTCGGGCGGGCCGAACGCCGCGCCGAGCCCGACGACGGCCGTGGGGGCGGCCGCGGCCACCGCCTGGACGGTCGCGCTGCCGACCCTCGGGTCGCCGCCCGGGACCACGAGCACGGGCACGCCCGCGGCCCGCGCGGTCGCCACGGCGGCCACGTCGACCGGGTCGCCCGTGGTCAGGACCAGCCCGCCCGACGGCGTCTCCGCGCGCTCGGTCAACGGGAGCCGGTCCTCGCCGTCCTCGCTCGACGCGCTGGGCGAGGAGCCCGCCGACGTGCCGGTCGATCGGCTCGACGAAGGGCTCGGGGAGCTCCCGGACGGCTCGTCCGACGCCTCCTCGGACGGCTCACCCGAAGGCTCGTCCGAGGGCGCCTCGGACGGCTCACCCCCGGACCCGCCTGACGGCTCGGCGCCCGGGTCGTGGGCCCCGGCGGCGAGCGCTGCCACCGTGGCGACCTCCGCACCGGGCGCGGTCGACGGTGTGGGGAGCGGGTCGACGCGCAGCACCGCCGCACGGTCCTGGGCGTCGTCGGGCGCGGCCGTGACGGGCACGTCGAGGTCGACGTCGTCCTCCGCCTCGCCCACGGCCAGCACGGCGACGACGTTGAGGCGCTCGAGCTCGGCGGCGGTCACGTCGGTCGCCGCGTCGGGGCTCGTCCCGCCCGCCGTCCCCGTGAGGAGGAGCGGCGCCCCGAGCGAGACCGCCATCGCGGCGGCGTCGACCTGCGCCGCGACGTCGTCGGCGGGCGCGATCACGGCGACCGGCGCGCTCGCGAAGAGCGCCTCGCTGAGCGACGCGGCGCGTGCGGCGGCGTCGGCCGCGTCGAGGACGGTGGTCGGCTCCTCGGGCAGGCGCAGCTCGGGTACCTGTGCGACCTCGGGCGTCGGGGTCGGCGTCGGCGTGGTGCTCTCGCCGTCCGGCGGCGACGCCGTGCACGCCCCGAGCGCGAGGCTGACCAGCGCGACGCCCCAGAGGGCACGGGTCGTCCTCATGGCTCACCTCCGCGGGGCGTCGGACCGGCGCCGACGGACGGGCGCCGACGGGCTGACGACGGGCTGACGGACGGCGGCGGACCGCAGCCTGTCGTCGGCACCGACCCTAGCGGCGGGCCGCACGCCCGCACGGCGAGCCGTCCGGGCACCCGGGCCCTCAGCCGGTGCGGACCGCCTCGCGACCCGGGACGGTGCCCGGCAGCAACCCGACGCGCGGCCCGTCGGGAGCGCCGAGCGTGGGCGGCAGGGCCGCGAGGTCGCCGGCCGGCATGGGGCGTGCGATGTGGAAGCCCTGGATCCGGTCGCAGCCCGCACGGCGCAGCGCGTCCAGCTGGACCTCGGTCTCGACGCCCTCGGCCACGACGGACAGGTCGAGCGCCCGCGCCATGGCGAGCACCGCGGCGATGATCGGGCCGCACTCGCCGTCGGGCCCGATGCCGTTGACGAACGAGCGGTCGACCTTGAGCTCCGAGACCGGCAGCAGCCGGAGCCTCGCGAGCGACGAGTGCCCGGTGCCGAAGTCGTCCACGGACAGCTCGACGCCGAGGGCGTGCAGCTCGTCGAGGACGGCGCCCGAGCGCGGGTCGTCGGACATGAACAGGCTCTCGGTCACCTCGAGCGTGAGCAGCGCGGGCTCGAGGCCGGCGTCGCGCAGCGCGTCCTCGACGACGTCGCGGAAGCCGTCGCTCTGGAGCTGCCGCACGGAGACGTTGACCGAGATCCCGACCGCGCGTCCGTGCGTGGCGGCGAAGGCTGCCGCCTCGCGGCACGCGGTGCGCAGCACCCACTCGCCGATCGGCACGATCGTGCCGCTCGCCTCGGCCACGGGGATGAAGGCCGCCGGCGAGATCTGGCCCCACCGGGGGTGCCGCCACCGCGCGAGCGCCTCGAGCCCGACGACGTCGCCCGTGCCGGCCGCGACGATGGGCTGGTACTCGAGCGTGAGCTCGCCGCGCGCGACGGCGTGGCGCAGGTGGTTCTCGAGCTGGAGCCGCTCGTGCGCCTGCTGGAGGAGGTCCTCCTGGTAGACGCGCAGGGTCCCCTTGCCTGCGGCCTTGGCCGCGTACATGGCGAGGTCCGCGCTGCGCAGGAGCGAGCCGACGTCGGACCCGGACGCGCCCGTGGTGACGCCGACGCTCGTCGCGGTGCGCAGCGCGAGCCCGAGCACGTGGAAGTCGTGCGAGAACGCCTCGAGGATCGTCTCGGCGAGCGCGACGCCCGCCGCCTCGCCGCCCGTGGGGAGGATGACGGTGAACTCGTCGCCGCCGAGGCGCGTGACCGTCCCGGACTCGCCGACGATGTCGCCGAGGCGCGTCGCGGCCGCGGCCAGCAGGGCGTCGCCCGCCTCGTGGCCGAGCGAGTCGTTGACGACCTTGAAGTCGTCGAGATCGAGCATGAGGACAGCGATGTCGGACCGGTCGCGCGCCTCGGCGGGGTCGGTCAGCTCGGCGAGCCGCTGCGTGAAGAGCGCGCGGTTGCCCAGCCCGGTGAGCGGGTCCTGGAACGCCTGCCGCCGCATCTCGCGGGCGTGGTCGCGGAGCCGGGCCTCGACGGCCTTGCGCTCGGTGACGTCCCGCGCGATGCCGACGACGCCCGTGGTGGTCCCGTCGTCGTCGCGGATCGCCGAGAGGGTCGCGAAGATCTCGACCGTCGAGCCGTCCTTGCGCAGCGCGACGGTCTCGATCTCTGCGTGCCCGTGCTCCATGACGGTGTGGAACGCGTTCGCGAACGCGTCGCGGTCGTCGTCGTGCAGGAGCTGCGCGGAGTCGCGGCCCACCATCTCCTCGGCGGTGTAGCCGTAGAGCCGGGTGGCGCCCGGGTTCCAGTCACGGACCTGGCCGTCGAGCGTGACGGTGATGACCGAGTCGTCGGTCGAGTCGACGATGACCGCGTAGCGCAGGAGCTCGACGTTCTGGGCGTTGACCCGGTCGAGCAGCAGCTGCTGCTCGACGGCGAGCCGACGCTGCGCACCGAGGTCCCCGGTGAGGAGCAGGACCCGGATCATGACGAGCGCGAACGTGATCGCCGCGACGACCAGGAGCTGCGTCTCCTCCTCGGGACGCAGCGCGATGAGGCCGAGCGGCACGAGCGTCGCGCCCAGCAGCAGCGCGTGGCGCGCGTAGCGGGCCGCGGCGGCGGTGCGTGCTCCCACCGCCACGGGCGGGCGGCCGCGGGCGCCGCGCAGGAGCGCCGCGAGCCCCGGGTGCGCAGCGAGTGCGGCGAGGGCGGTGTACGACGCCATCCACGTCGTCGTCAGGGGCCCGCCGTGCAGGAACGTGCCACCGGCGACCTGCGTGCCGTAGAAGACGTTGCCCGCGAACTCGCCGGCGACCCAGACGAGCAGGAGGACCCCGGGGACGGTCGTGACGAGCCGGCTCGACACCGCGAGACGCGCGGCGAGCGCGAACAGCACCACGTTCGACGCCGGGTACATCAGCGCGACCGCACGGGTGAAGGCGGGCTCGTCGGAGCGCAGCCCGGGCTCGATCACGAGCGACCAGACCGCGGCGGACGCCGCCGAGGTGAGGATCAGGGAGTCGGTGAACGCGATCCGGCTCTCGACCCGCTGGTCGGGCGCGCTGCGGCGCAGGACGATCACGAGGAAGGCGGCGTACGTCCCGAACGCCACGAAGAACACGGCGTCGAGCGGCGAGGGGAAGGGCAGGCCGGTCTCGAAGACCATGGGCGCGAGGTACCACGGCAGCATCGCGGCCGTGTACGCGACGGCACCCCACCACAGCAGGGTCAGCGGCCGTCGCAGCGTGCCGCGGGCCGTGAGGGCACGACGGCCGAGGAGTGCGACGGCCAGCGTGAAGGGCACGAGGAACGACCCGACCTGGAGCGCGGAGCCCACCGGCGCGGTGAGGAACACGACGACGGCGGCCGCCCCGAGCGTCGTGACAGCAGCAGGCAGGGTCCACCCGCGCATGCCGCCCCCCTCGTCCAGGTTCCGGCGTCGTCAACCGGTCCTCGGTATATCGGCACCTGCCCTGGTGTGTTGAGTCTCGCGCTCGCGCCACCGTGGTGCCAGGTGGCGGTGCCGATGTCGGTGACGCGCGGGCCCTGATGCCCATCCGCGATCGCTCTGCGAATAACTCTTGGCAGTCCCGCGGAGGCCGACGTACGGTCGAGGCACACGGGAAAGGAGGTGGTCCAGAAGATGATTTCTCTTCGGACGCGTGAGGTGACTGCCCGCTAGTCGCCCGAGTCGATCGGACGGATTGCCTCCGGTCCCGAGCCGCCGAGCGGCAGCGAGACCACGGCAGTCACCGCAGCCCGTGGGGGCCGTGCATCGTCCAGCACGGCGCGCCGGTCATCCCGACCGGTAACCCACGGGCTGTTCCATGCCCGGCCGCGGTCAGACCCCCGCCGTGCCTCAGACCCCGCCGCGTTCAGACGCGGGCGAAGGGCGCGAGCGCCGCGCGGCCCGCCGCGACGGAGACGCCGACCATCGCCCCCAGCACGTTGGCGAACTGCGGCCCGCCGATCACGAACCCGCCCGCCGCGCCGACGACGGCGCCCAGGGCGGCGAAGGCGAGCACGTGCAGCGACTGGTTGCGCACCCGGCGCAGCAGCCAGCCGACGGCGAACGCGAGCGTCGGCCCCACCACGAGGAAGCCGATCGCCGCGAAGCCGCCCATGAGGAAGGCGAGGCGGCCCGGGGTCGCGTCGATGCCCGCTGCCGCGAGCTCGGCGTCGGGCGCTGCGGACAGCACCGTCCACACGAGCGCCATGAAGACGAGTGCGGCGACGAGGCAGCCGGCGACGACGGCGAGGAGCCCGAAGCTCACGGCCCAGGGCTCGCGCGGGCGCGTGATCCGGGGGTCGTCCATCATGGGCAGCACTCTAGGTGTGCGCCGCGGCCGCCCGGCCCGCGCGTCCGCGTCCCCGTCGGCCGTACCCGCCGGTCCGCATCCTGCTCGACGGTGACCCGTCCGCGTTCCCGTCGGTCGTATGCGCCGGTCCGCATCCCGGTCGACGGTGACCCGTCCGCGCTACGGTCGGCCGCACGCGCTCGTCCGCGCCCTCGTCGGCTGCACGCGCCCGTCCGTCCGTCGACCGCCCCTCTCGCCGACTCCGCTGGAGAATGGCCCCGTGACGCCACCCGAGACGCCCCGCCGCACCCCGTACCGCGTGATGACCGTGTGCACCGGCAACATCTGCCGGTCGCCGATGGCCGAGGTGGTGCTCCGTGCCCGTCTCGAGGAGGCCGGGCTGGGCGACGTCGTCGAGGTCGACTCCACGGGGACGAGCGACGAGGAGCACGGACGCCCGATCGACCCGCGCGCCCGCCGCGTCCTCGCTGCGCACGGCTACGACGTCCCGCAGCACCGCGCGCGCCAGGTGGACCCCGTCGACCTCGCGGCGCGCGACCTCGTGCTGCCGATGACCGCCACCCACGCCGCGACGTTGCGCCGGCTGGCCCGTGGCGACGCGGCGCTCGAGCGCCGCATCCGCATGTTCCGCAGCTTCGACCCTCAGGCGCCGACGGGCGGCCCCGAGCACCTGCTCGACGTCGACGACCCCTGGTACGGCGAGGAGTCCGGCTTCGAGGTCACGCTCGCCGAGGTGGAGGCGGCCGCCGACGGCATCCTCGCGCACGTGCGCGCGGCCCTCGACGAGCGCGCCGTCCCGGACGCGCCCGCGCCCCGCAGCGGCCGAGCATGACGCGCCCCGCGCCCCGCGGCGCACGGCCACCAACCTCGCCGTGGACCTGACGCCACCACGCGGAGCCGCCACCACGCGGAGCCGCCACGACGGGGAGCCGCCACGACGGGGAGCCGCCACGACGGGGAGCCGCCACGACGGGGAGCCGCCACGACGGGGAGCCGCCACCACGCGGAGCCGCCACCACGCGGAGCCGCCACCACGCGGAGCCGCCACGACGGGGAGCCGCCACGACCCGGACCCTTCCCGCCCGCCGCAGGGCACCATCCGGCTCCCGCGGTCGTTGTGCCGTGCGGACGTGTCCGCTGACCGAGGAGCTGCCATGAAGTGCCCCATCGACGGTGTCGACCTGGTGATGTCCGAGCGCCAGGGCGTCGAGATCGACTACTGCCCCACGTGCCGCGGCATCTGGCTCGACCGCGGCGAGCTCGACAAGATCCTCGACCGTGCCGCGGCCGAGGTCGTGCCGCCCTCGGCGGCGACGCTCGCCTCGCCGGCGGCCCCAGCCGCATACGGCCAGCCCGCCTACCCCGCGACGCCGCAGGACCACCCGGCCCAGCCGTACCCGACCGAGCCGTACCGCGGCTCGCACGACGGCTATCGGGACCGCGACCGGGACGACTACAGGGACCGCGACCGGGACGGCTACCGCGACGGGCGCGGCGGCTACGACCCGCGCCGTGACCCGCGCAACCAGCCGTACCGCAAGAAGAAGGAGTCCTGGCTCAGCGACATCCTCGACTTCGGCTGAGTCGTCGGCTCGGCGCCTGCGCCCCGCGTCGCTCCGGCGCCGGGACGCCGGATCCGCACGGGCCGGGGCCGCGGGGCAGGATGGCCCGATGAAGGTCTCGCGCCGTTCGCTCGTCCCGCCGTTCGCCGTGATGGAGGTCCTCGCCGCGGCCAACGCGCGCCGCGACGCCGGCGCGTCGATCGTCAACCTGTGCGCGGGGCAGCCGCTCCACGGCGCGTCGAGCGTGGTCCGCGAGCGGGCCGCGTCGCTCCTCGCGGCCGGCGACGTCGGGTACACCGAGGCGGTCGGCGTGCCGGCGCTGCGCCGGGCGATCGCGCAGCACTACGGCCGCTGGTACGACGTCGACGTCGACCCCGCGCGCGTCGCGGTCGCGACCGGGTCGTCGGGCGCGTTCATGCTCGCCTTCCTCGCGGCGTTCGACCCGGGTGACCGCGTGGCCGTCGCCCGCCCGGGGTACCCGGCGTACAAGAACATCCTGCGGTCGCTGGGCCTCGAGGTGGTCGAGCTCGCGTGCGGGCCGGAGACCCGGTACCAGCCGACCGTCGAGCAGCTCACGGCCGCCTACTACGACGGCGGGCTCGACGGCGTCGTCGTCGCGAGCCCCGCGAACCCGACGGGGACGATGCTCGGCGCCGCCGACCTCGCCGCGCTCGCGGACTGGTGCGCGGAGTACGACGTGCGCCTGATCAGCGACGAGATCTACCACGGCATCACCTACGACGGTGCGCAGGCCGCGACCGCCGCCGCGGCGACCGACGCGGGTGCCGTGGTCGTCTCGTCGTTCTCCAAGTACTGGGCGATGACCGGCTGGAGGCTCGGGTGGCTCGTGCTGCCGCCGGACCTCGTCGCGCCCGTCGACGCGCTCGCCGGGAACGTCGCGCTGTGCCCGCCGGGTCTCGCGCAGCACGCTGCGATCGCCGCGCTCACGCCCGAGGGCTACGCCGCCGCCGAGCTCGAGGTCGGCGTCTACGCGGCCTCGCGCGCACGCCTCCTCGCGCGCCTGCCGGAGCTCGGGTGGAGCAGGGTCGCCCCGCCCGACGGCGCCTTCTACCTCTACGGCGACGTGTCGGGCTCGGGCCTCGACTCGGTCACCTGGTGCGCACGCCTCCTCGACGAGGCGGGTGTCGCCCTCACCCCCGGGACCGACTTCGACGCGGTCGACGGCGACGGCTGGGTCCGCCTCGCCTTCGCCTCGCCGCCCGACGTCGTCGACGAGGCGATCGACCGCATCGTCGCCTGGCAGCGCGAGCACGGCCTCGTGCCCGTGGGCTGAGCCGCACCCTCGGCCAGCACGTGAACCCCGCCCGTGGGAGGACGGGAGGCCCGCCCGTGGCGGTGAATCGAGCGCCGGCGGGCCGTCGGGCCGGCGGGCCGAGGCACGGCGAGGTCAGGCGACGAGGTCAGGCGACGAGGTCAGGGGTCGTCGACCGCGCGCGGGGTCGCCACGGGACGACCGCGCGGGTCGCGGAAGGTGTATCTCGGCCGGCCGTCCGGCCCGGGTGGTCCCTGCTCCCGGGTGATGTCGAGGTCGCGTCGATGGACCTCGTGGTGGTGGAACGTGCACAGCAGCGCGCCGTTCTCGATCGACGTCGGCCCGTCGTCCCGGTCCCACCATCGGATGTGGTGGACCTCCGCCCACCGCGCCTCGGCGGCGCAGTCCGTCCAGACGCACCCACGGTCCCGCGCGATGACGGCCCTGCGTTGGGCTCCGGTGTAGGTCCGCCGCCCGCGGCCGATGTCGAGCGGCACCCCGTCGGCATCCATGACGATGCGCGTCAGCTCGCAGTCGCACAGCGCGCGCGCCACCTCGCTCAGCGGGACGGGCGTCCCGTCCTCGAGCGTCACCGGCGCCACGAGCGACGCTGCTGCGTCCTCGGACACGGCGCCCGTCGTCTCGATCTCGCGCAGGGCGCGGAGGCCCGCCCACGTCTCGGCGTCCATGAGGAAGGAGATGTGCGGGCGCACCGAGGCGCCGCTCCCCGTCTGCGGCATGGCGAGCACCTTCTCGGCCAGCACGTCGAGCGCGTCGGCGCGGCGCTGCTCCGACGTCCGCTCGTCGTCCTGCCCGGGCCGCGGCGACACGGCCTCGAGCGCGAGCCGGAGGCGGTGCCCGGCCATGCGGTCGACCAGGCCGCTGATCCGCGTCCCGTCGGACGCGTCGGCGAGGTGGAGGTACCGCGCTGCCCGCTGCGCCTGGTGCCCTCGCTCGTGCGCTCGGGGGTCGAGGCGCGAGACGAGCCGTGCGGCGGCCCGGCCGAACGCGCCGGCATCGACCCGACGCGCGACCGTGAGCAGCTCCGCCTGGTGGTCCTCCTGAGCGAGCGCCGCCCGCACCGGTGCCGGCGCGGCCGCGACCACGCGGCTCAACGTCTCCATGTGCTCGACCGGCAGGACGCCGTCCCGGACCGCCGCCCCCAGGCGCGGGAGCTGGGTCGCGGTCTCCGCCTGGCGGACCTGGGTCAGCACCGCTCGGGTCCCGGCCCGGGACGTGCGACCGCGCCACGCCTCGAACGTCGGGTCACCCGAGCCGCGCCAGGTCCCCGCCTCGCGCTCGGCCACCAGGACGTCGCCGCGGACCGCGGTGAGCGCCCCCATCGCGGCGTCGAGCGCGGCAAGGACTGAACGACGCTGCATCGGCGACCAGTCGGCCGCGTCACGGCCCGCCGCCCTGACGCGCGAGACGAGCGTCGCCACATCGGCGACGAGGTCCTCGGCGGCCACGCCGTCGGCCGCGATCGCGCCGACCGGCGCCTCGACCGCCGCCAGCACCGCCACCCGTGCACCCCCATCGTCAGACCCCATGACCCTTCGAACACCAGTTCGAATTCTACCCGGAACCGGGCAGACCGGACAAGGGCTCAGCAGGACGTGAACTGACGGATTCAGCGAGCACACGCGCGACGCGGGCCACGCCATCTCGAACGACGTTGGCAGCCCGCGTCATCGCCGAGGCCATCGACACCCGACCATCGCCCCGTTGCGCCCCCGCGCGGTCTACGCTGGCCCCACAACCGAACACGCTGCTCGAGCTGCGGTGGGAGAGCTCGCGGACCGCCTGTCCGCGACGCCGAAGGAGCAAGGCCCTCCCCGGGAATCTCTCAGGCCCACGTACCGCCGCAGCGAGGCAACTCTGGAAAGCGACCGCCGCACCATCGGGCGGTCCACCGACGGTGCACGCCGGCGGGCCGCACGGCTCGCAGGCCAAACTCTCAGGTCGGGGCGCGCGCCCTCGATGACAGAGCGGGGAGGCCCAGCCACCGCCCGGCTCGCCGGGCTCGTCCTCGGAGCCGCCAGCGTGACCCAGCCCACGCCTCAGCCGTCCACCCCCGCCGCCCGCGACTTCGCGGACCGCCACATCGGCCCCCGCGACGCCCACCTCGAGACGATGCTGGCCGCCGTCGGCGCCGCGACCCTCGACGCCCTGGTCGACGACGCCGTGCCGGCCGAGATCCGCATGTCCGGCTCGCTCGACCTGCCGCCGGCCCGCAGCGAGCACGAGGTGCTGCGCGACCTGCGCGCCCTCGCGGACCGCAACCACGTGCTCACGTCGATGATCGGCCAGGGCTACCACGGCACCGTCACGCCGCCCGTGATCCGCCGCAACGTGCTCGAGAACCCTGCCTGGTACACGGCGTACACGCCCTACCAGCCCGAGATCAGCCAGGGCCGGCTCGAGGCGCTGCTCAACTTCCAGACGGTCGTCAGCGACCTCACCGGGCTGCCGATCGCGGGCGCGTCCCTCCTCGACGAGGCCACGGCCGTGACCGAGGCCGTGCTGCTCATGCGCCGGGCGGTGAAGGGCCGGCCCGACGGCGCCGTCGTCGTCGACGCGGACACCCTGCCGCAGACGCTCGCCGTCGTGCGCGGCCGGGCGGAGGCCATCGGCCTGCCGCTCGTGGTCGCGGACCTGACGGACGGCCTGCCCGACGACGTCGCGGACGTGGTCGGCGTCGTCGTCCAGCAGCCTGGCGCGAGCGGCCGCGTCCGCGACCTGCGCCCGCTCGTCGAGCAGGCCCACGAACGCGGCGCCCTCGTCACGGTCGCGGCGGACCTCCTGGCGCTCACCCTCATCACGTCGCCCGGCGAGCTGGGCGCCGACGTCGCCGTCGGCTCGGCCCAGCGGTTCGGCGTCCCGATGTTCTACGGCGGCCCGCACGCCGCCTTCATCAGCGTCCGCAGCGGCCTCGAGCGCACCCTGCCGGGCCGCCTCGTCGGCGTGAGCACCGACGCCGACGGCGCCACGGCGTACCGCCTCGCGCTCCAGACGCGTGAGCAGCACATCCGCCGCGACAAGGCGACGAGCAACATCTGCACCGCCCAGGCGCTGCTCGCGGTCGTCGCGAGCATGTACGCGACGTACCACGGCCCCGACGGCCTGCGCCGGATCGCCGAGCAGGTCCACACCCGCGCGACCACCCTCGCGGCCGATCTCCGCGCGGCCGGCGTCGAGGTCGTCCACGACACCTTCTTCGACACGGTCCGCACCCACGTCCCCGCCCAGGCGCAGTCCATCCTCGCCGCGGCCCGCGCCCGAGGCATCAACCTGTGGAGCCCGGACGACGACACGATCCAGATCACGACGGACGAGCTCACGACCCCCGACCACCTCGCAGCCGTCCTCGCAGCCTTCACCGAGGTGCTGCCCGGGGGAGACGCGCCGAACCCCGCCGACGCCGAAGGTCAGCCGACGGCAGAGGTCGGGGCGGCGGCGGGAGTGGCGCAGCCCGTGGTGGGTCTGGCAGGCGCCGGCGACGAAGGAGCCGGCGCGGGAAGGGCAAGCGCTCCCGCCGCCGCCCCGACCGGACTCAGCCCCGAGCTCCGCAGGACGAGCCCCTACCTCGAGCACCCGACCTTCCACCGCTACCGCAGCGAGACGGCGATGATGCGCTACCTGCGCACGCTCGCCGACAAGGACCTCGCGCTCGACCGCACGATGATCCCGCTGGGCTCGTGCACCATGAAGCTCAACGCGGCCGTCGAGATGGAGCCCATCAGCTGGCCGGGCTTCGCCGAGCTGCACCCCCTCGCGCCCGCCGACCAGGCCGAGGGCTACGCGGTCCTCATCGGCGAGCTCGAGGAGTGGCTCGCCCGGATCACCGGCTACGCGGCCGCGAGCGTCCAGCCCAACGCGGGCTCGCAGGGCGAGCTCGCCGGCCTGCTCGCCATCCGCGCGTACCACCGCTCGCGCGGTGACGGCGGGCGCACGGTCTGCCTCATCCCCGCGAGCGCGCACGGCACGAACGCGGCGTCGGCCGTGCTCGCGGGCATGCGCGTCGTCGTCGTGAAGACGGCGGCCGACGGCGAGGTCGACCTCGGCGACCTGCGCATGAAGCTCGAGGAGCACGCCGACGACGTCGCGGCGATCATGATCACCTACCCGTCGACGCACGGCGTCTACGAGGCGCACGTGCGCGAGGTCTGCGACCTCGTGCACGCCGCGGGCGGTCAGGTCTACATCGACGGGGCCAACCTCAACGCGCTCGTCGGGCTCGCGCAGCCCGGTGACCTGGGCGGTGACGTCAGCCACCTCAACCTGCACAAGACCTTCTGCATCCCGCACGGCGGCGGGGGGCCGGGCGTCGGACCCGTCGCGGTCGCGAAGCACCTCGTGCCGTTCCTGCCCGGACGCGGCGCGACCCAGGTGTCGTCGGCGCCGCACGGCTCGGCGGGCATCCTGCCGATCTCGTGGGCGTACGTCGCGCTCATGGGCGCCGAGGGGCTGCGCCGCGCCACCGAGGTCGCCGTGCTCAGCGCGAACTACCTCGCCACGCGCCTGCGCGAGCACTTCCCGGTGCTCTTCACCGGCCCGGGCGGGCACGTCGCCCACGAGTGCATCCTCGACCTGCGCCCGATCACCGCGGCGACGGGCGTGACGGCGGAGGACGTCGCCAAGCGCCTCATGGACTACGGGTTCCACGCGCCCACGCTGTCGTTCCCCGTGCCCGGCACCCTCATGGTGGAGCCGACCGAGAGCGAGGACCTGGGCGAGCTCGACCGGTTCGTCGAGGCGATGGTCGCGATCCGCGGCGAGATCGCCGAGGTCGAGGCCGGCACGTGGAGCGCGGCCGAGTCGCCGCTGCGCGGTGCGCCGCACACCGCGGCGAGCGTGGTCTCCGACGCGTGGGACAAGCCCTACAGCCGCGAGACGGCGGCCTTCCCCGTGCCCCGGCTCCGCGCCGGCAAGTACTGGCCACCGGTGCGCCGCATCGACCAGGCTGCTGGTGACCGCAACCTGATCTGCTCGTGCCCGCCGATCGAGGAGTACGCATGACCGCCACCGACCCGGGTGCCGAGCCGCGAGCCGCTCGGCTCAACGAGTTCGGCACGCAGCCCGTGCCGCACGCCGACGACGCCGCCACCGACGGCGCACGTCGCGGTCCGCTCTTCGAGGAGCACGTCGCGCTCGGGGCCGCGATGACGCCCTTCGCGGGCTGGTCCATGCCCCTGCGGTACACGTCGGACCTCGCCGAGCACCGCGCGGTGCGGTCCGCCGCCGGGCTGTTCGACCTGTCCCACATGGGCGAGATCCGCGTCGCGGGCGCGGGTGCCGGGGCCGCGCTGGACCGCGCGCTAGTGGGCAACCTGTCCGGGCTCGCCGTCGGCCGCGCGCGGTACACGATGCTCTGCGCACCCGACGGCGGCGTCCTGGACGACCTCGTCGTCTACCGCACGCACGACGACGCCTGGCTCGTGGTCGCGAACGCGTCGAACGTCGACGTCGTCCTCAGCGAGCTGCGCGAGCGCTGCGCGGGCGCGGACGTCGAGGTCACCGACGAGTCCGAGGCCACGGCGCTCGTCGCCGTCCAGGGGCCGGCGGCCGAGGCGATCCTCGCCGAGCTCGTCCTGGACGCCGCCGAGCGGGCCGCCGTCGTGGGTCTGCGCTACTACGCGGCGACCGAGGCGGTCGTCGCGGGCGTCCCGGCGCTCGTCGCACGCACCGGCTACACGGGCGAGGACGGCTTCGAGCTGTTCGTCGACGCCGCGCACGCGCGGGCGCTCTGGCGCGCCGTCCTCGCGGTCGGCGAGCCGCAGGGCCTGGTCCCCGCCGGCCTGTCCGCGCGCGACAGCCTGCGGCTCGAGGCCGGCATGCCCCTGTACGGCAACGAGCTCGACCGCACGACGGCGCCGCACGACGCGGGCCTCGCGCGCGTGGTGAAGCTCGACAAGGTGGACCCCGAGGGCCGGCCGCTCGACTTCGTCGGCCGGGCACCGCTCGCCGCGCGCGCGGGGTCGCAGCCGTCGCGCGTCCTCGTCGGGCTCCAGGGCCTGTCCCGCCGGGCGGCCCGCCACGGCTACCCGGTGGTCACCGACCGCGGCGCCGTCGTCGGCCACGTGACGTCCGGCGCGCCGTCACCGACGCTCGGCCACCCGATCGCGATGGCGTACGTGACGCCCGAGGTCAGCGCCGTGGGCACCGAGCTCGCGGTCGACGTGCGCGGCCGGGCCGAGCCCGTGCGCGTCGTGGCCCTGCCCTTCTACCGTCGTCCCAGCAGCACCTGACCTGCGTTCGCCCGCTGCAGCGCCAGAACCGTCCCGAGGAGATCCCGTGAGCGCCATCCCGACCGAGCTGCAGTACACCGCCGAGCACGAGTGGGTGACCACGGGGGACCCGGCGACGATCGGCATCACGGCGAACGCCGCGGAGGCGCTCGGCGACGTCGTGTACCTCGAGCTCCCCGAGGTCGGCTCGCAGGTCACGGCCGGCTCGGTGTGCGGCGAGATCGAGTCCACCAAGTCGGTCTCCGAGATCTACTCGCCCGTCACGGGCACCGTGGTCGAGGTCAACGAGGACGCCGTCGGCGACCCGAGCCTCGTGAACTCCGACCCCTACGGGCAGGGCTGGCTGCTCCGGGTCGAGGTGGTCGCGACGGGCCCGCTGCTCAGCGCGCAGGAGTACGCCGAGCTCGTCGAGGGCTGACGCCCCGAGATCCGCGCACGACGTCGTCCGCGGGCACGAGGTCGGCTCCGGCGCGACGTCGGCTCCGGCGCGTCGTCGGTCCGAGCGACGTCGGGCCCGCGCGACGTCGGCTCCGGCCGGTCGGGGTCGTGCCCGCGCGCCTCCCGCAGCCCCGGGTTCTTCCCGCTGAGGTGTACTCCGTTCGGGTGAACGTCCCAGGACGGCGTTGTCGATCACTCGGCGCGCTGACCAGCGCAAACGCCCGGCGGCGACGCCCATATCGGGCTTCGGGAGCCACCCGCAACCGAAGAGCCGCGAAATCGGGGGTGAAAACCGCGTCATGGGGGGTGAAGTCCCCGCTCTCTCCAGGTGTACCCGCACAACCGGTGCTTCACCCCGAGCACCGCGCCCCTGGAGGTCAGCATGACGATCGAAGCGACCGACCTGCGCATGGTCCCGACCCAGCGCACCACGGAGCCCCTCACCCGCCGCGAGCGCGTGATCCTCTCCAACCTGGACGAGACCGTGACGCTCGAGGAGATCGCGACGAAGCTCTTCGTCACGCGCAACACGGTCAAGTCGCAGGTCCGCAGCGTCTACAAGAAGCTCGGCGTCTCGACGCGTGCCGACGCCGTCGCCTGCGCGCGTCAGATCGGCCTCCGCTGACGCCCACGCGTCTGCCGAGCCCCCCAGCACGGCGTCGCACGGCCTCCTGAGCCCCCGCGGGACCCCGGTGGTGGCCGGTCCGGTTCGGACCGGCCACCCGGCCCGGGTAATGTCGGGAGCTCCGGCCCGACGGGCCCAGCGAGGAGGCAGGTGGCAGTGGATCGTCCGGCCCGCCGACCTGCGGCCGACGAGCACTGGGCACCGGACCACCTGGTCCTGGACCGCAGGGTCCTCACCCACGCAGGCCGCCTCTTCGTCGAGCGCGACGCGGACGGCACGGTCCTGATGCACTCCCCGCTCGCCGGCATGGCCGCCGTCGAGCAGCGGTACCCCGCCTGGGCCCTCGGGCCGTTCGGGCGGATCGAGCCCGAGCACGAGCTCCCGTCCGGGCCAGGTGTGTTCGCCCTGGTCACGCACGGCACCGTCCGGTACGTCGGCTCCACGCCCGACGTCGCCCGGATGTTCGGTCAGCGCAACGGCCTCGGGGACGTCTCCCGCCGCGACGCGCAGAACCCCCGCCGCGAGGAGCGGTGCCGGCTCAACCGGCTGATCACGGCCGAGGCGCAGGCGGGCCGCACCGTCGACGTGTACCTCCTCGTGGCCGAGGCGTCCGGGCGCCTCACCCGCCTGGTCCGTCGCCCCGAGGACGACGTGCGCGAGATCGCCGCCCAGCTCGCGGAGGCCGCGCACGGCTCGTGGCACGTCCCGAGCTGAGACGCCCGACCCGCCCGGACCCGGCTGACGTGGTGACCGTCGGGCTGTCCCGCCGCCCGACCCTCGGGCCGTCTGGGAGACTTCACCCATGACGAGCCGCCAGCACCCCGTGCTCGTCGTGGCGGCCGCCCTCGTCGACGACCTCGACCGCCCCACCCGGCTGCTGTCCGCCCGCCGCAGCAAGCCGTTGTCGCTCGCCGGCCGGTGGGAGTTCCCAGGCGGCAAGGTCGACGCGGGCGAGACGCCGACCCAGGCGCTGCACCGCGAGATCAGCGAGGAGCTCGGGATCACGATCACGTTGGGCGGCGAGGTGCCCGGACCGCGTGACGGCGGCTGGTCGATCACCCACGGCTACGTGATGCGGCTCTGGGCGGCGACGGTCGAGGCCGGGGAGCCGCAGCCGCTCGTCGAGCACGACGAGCTCACCTGGTTGCCCGCCGGCGCGTGGCTGTCCGTGCCGTGGCTCGACCCGGACGTGCCGATCGTCGAGGCCCTCGTCGAGCGCGCGTCGGGGCCCGCCGGCCTGCGCTGAGCCGGCGCTGAGCGCGGCGACGCCTCAGCGGGTGAGGAGCCCTTGCAGCCGGTCGTAGCCGAGCGCCGGAACGGGAGGCATCGCCGAGGTGCGGGCGGCGCAGGCCGTCTCGACGGCCGCACCGAGCGCGTGACGGTAGAGGGCTGAGCCGGTGCTCACCCGCGCGACGCCGGCCTGTGCCAGGTCGGCGAGGTCGACGCCCGGTTGCCACAGGACGTTGAGCGGCAGGTCGACGGAGGCCGCGACCACCGCGACGTCGTGCGGGTCGGCCAGGCCGGGGACGAAGACGCCGTGCGCGCCGGCGTCGCGGTAGGCCAGGAGGCGCCGCACGGTCGCGTCGCGGCGGGTGGCCGGGTCGCCGATGCCGAGCCAGTGCACGTCCGTACGGGCGTTGACGAAGAGACTCGGTGCGGCGGCGACGACGGCGCGGATCACCCCGGCGTGCGCGGCCTCGTCCCGCAGCGCTGCTTCGCCGTCGCCGGACCGCCCGTCCTCGAGGTTGACGCCCGCGACGCCCAGCCCGGCCAGGTGTGCCGCGAGCTCGGCCACCTCGGCCGGGTCGTCGGCGTACCCGTCCTCGAGGTCGACGGTCACGGGCACGCGCAGGCGGTCGACGAGCGCCCCGGCGAGGGCGACGACGAGGTCCCGGCCGGCGCGCCGACCGTCGGGCAGCCCGGCGGCGGCGGTGACGCCCAGGCTCGTCGTGCCGACCGCCGCGAAGCCCGCGTCCGCGAGGACCAGCCCGGACGCGACGTCCCAGGCGTTGGGCAGGAGCAGCGGGTCGCCGGGGCGGTGGAGAGCCGCGAACGCAGCCGCGACGGCGGACCTCACCGCGGACGCGCGCGGTGGCCCGCCGATCCTGGTCCGCGAGGACGTCGTCGTGGCGGTGCTCGTCGGGCGCGGTGCACGGTCGGCGGCCATGCTCCATCGTCCGGTGCGGACCGTACGGTCGGGGCCGTACGGTCGTGGAGCCGGCCGTGACGGTCGGCGGATCGGGCGGACGCGAGGAGGTGACGCCGTGCTGACCGCCGAGTCCGTCGCGCGCTTCGTCGCCGTGCTCGCCGACCGCAGCCGGGTCGCGATGTGCCTCGCCCTGCTCGACGACCGCGCGTGGACGGCCGGAGAGCTCGCGCGGCACGTCGGCATCGCCCCGTCCACCGCGAGCGAGCACCTCGACCTGCTGGTCGGTGCGCGGATCCTCGCCGACGTGCGGCAGGGGCGCCACCGCTACGTCCGGCTGGCCGACCCGGCCATGGCAAGCCTCGTCGAGGACCTCGCCGCGACCGCGGGCGTGCCGCAGCGGCCGACGTCGTCCCGTACCGTGCGCGCCGGGCACCGGCTCGCCGCCGCGCGCACCTGCTACGACCACCTCGCCGGGAGGCTCGGGGTCGGGCTGTTCGACGCGATGGTCGGGCGCGGGCTGCTCTCGGTGACCGACGGGCTGGCGCTCACGGACGACGGCGCCGCGTGGTTCGGCGACCTCTGCGGGGACGGCTGGCGGCCGAGCGGCACGCGCGTCGCGCTGCGCACGTGCCTCGACTGGACCGAGAGGCGCAGCCATCTGGGCGGTGCGCTCGCCGCGACGTTGCGCGCGGAGCTCGTGCGTCGCGCCTGGGTGGTGTCGTCCGGCACGGACCGCTCGGTCACGGTCACGCCCGCCGGCGCGCGCGGTCTGAGCGAGGTGCTGGACCTCGGGTCGGCGGTGCTCGACGTCCGGTGAGCCGCAGGGTCCCCGCGGACGACCCGCGCGGTGGGCGCCTAGCACCCGACGGCCTACGCCGGCGGCGCGTAGCGTGCGGCGATCGCGGCGGCGCGGTCGTGGAGCGCGGTGCGCAGCGACAGCGGCTCCAGGGCCTCCGCGTGCGGACCGAGCCGCCACAGCGCCCACTCGGCGTGCCGTGAGTCCTGGAACGTGATCTCGAGCTGCTGCCAGCCACCCACCTCGGGCTCGTCGGCGCGGACCGCGAGCGCGGTGCCCACGAGCTCGTCGCGACGTGCCGGGTCGACGCGGACCCGTGCGGTGACCTGCTCCCCGCCGCGCAGGAACTGCGCGCAGCGTTCCCGCCAGAGCCGGTCGAGGTCGACGCGTTCCGGCCGCTGCGCCGGTTCGCCGAGCGCCTCGGCGGCCCGCACGCGCGCCAGCCGGTAGGTGCGGTCCGCCCCGGACCTCGTCGCGAGCAGGTAGCCGCGGCCGCGCACGGTGACGAGGCCGATCGGGTCGACGATGCGCCGGCGCGGCGTCTCGCCGGTGGCCGCGTAGTCGATCCGCAACCTGCGCCCGCCGAGCACGGCGCGCCGGACCTCGGTCGCGACTGCCGGGTCGACGTCCTCCTCGACCGCAGGCCGCTGCGAGACCAGGTCCACCTCCGGCTCGACGAGCAGCCGCCGCGCCGCGTCGGTCGCCGTCGTCCGATGGGCCTCGGGGAGCGCGTCGACCACCTTGCGCATCGCCGAGGCGAGCGCGGGCCCCAGCCCGAGGACGTGCTCGCTGCGCGCCGCCCCGGTGACCAGCAGCGCGAGCGCCTCGTCGTGGTTGACCCCGGTCAGCTCCGTCGCGAAGCCGGGCAGCAGCTCGAAGCCCCCGTGCCGGCCCCGCTCGGCGTACACGGGGACGCCCGCCGTCGAGAGCGCCTCGATGTCACGCAGCACGGTGCGCGGACTGACCTCGAGCTCCCGGGCCAGGGCCGTGGCGGTGAGCCGCCCGTGCCGCCGCAGCAGCAGGACCAGCGAGACCAACCGATCGGCACGCATGCGGAGACTCTACGGAATACATGACCGGGGATGTCGTGATTCGTCGAGAGGCTCGAACCCTCACTCACGACGCACCGGACGGAGCTCAGATGGACGTGCAGATGGACGTGCAGCGCACTGCGATCAACCCCGTGACCTGGTCGACAGGGCTGGGGTTCAACCAGGGGGAGCTGGTCTCCGGGCACACCCGGACCCTCTACTGCTCCGGGCAGACGGCGACCGGCGGCGACGGGGCGCCTCAGCACGAGGGCGACATGGCCGCGCAGCTCGCGCTGAGCCTCGACAACGTCGAGGCCGTCCTCGCGGGGGCGGGCATGACGCTGAGCGACGTCGTCCGGCTCGCCGTCTACGCGACGGACGTCGACCTCCTGCTCGAGCACTACGGCGTGCTGGCGTCGCGGTTGGGTGCCGCAGGGGTGGCGCCGACCACCACGATGCTGGGCGTCACACGGCTGGCGATCCCGGGCCAGATGGTCGAGCTCGAGGCGACTGCGATCGCGTGATGCCGTGGCCGTCGGTCAGGGCCCGCCGATCGGGCTCGTCGACGCCGAGACCCCGGGGCAGGGTGACCACATGGACCTTCTCGCCGCTGCGGTGCTCGACGACGACCGGTTCCGCGTCCCCGAGTCGCCTGCCGCGCCGACCGGCGTCGCGTGGCTGCGCGGGTCCGTCCCGCGGTTCGCGGAGGGGGAGCGTCACCAGAGGCTGCGGTCGCTGGTCGAGGAGGTCGTCGCCGACCTGGAGCTCGGCCTGGACCTGAGCCCCGGTGCGAGTCCCGGTGCGAGTGCGAGTGCGAGTGCGAGTGCGAGTGCGAGTGCGGGTGCCAGCCGCGGTGCGCCCGCGGGGGCGAGCCCCGACGGGACCACCGACCTGCGGCGGGCTGGGGGTGGCGACCCGACGCTCCGGCTCCTGTCGCTGCTCGGCCTCGAGGCGGGCTGTGCGGCCGACGTCGCGCTGGTCGCCGGTGCCTACCAGCCGCACGCGCCGCAGAGCCGCGAGGCGGATGCGGCGGCCGACCGCCTCGTCGTCGCGCTGGGCCCGCGCGACGAGCGGACCGCCGCCGTCCTGTGCGTGCTGGTCCAGGCGCACGCCGCGACGGCAGCGCTGGTCGACGCCCGCCGCGCCGGGCGCGGCGGACCGCCCGTGCCGACCACCCGACGCCTCGGACCCGACGGCGTCGAGGTCGAGGTGGACCTCACCGGCGCACCGTTCGGTCGCGGACGGCACGCGTGTCCCGGCCGCGCCGTCGCGCTCGCACTCACGGCCGCGGCGCTCGCGGAGCCACGGGGGGACGACGTCCGCCACGACTGACGTGCGCGGTGCAGGGCAGGTCGCCGAACCCGGCGGTGCCCGTCCTTGGCGACCGACCGCAGCCGGCGGGTTACCGTGGGCCATGGTCAAGGACCCGATCCGCAGGCACGAGGACGCCGTCGGGGCCGAGGCCGTGCGGCGCAGCACGGGCCGCGGGCGGGACGAGTGGTTCACGGTGCTGGACGAGGTCGGCGCCACCGGCTGGCGGCATCCCGCCATCGCGGCGTGGCTCGTCGACCACGGCGTCGACGGCTGGTGGGCGCAGTCGATCACCGTCGGCTACGAGCAGGCGCGTGGCATGCGTGAGCCGGGGCAGCGGCCCGACGGCCGGTTCGAGGCGAGCGCGACCCGCACCCTCCCGGTGCCGACCGACGTGACGCTGTCGTGGCTCACCGACCCCGAGCTGCGCGCCCGCTGGCTCGACGTCGTCCCCGAGGTGCGCAGCACGCGTGCGGTGAAGTCCGTCCGCTGGTCCTGGCCCGACGGCGCCCGGGTGACGCTCCACGTGCTCCCGGCGCCCGGGGACCGCACGCGCCTGTCCGTGCAGCACAGCGCGGCCGACGGCGACGCGATCGCGCCGCTCAAGGAGGAGTGGTCCGGCAGGTTCGACCGCCTGCAGGCTGCGATCACCGAACCTTCCTGAGCGGCTGCGGTCCCTCGAACGGCTGCGGTCCCTCGAACGGCTGCCGGTCCCTCGGGGGGCTGCCGGTCCCTCGGGGGGCTACCGGTCCCTCGACGACAGCACGCAGAACTCGTTGCCGTCGGGGTCCGCGAGCACCTCCCAGGTCGCGTCGTCGCCCTGACCGACGTCGATCCGTCGCGCGCCGAGCGCGACGAGCCGCGCGATCTCCGCCTCCCGCTCCTGCGACGTGTGCGGTGCGAGGTCGAGGTGCAGCCGGTTCTTGCCCGACTTGGCATGCTCGACCGGCACGAAGACGAGCCCGGGTGGCACCTGGACGAACTCGAGCGTCGGCCCGAGCTGCTCGGCCCACGGCGGGATGAGGACGACCTCGTCGTCCGTGGCCACGGCGGTGTCCCACCCGAGCGCCTCGGCCCACCAGGCCGCCAGCGCACGGTGGTCCTGGGCCTCGACGACGACGGAGTACCAGCGCAGCGGTGCCATGAGCGGTGTCCTCTCGGTCGTGGCCGTCCGTGCTCAGTCCGTCGTGGTGGGGCGCGCCTCGGCGGGGCGGACGTCGGGTGGGCGCACCTCGGCGGGACGGCCTCGCGAGGCGCCGCGTCGGCCGAGCCGGCGTGGTCGCGCGGGCTCGTCGTCGTCCGTGGTCCCGCGCCACTCCTTGACCACCGCCCACGCCACCGCGGCGATCGGCACCGACAGCAGCGCCCCGACGATGCCGGCGATGATCGTGCCCGCCGTCAGCGCGAGCAGGATCGCGAGCGGGTGCAGCGCGAGCGCCTTGCCGATGACGACGGGCGCGAGCAGGTCGCCCTCGAGCTGGTTCACCGCGACGACGACGGCGAGCACGATGAGCGCCGTGACCGGGCCGTTCGCGACGAGCGCGACGAGGATCGCGAGCACGCCGGCGAGCGTCGCCCCGATGAGCGGGATGAACGCGCCGAGGAAGACGATCGTCGCGAGCGGCAGGGCGAGCGGGACGCCGAGGATGACGAGCGCGACCCCGATGACGACGGCGTCGACGAGCGCGACGATCGCGGTGCCCCGCACGTACCCGCCGAGGACGGCGACCGACCGGTCGCCGATGCGCCACGCACGCTCCTGGTGCGCCGGGCCGAGCGGCTGCACGAAGAACGCGTAGATCTTCCGCCCGTCCTTGAGCAGGAAGAACAGCACGACGACGCCCAGCAGCAGCCCGGCGACCACCTCGATCGCGGCGCTCGCGCCCGCGACGGCGCCGCTCTGGACGGCCTCGCTGCCCAGCAGCTCGCGCGCCTGGTCGCGCGCGGCGCTGATCTGCGCCTCGTCGATCGCGATCGGACCCTCGGCGAGGTACGTCTGCAGCTCGTCGAGCCCGGCCTCGGCCGAGTCACGCAGCTCGTCCCACTCGTTGCGGATGCCGCGGCCGACGAGCCACAGCACGAGGCCGAGCGTCCCGAGCCCGGTGAGCAGCGCCGCCCACGTGGCGAGCGCCGCGGGGAGCCCGCGGTTGCGGAGGAACCGCACGACCGGGCTCACCGCGGCCGCGATGATCGCCGCGATGAGCACGGGGATGACGACGAGCTTGAGCTGCCTCAGCGCGAGGACGGCGCACGCGACGAGCGCGAGCACGAGCAGCAGCTGGGCGCTGCGCACCGCGACCCGGCCGAGGCTGTCGGTCCAGAGGGATGAGGTCGGGCGGCGGGCATCCATGCGTCGACACTAAGGACGCCGTGCGGGGACCGCGCGCCGGGGCTCAGCCGGCGACGACCGGGCACCCCGCGAGGTGGTCGTCGACGAGGCCGCAGGCCTGCATCGCCGCGTAGGCGGTGGTCGGGCCGACGAAGCGGAAACCCGCGCCCTTGAGCGAGCGAGCGAGCGCGACGGACTCGGGCGTCGTCGCGGGGACCTCGTCGAACCGCGTCGCCCGCGGCTGCCGGACGCGGACGTCGGGCGCGTGGGACCACACCAGCTCGGTGAGCGTGCGGCCCGCGTCGTGCAGCGCGACGACCGCGCGGGCGTTGCCGATCGTCGCCTCGATCTTGGCGCGGTTGCGCACGATGCCCGCGTCCGCGAGCAGGCGCGCGACGTCGTCGTCACCGTAGCCCGCGACGACCTCGGGGTCGAAGCCCGCGAACGCCGTGCGGAAGGCCGGGCGCTTGCGCAGGATCGTGATCCACGCGAGCCCCGACTGGAAGGCCTCGAGGCAGAACCGTTCGAGGAGCTCCGTGTCGCCGCGGACCGGCACGCCCCACTCGGTGTCGTGGTACTCCTCGTAGAGCGGGTCGCCGTCTCCGAAGCACCTCATGCGTCGTCGTCCTCCTCGTGTCCCGCGGCCGCCTGCGCGGCGGCCGCGCGTGCCATCAGCTGGTCGATGCCGTCCAGCATGAAGGCCAGCCCGGGACCGAACGCGAGCTCGTCCCCAGGTCCGTCGTCGTCCACAGGGTCGTCGTCGAAGCCGCCCGCCTCGAGCGCCTCGGCGATGGCGGGATGGGTCTGCGGGGTCGTGAGCTGCCGCAGCAGCGAGCCGTAGTCGAGCAGCGCCGGGTGCGCGACCTCGGGGCCGTCCGGCGACCCGCCCTCGGCGAGCGCGGCGGCGCGGCGGCGCTGCCGCGCCACCTCGGCGATGACGAGGCCCTCGCTCTGGACCTGGAGCGCGAGCGCCCCGACGACCTGGGTGCGCTCGGCGGGCGGCAGCGGGCTGTCCGCGAGCGCCGCCATGCCGCGCTCGAGCCACGCGAGCTGGTTCGGCCCGAGCCGCGGGGCGGCCGGCAGGTCCGTGAGCCACGGGTGCGCGTGCATCATCGCCAGCTGGTCGGCGCACCACTGCTCGAGCCGGTCCCGCAGCGGGACAGCACGCTCCGGGCCGGTGGGCACCGGACCGATCGCGACGTCGTACATGAGCGCGAGGAGGTCGTCCTTCCCGGGGACGTAGCGGTACAGCGCCATCGTCGTGACGCCGAGCGACTCGGCGACCCGCGCCATCGACACCGCGCCCACACCCTCGGCGTCGGCGATCGCGACGCCGGCCGCGGCGATGCCGTCGAGGGTCAGGCCGGGCCGTGGTCCGCGGCGCGACGCCGCGGGGCGCGGCCACAGCAGCTGCAGGTCGGGGGGCAGGGGAGCCTCCGCTGAGGCCGGCTGCGCCGGCCCTGCCACCGACGTGGCCGGCTCCGGGACGAGCCCGGCCCGCTCCGCCGTCTGCCGTGCCTTGGCGATCTGCCGCGCGGCGCGCTGCTGGGCGAGCGTCGCCTCGCGCGCCGCCTTCTCGGCCTCCCGC
>NZ_JACVQL010000112.1 GCF_019733465.1 Actinotalea ferrariae | reverse complement strand
GGCTGGGCGGCCGCCGCCGTCGTCACCGCGGCCATCACCACGCCCGGGCTGGCGGCGACGCCCGCGGGCGCCGTGGCGGTCCCGCACGGCCAGCACGGCCAGTCCGGCCAGCACGGCCAGTCGGGCCCGCACGCCACCGTTCCCGCATCCCCCGCTCCCGCACCGCCCGCCGGCCACCCGGGCCACTGAGCCCGTCCCGGGCCAGGACCGTCACGACGGGGATGCGCGAAGGGCCCCGGCAGCGCTGCTGCCGGGGCCCTTCGTCACGATGACGTCAGGACGTCACGCGTCCTCGCCGTCCTCGGCCGTGAGGTTGCGCGTCTTGTTCTGGTCGAGCGGGATGCTCGGGCCCATCGTCGTCGAGACGAACGCCTTGGTGATGTACCGACCCTTCGACGACGCCGGCTTGAGACGCAGGACCTCGTCGAGCGCGGCGGCGTAGTTCTCCACCAGCGCGACGTCGGAGAACGACGTCTTGCCGATGATGAAGTGCAGGTTCGAGTGCTTGTCGACGCGGAACTCGATCTTGCCGCCCTTGATGTCGGACACGGCCTTCGCCACGTCCATCGTCACGGTGCCCGTCTTGGGGTTCGGCATGAGGCCACGGGGACCCAGCACCTTGCCCAGGCGGCCGACCTTGCCCATGAGGTCGGGCGTCGCGACGGCGGAGTCGAAGTCGGTGTAGCCGGCGGCCACCTTCTCGATCAGCTCGTCGCCACCGACCTCGTCCGCACCCGCGGCACGCGCCTGCTCGGCACGCTCACCCGTCGCGAACACGAGGACACGAGCGGTCTTGCCCGTGCCGTGGGGCAGGTTGACGGTGCCACGGACCATCTGGTCCGCCTTGCGCGGGTCGACACCGAGGCGGAACGCCACCTCGACGGTCGCGTCGTACTTCGTGGTCGACGTCTTCTGCGCCAGCCGGACCGCCTCGAGGGGGGCGTACAGACGCTCCCGGTCGATCGTCTCGGCGGCGGTGCGGTACGCCTTGCTGTGCTTGGCCATCTGCTTCTCTCCTCGCAGTCGTGGTCGTCGGGCCGCACGCGGCCCTGCCACTGGTGTCGTGCGGCGACCGGTCGGTCACCGCACGTGGTGCTGGTGGGTCAGCCCTCGACCCGGATGCCCATGGAGCGGGCGGTGCCGGCGACGATCTTGGCCGCGGCCTCGACGTCGTTCGCGTTGAGGTCGACCAGCTTGGTCTCGGCGATCTCACGGACCTGCGCCTGCGTCAGGGTCGCGACCTTGACCGTGTGCGGCGTGGGCGAGCCCTTCGCGACGCCCGCAGCCTTCTTGATCAGCTCGGCGGCCGGCGGCGTCTTGGTGATGAAGGTGAAGCTGCGGTCCTCGTAGACGGTGATCTCGACGGGGACGACGTCGCCGCGCTGCGCCTCGGTGGCCGCGTTGTACGCCTTGCAGAACTCCATGATGTTCACGCCGTGCTGACCCAGGGCGGGGCCGATCGGCGGGGCCGGCGTCGCGGCGCCGGCCTTGATCTGCAGCTTGATGAGGCCGGAGACCTTCTTCTTGGGGGGCATGATGCCTTCCGTTCGTCTTCGTGGGCCGACGCCGTGGGCGATGACCCGGTTGCAGTGCCGTCCGACGACGCCGGACGGCTCGCTGACCGCTCGGTCAGATCTTGGCGACCTGGTTGAACGACAGCTCGACCGGGGTCTCCCGGCCGAAGATGGAGACGAGCACCTTGAGCTTCTGCGCCTCCGCGTTGATCTCGGAGATCGTCGCGGGCAGCGTGTCGAAGGGGCCGTCCGTGACGGTGACCGACTCGCCGACCGTGAAGTCGACCGCGATCGTGGGCGCCGCGGCGGCGGCGCGGGTCTTCTCGGTCACCGGCGCGAGCGACGGCGCGAGCATCGAGAAGACCTCGTCGAGCGTGAGCGGCACCGGCTGGTGCGTGTGGCCGACGAAGCCCGTGACGCCCGGCGTGTGCCGGACGGCGCCCCACGACTCGTCGGTGAGGTCCATGCGGACGAGGACGTACCCCGGGATCCGGACGCGGCGCACGACCTTGCGCTGCGCGTTCTTGATCTCGGTGACCTCCTCCATGGGGACCTCCACCTGGTGGATGTAGTCCTCCATGTTGAGGCTCTGGATGCGGTTCTCCAGGTTCGCCTTCACGCGGTTCTCGTAGCCCGCGTAGGAGTGGATGACGAACCAGTCGCCCGGCTGACGCCGCAGCTCGGCCTTGAAGGCCGCGACCGGGTCCTCGTCCTCAACGTCCTCGTCGTCGGCCACGACCTCGTCGGTCAGGCCGTCGTCGGTCACGGCGTCGTCGGCCGCGACCTCGTCGGTCACGACGTCGTCCTCGTCCTCGGCGGCGGGGCCGGCGTCGGCGCCCTCGTCCGCGGACAGGGCGAGCTCGTCACCGTCGGGCGCGTCGACCACGGCGGTCTCGTCCTGCTCGGTCGGCTCCAGCGACTCCTGCGACACGGGGTGAACCTGCTTTCTGCTGACTGTCGTGCTGAACGTGCTGACGGTCGTGCGGTCGTGCTGCGGTCACGCGTCGGACGGCCCTGCGGCGCCGCCGCGGGACGTGCCCGCGGCTGCCGGCTCTCGCCTCAGCCGCCGAAGACCCAGGCGACCAGCGTGCCGACACCCAGGTCGACGAGCGTCACGAACGCCATCACGACGACGACGAACACGAGGACGACCGCGGTGTACCGCAGCAGGTCCGCCCGCGTGGGGCGCACCACCTTCTTGAGCTCGGCGACGACCTGACGGACGAAGAGCGCGATGCGTGCGAACAGACCGCGACGCTCCTCCTCCCGACCCCGCGAGGGGCGCGAGCTGCTGCCGCCGGTGCTCTCGGCACCCGACGCCGCGGCGCGTGCGGATTCGCTCACAGTCAGTTCCCTACGTCTCGTCCCCCGGTGGGCCCCGGGGACCCTGGGGGCCACGGCCGGATGACGGCCGCCGATTCACGCAGGGCAGGCGGGACTCGAACCCACAACCGCCGGTTTTGGAGACCGGTGCGCTACCAATTGCGCCACTGCCCTTCGTCCGGTGACCGCCGCCGTGCCCGACCTCCGGACCGCGTCCTGGTCCTCGCGGACCGTTCACGGGCACAGAGCATCATGGCGGGCGTCAACCACCAGCGGTCGAGTGTACGTGGTCCGACGTGATGGGTCGAACCGCCTCCTCGGCACCCGCCGCGGACCCGTCCGCCGCGCCTCGGACGCCCGCCCGGACACGGAGCCGCTCTGCCACTATGGGCGCGTGAGCCAGACGCCCGCCGCCCCGTCCAGTTCCAGCCCGACCAGCGCCCGCCGGGTCTCCACCCGCGTCGCGGCGATCGCGGAGTCCGCGACGCTCGCCGTCGACGCGAAGGCCAAGGCGCTCAAGGCCGCCGGCCGGCCCGTCATCGGCTTCGGCGCCGGCGAGCCGGACTTCCCGACGCCCGGCTACATCGTCGAGGCCGCGGTGGCCGCGTGCTCGGTCCCGGCCAACCACCGCTACACCCCCGCCGCGGGCCTGCCCGACCTCCGCGAGGCCATCGCCGCCAAGACGCTGCGCGACTCGGGCTACGAGGTGTCGCCCAACCAGGTCCTCGTGACCAACGGCGGCAAGCAGGCCGTCTACCAGGCGTTCGCCACGGTCGTGGACGACGGCGACGAGGTGCTGCTGCCGGCGCCCTACTGGACGACCTACCCCGAGGCGATCCGCCTCGCGGGCGGCGTGCCGGTCGAGGTCTTCGCGAGCGAGGAGCAGGACTACCTCGTGACCGTCGAGCAGCTCGAGGCGGCCCGGACCGAGCGCACGAAGGCCCTGCTCTTCTGCTCGCCGTCGAACCCCACGGGCGCGGTGTACTCCCCCGAGCAGACGGAGGAGATCGGGCGCTGGGCGCTCGAGCACGGCATCTGGGTGATCACCGACGAGATCTACGAGCACCTGCTGTACGACGACGCGGCGTTCACGCCGGTCGTGCGTGCGGTGCCCGAGCTGGCGGACACGACGATCGTGCTCAACGGCGTCGCGAAGACCTACGCGATGACGGGCTGGCGCGTGGGCTGGATGATCTCGCCGCTCGACGTCACGAAGGCCGCGACGAACCTCCAGTCGCACCTGTCCTCGAACGTCGCGAACGTCTCCCAGCGCGCGGCGATCGCCGCGCTCACGGGCGACCTCTCGGCGGTCGACGAGATGCGCACGGCGTTCGACCGCCGCCGCCGCACGATGGTCGAGATGCTGTCGGCGATCGACGGCGTCGTGTGCCCCACGCCGAAGGGCGCGTTCTACGCCTACCCCAGCGTGCGGGGCGTGCTCGGCCGGACCATCCGGGGCGTGACCCCGACGACGTCCGCCGAGCTCGCGACGCTGATCCTGGAGCAGGCCGAGGTCGCCGTCGTGCCGGGCGAGGCCTTCGGGCCGAGCGGCTACGTGCGCCTCTCCTACGCGCTGGGCGACGACGACCTGGCCGAGGGCGTCGGTCGCATCCAGCGGCTGCTCGCCGAGGCGGAGTAGGCACGGGGTCCACCGACCGGTGGACCCCGGCGACCACCGGGCGGGGCTGATGCCCGCGACCGTGCGCGCGGGACGCTCGTGGCATGAACACGACACCTGCGGTCCTCGTCCGGGACCTGCACAAGCACTACGGCGCGAAGCGCGCCGTCGACGGGCTGGACCTCACGGTCCACCCCGGCGAGATCTTCGCCGTGCTCGGGCCCAACGGAGCCGGCAAGACCACGACCATCGAGATCCTCGAGGGCTACCGCGACCGTGACCGCGGCGAGGTCGCGGTGCTCGGCGTGGACCCGCAGCGCGCCGACCGCCGTTGGCGGAGCCGGATCGGCATCGTCCTGCAGAGCGCCGACGACCAGGCCGAGCTCACGGTGCGCGAGCTCGTGCACCACGTCGCGCTGTACTACCCGCGTCCGCGCGACCCGGAGCAGCTCATCGACGCGGTCGGGCTCTCGGCCAAGGCCTCCACGCGCGTGCGGCAGCTCTCCGGCGGCCAGCGGCGTCGGCTCGACGTCGCCCTCGGCATCGTCGGCCGGCCCGAGCTCCTCTTCCTCGACGAGCCGACGACGGGCTTCGACCCGGAGGCGCGGCGGTCGTTCTGGGAGCTGCTCCTCGGCCTGCGGGACGAGGGCACCACGATCCTGCTCACCACCCACTACCTCGACGAGGCGGAGCACCTGGCCGACCGCGTCGCCGTCGTGCGCGACGGCCGGGTCGTGGCGCTCGACGCGCCGGCCGCGCTCGGTGGCCGCGCGACCCACGAGGCGCTCGTGCGGTGGCAGGAGGACGGCGTGACGCGCGAGCGTCGGACGCCGACGCCGACCGCGCTGGTCGGCGAGCTCGCACGTCGCTTCGCACCGGACGAGGTGCCGGGGCTCGCCGTCCTGCGACCCACGCTCGAGGACGTCTACCTCGAGATGGTCGGCGAGGCCCCCCGCGCCTCGGCCGGCGACACCACCGTCAGCACCCCCCTCGAGGAGGCCGTGCGATGAGCACCGTCACGTCCGCCGTACCGTCCCCCGTGCCGGCACCCCACCACGACCGCCTGCCCCCGACCCTGAGGCTCGCGGTCGCACGGGCCGGCATCGAGCTCAAGCAGTTCTTCCGCGAGCGTGACGCGGTCGTCTTCATCTTCGCCTACCCGATCATCATGATGGCGATCTTCGCGACCGTCTTCGACACCGAGGTGCAGTCCGACGGCACGGTCGCCGTGCCCTTCGCGCAGTACTTCCTGCCGGGCATCCTCGCGACGGGGATCATGCTGACGAGCTTCCAGACGATGGCGATCGACCTGGCCGTGCAGCGCGACACCGGAGCCCTCAAGCGGCTGCGCGGCACGCCCCTGCCCGTGACCGCCTTCTTCCTCGGCAAGGTCGGCCAGGTCCTCGTCAACACCGGCGTGCAGGTCGCGCTGCTGCTCGCGCTGGCGTTCATCGCCTACGACGTGCCGGTCCCCGACGCGGCGGGCTGGCTGACCTTCGCGTGGGTGCTCGTCCTGGGCACGGCCACCGGCACGGTGTGCGGCGTCGCCTTCTCGTCCGTACCGCGCACGGGCAGGTCGGCGAGCGCCGTCGTGACCCCGGTGGTGCTGGTGCTGCAGTTCATCTCGGGAGTGTTCTTCGCGTTCTTCGCCCTGCCGTCGTGGATGCAGACCGTGGCCTCCCTGTTCCCGCTCAAGTGGATGGCGCAGGGCATGCGGTCGGTCTTCCTGCCCGACGCCGCCAAGGCGCTCGAGCCCGCAGGGTCCTGGGAGCTCGGCACGACGGCTGCCATCCTGGGCGCATGGCTCATCGCAGGGCTCCTCGTCGGCACCCGCACCTTCCGGTGGCGCAGGCGTGACGACGGCTGAGGCGCCCGACGGGCCGTCCCGCACCACCGGTGCGGGACGGTCGCCGTCCGCCGAGCGCTCGGCGTTCTGGCTCCGGACGCTCCGCGGCTGGGACATCGCCTTCTACGTGATGATGGCGATCGGCGCCCTCGCCGTGCTGCTCGAGTCCCGCGGCGTCGCCGACGGGACGCGGTGGGCGCTGCTGCTCATGGCGGTGCTCGTCGTCGCCTACACGCTGATCGCGCGCCGGGCGGCCCGGACCGGGAGCCGCGGTCTCGCGCTCGTCTACCTCGCGGTGCTCATCGCGCTCGCCACCGGCATCGTCCTGCTCGACACGGTCGGCACGATCCTGCTGTTCATCGCCTACAGCCAGATCTGGTTCTTCGCGGACTCGCGCCGGCTCGGCGTGCTGCTCTCCCTGGTCCTCACCGTCGGCGTCTTCGGGGCGCTCGTCGTGGCGGTCGGCCCCGACCGCGCCGACCTGCCGAGCGCGATCACGCAGGGGGCGATCGCCCTGGCCTTCGCCGTCCTCCTCGGGCTGTGGATCACGAACGTCGCCGAGCAGAGCGAGGAGCGCGCGGCGCTCATCGAGCAGCTCGAGGCGGCGCAGGCGGAGCTCGGCCGGTCGCAGCACGCCGCGGGCGTCACGGCCGAGCGCGAGCGGATGGCGCGCGAGATCCACGACACCCTCGCCCAGGGGTTCACGAGCGTGATCATGCTCGCGCAGACGGCGTCGTCCGACCTGCGGCGCGGGCGTCCCGACCAGGCGGCCGAGCGCCTGCAGCTCGTCGAGCGCACCGCGCGCGACAACCTGGCCGAGGCGCGCGCGCTCGTCGCCGCGTTCTCGCCGGTCGGGCTCGAGGGCTCGACCCTCGCGGAGGCGCTCGCACGGCTCGCGAGCCGCTTCACGCAGGAGACCGGCGTGCGCGTCGAGGTCGTCCTGCGCCACGCCGCCGCGACACCGAGCCGCGACCAGGAGGTGATCCTGCTGCGCGCCGCGCAGGAGGCGCTCGCCAACGTGCGCCGGCACGCGCACGCCCGGCACGTCCAGCTCGTCCTCGGCGCGGAGCCGGGTGCCGGGCGCGAGGGAGGCGCGGTGGTGAACCTGGAGGTGGTCGACGACGGCCGCGGCATCGACCCGGGGGCGACCGAGGGCTTCGGCCTGCGCGGCATGCGCGAGCGCGTGACGTCGGGCGGTGGGGAGGTCGCGGTGAGCCCGCGCGCCGAGGGCGGCACGCGGGTCCGGGTGACCCTGCCGGCCGACGACGTCGCGCCCGACGTCGGCGGGGCGGGCGGCGCCGGCGGCGCGGGGGTGCCCGCATGAGCGCGGGACCGGACGCCGTCCGCGTCCTCGTCGCCGACGACCACCCCGTCGTGCGGGCCGGCATCGTCGGCCTGCTGGGCGGCGAGCCGGACCTCGACGTCGTGGGCGAGGCGGGCGACGGCGAGCAGGCCGTGACCCTCGCGGACGAGCTCACGCCCGACGTCGTGCTCATGGACCTGCGCATGCCGGGGCTCGACGGCACCGGCGCCACCCAGCGGATCCTCGCGGCGCACCCCGAGGTCCGGGTGGTGGTGCTGACGACGTACGAGACCGACGCGGACATCCTGCGCGCTGTCGAGGCCGGGGCCACCGGCTACCTGCTCAAGGACACGCCCCGCGACGACCTCGTGGCGGCCGTCCGGGCGGCGGCGCGCGGCGAGACGGTGCTCGCGCCGTCGGTCGCCCGCCGGCTCGTGACGCAGGTGCGCCGCCCGGACGAGCGGCTCACCCCGCGCGAGCTCGAGGTGCTCGCCGGGGTCGCGCGCGGCGGCAGCAACGCGCAGATCGGCGCCGAGCTCTTCATCGCGGAGGCCACCGTCAAGACGCACCTGCTCCGGGTCTTCGCCAAGCTCGGCGTCGACGACCGGACGCGCGCCGTCACCGTCGCGCTCGAGCGCGGCATCCTGCGCCAGCCCTGAGCCGCTCTCATCCCCGTCTCATCCGGCGCCGCGATACTGGCTGCCATGGCTCGTCCCGTGGTGCTCGCGAGCGTGCTCGCCGTCGTGCTCGTCGCGGGGACCGGCGCGGCGGTCGCCCTCACGCGGGCCCCCGCCGCCGAGGAGCTGGGCGACGCCGTGGTGGTCACGCCGCCGACCGCCCCCGGTCCGCTCACGCCCACGCCGGTGCCCACCCCGTCCGAGGACGACGGCGACGACGGGCCCGACGAGGACGAGCAGGACGACGAGAGCCCCGCGCCCCCGGTCGAGGGTCCGGCGCCGTCCCCCGGCGACGACGGCACCGACGACGGGACCGACCGCGAGGACGCGGACCACGCCGACGACGGGTCCGACAACCCTGGTGAGGACTGACGCGTGCGGCGACCGGCGCGCGCACGCGCCCACGACGACACCGCCCCGAGGCGAGGGCTCACCGTCCGCGCACGGGTCCTCGCGGCGGTCCTCGGCCTCGCGGCGGCCGGCATGACGGTGGCCGGCGGCACGGCCTACCTCCTGCAGCGGGACCGCGTCGACGAGCTCGTCGACGAGACGCTCGCCCAGGAGGTCGCAGAGCTCCGGACGCTCGCGGCCGAGGGCGTCGACCCCTCGACCGGCGCTCCCTTCACCGAGGTGAGCCGCCTGCTGTACGTCGCGATCCAGCGCGCCGTCCCCTCGCGCGACGAGGGGCTCGTCGCGGTGGTCGACGGCGAGGTCGCCTGGGTCTCGTCGGCCTCGGTGCCCGTGCGCCCCGAGCGCCTGCCGGCGCTCGTGGCCTCGGCGGTCGCCGCGCAGGACGACGCGTCGGTCCGTCTGCGCACGCTCGGGACCGCGACGACGTCGTACCGGTACGCGACGGCCCCGGTGCGCGTGGCCGGCGACCCCGCCGAGGGTGTGCTCCTGATCGCCGTCGACCGCGGGGCGCAGCACGCCGAGCTCACCCGCACCTACCGGACGTACGCCCTCGTCGCGCTCGGCTCCCTGGTCGTGCTGGCCGTCGTGGGGTGGGTCGTGGCCGGGCGCCTGCTCGCGCCGATCCGCGCGCTGCGGGACACGGCGCAGCGCATCAGCGACACCGACCTCTCGGGCCGGATCCCCGTGACCGGCGACGACGACCTCTCCGACCTCGCACGGACCGCGAACGCGATGCTCGACCGCCTCGAGCTCGCGTTCACGTCGCAGCGCCGGCTGCTCGACGACGCGGGGCACGAGCTCCGCACGCCGCTGACCATCGTCCGCGGGCACCTCGAGGTGATGGACCCCGCCGATCCCGGGGAGGTCGCGGAGACCCGGACGCTCGTGCTCGACGAGGTCGACCGGATGCACCTGCTCGTCGACGACCTCGTCACGCTCGCGACCGCGGACCGACCCGACTTCGTGCAGCTCGCACCGGTCGACGTCGGGCGCCTCACGGACGACCTGCTCGACAAGGCGCGCGGCCTCGGCCGGCTGGAGTGGCGCGTGGACGCCCGGGCCGACGTCGTCGCGCTCGTCGACGAGCGGCGGCTCACCCAGGCGGTGCTGCAGCTCGCGGCCAACGCGACCAAGTTCGCGCCCGCGGGGAGCACGGCGAGGCTCGCGACGCGCGTGGTCGCCGGGGGCGCCGGGGCCGCGGGTCCCCGCAGGGACACGCTGCGCGTGACGGTCGCCGACGAGGGGCCCGGCGTCCCCGAGGCGGACCGCGAGCGCGTCTTCGAGCGGTTCGCGCGCGGCGTCGCGGGCCGTGGGGTCGAGGGCTCGGGGCTCGGCCTGCCCATCGTCGCCGCCATCGCGGCCGCGCACGGCGGCACCGTCGCGGTCGGGCCGACGCGCCCCGGCGCCGAACCGCCGGGAGCCACCTTCGTCCTCGACCTCCCGCTGCGCCCGGGCCCGACCACGACCGACGAGGAGGACCGATGAGCCAGATCCTCATCGCCGAGGACGAGGAGCGCATCGCCTCCTTCATCGCCAAGGGGCTGCGCGCCGCGGGTCACGCGCCGCTCGTGGTCGGCACCGGGCGCGAGGCGTACGACCACGCCCTGAGCGGCGACGTGGACCTGCTCGTGCTGGACCTCGGCCTGCCCGACCAGGACGGCTTCACCGTGCTGAGGCGGCTGCGCGAGGCGCGCAGCACGCTGCCCGTGATCATCCTCACCGCCCGCAGCTCGGTCACGGACACGGTCGCAGGGCTCGAGGGCGGCGCCGACGACTACATGGCCAAGCCGTTCCGGTTCGAGGAGCTGCTGGCCCGCATCCGGCTGCGGCTGCGGACCGAGGCACCGGCGGGCGACGGGTCCGTGCTCGCGCACGGCGACCTGCGCCTCGACCTCCGGACGCGACGCGCGCACGTGGGTGACCGCGCGGTGGACCTCTCGGCACGCGAGTTCGCGCTCGCCGAGGCGTTCTGGCGCAACCCGGGCCAGGTCCTCAGCCGCGAGCAGCTGCTGTCGCGCGTCTGGGGGTACGACTTCGACCCCGGGTCCAACGTCGTGGACGTCTACGTGCGCTACCTGCGCAAGAAGCTCGGCCCGGACGTCATCGAGACGGTGCGGGGCATGGGCTACCGGCTCGCGGAGCGCTGAGCCGGTGCACCCGCGGCGAAGGGTCCGTCGCGCCGAGCGCGACGGACCCTTCGCCGGGGTGGCGGCGTCGAGGCGACGCCGCTCGGGGCTCAGTCCGCGGACGGAGCGCTGGGCGGGGTCGGAGCCGTCTGCGGCGTCTGAGGGCTCTGCGGGCTGGGCGGCGTCATGGGCGACGCGGGCGTGACGGCCGAGGGCGAGGTCTGGGCGGACGCCGTCGTGACGGACGTGATGCCGCTGCCGGACGTGATGCTCGTCGGCGACACGCTCGACGACGAGCTCGCGCTCGGCGAGGCGCTGGGTGAGGAGCTCGGCGAGGAGCTCGGTGAGGAGCTGGGCGACGACGACGGCTCCGGGGTCGCGGTCGACGACCGCGACGTCAGGGACGCGCCCGCCGGTGCGGTGACGCGCTCGCCCAGCTCGCTCGGCGCGGGCGAGTCGAACGGACCCACGCCGGCCGCGGCGCTGGCGCCGAGGCCCAGGGCCCCCAGGGCTCCGGTGACGATGACGACGGTGCGCTTGTTCATGTGTCCTCCTGGATGGTGTCCTGCGTGGTCGTGCCCTGCGTGGTCGTGTCCTGCGTGATCGTGGTCTGAGCCTCGTCGCCGTTCGTGAGAGGACGAGGACGCGGGGATGAGAGGTCTCTCAGGCGGGCCTCGGCGAGCCAGGTCCCGGCGACGTCGAGGCGGCGCGAGGCGCCGTCCTCCGCCTCCGGGCCGCCGCCCGTCGAGCCCGCGACGAGGCTGAGCACCACGGCCCCGGCCCGCGCGCGCAGGGCGACGGGGTCGACGTCCAGCGCCGCACCGGCGTCGTCGACGGCCGCGAGCCAGCGCCGCAGCGCGCCGGGCACGTGCCGGTAGGTCCCGGGCGCGAGCGCCGGGAGCACGCTGAGGTGCGCGAGGAGGCACGCGAGGTCGTCGACGCGGTGCCCGGGGCCGAGCGCGTCGACGTCGAGCAGCCCGACGAGCGCGCCGTCGTCCACCAGCAGGTTCGCCTCGTGCAGGTCGCCGTGGGTCGCGACGACGGGTCCCGCGTCGGTGCGCGCGAGGACCTCCGCGAGCGCGTCGCGCAGGCGCGCGATCTCGGCGGCGCGCGCCGGCACGGCGACCGCGGCGGCGGACGCGTGG
>NZ_JACVQL010000111.1 GCF_019733465.1 Actinotalea ferrariae | reverse complement strand
GCTCAGACGCGCGGTGCGCGTGCCGCGGGCCGGCGCGGCCCCGTCTGCTTGGCAGCCGGGTGCTTGCTGCCGGGGTGCGCCGTCGCCCGGGCCGCGGAGTGGCCCCGCGGGCCCTCGTCGACGCTGATCCGCAGCGGCCGCCCGGCGACGCGGGCGCCGCCGAGGCGGCGGAACGCCTCGGGGGAGAGGTCGGCGTCGATCTCGACGAGGCTGAAGCTCGCGAAGATGTCGATCTTGCCGAGGTCCTTGCCGCTCAGCCCGCCCTCACCCGTGAGCGCGCCGACGATCGCCTCGGGACGCGCCCCGTGCGTGTGCCCGACGGCGACCCGGTAGCGGGTGCCGCGCGTGGGCCGGCGTGCGGCGGTACGGGCCCGCTCCTCGCTCGTGAAGGAGATCCGGCCGTCGTCGGCCGAGGCGCCGCGGGCCTTCTGCAGCGGCGTCGCCTCGATCTCGTCGCTCGGCTGGGGGCCCTCGTCGCCGACGGCGAGCGCGGCGAGCACCGCCGCGAGCTCGGCGGCGTCCATCGAGGACTCCGCGAGGAAGGCCGACACGGCCGTGCGGTACATGTCCAGCCGTCCGGCCTCGACCCGGGCGCCGGTGCGTCCCAGGAGCGCGGCGACCCGGTGGGCGGAGACGTCGGCCGGCGAGGGGACGGCGACCTCCTCGAGCCGCTGGCGCGTCGTGCGCTCGATCGCACGGAGCCGGCCCTGCTCGTTCGGGGTCACGAACGTCATGGCGGTGCCGGTCCGACCGGCGCGGCCCGTGCGTCCGATGCGGTGCACGTACGCCTCGGGCTCCGTCGGCACGTCGAAGTTCACGACGAGGCCGATCCGCTCGACGTCGAGCCCGCGTGCGGCGACGTCGGTCGCGACGAGCACGTCGAGGCTCCCTGCGCGCAGGCGCTCGACGAGCTTCTCGCGGTCCTTCTGGGCGACGTCGCCCGAGATGGTGGCCGCGGAGATGCCGCGGTCGGCGAGCGCGACACCGACCTCCTCGGCCGCCCCGCGCGTCCGTGTGAAGACGATGGCCGCGTCGGCGTCGGACGTCGCCAGGACGCGCGCGAGCGCACCGATCTTGTGCCGGAACGGCACGACCGCGAAGGTCTGGCGGACGTTGGCGACCGTGGACGCCTGGCGCGACGTCGCGATCTGCACCGGGTCCTTGAGGTGCTGGTTGGCGACGCGCACGATCGGAGGCGGCATGGTCGCGGAGAAGAGCGCGACCTGACGCTTCTCCGGGGCGCGTCCGAAGATGGAGTCGACGTCCTCGGCGAAGCCCATGCGGAGCATCTCGTCGGCCTCGTCGAGGACCAGGAAGCGCACCTCGTCGAGACGCAGCGTGCGGCGCTCGAGGTGGTCGATGACGCGGCCGGGCGTGCCGACGACGATCTGCGCGCCCCGAGCGAGCGCCCGCTGCTGCGGCAGGAACGGGGAACCGCCGTACACGGCGACGACGTCGACGCCCGGGAGGTGCTGGGCGAACGTCTCGAGCGCCTCGGCCACCTGCATGGCGAGCTCGCGGGTCGGGGTGAGCACGACGGCCTGGACCTGGCGGAGCTCGGGGTCGACGGCGGCGAGCAGCGGCAGCCCGAAGGCGGCGGTCTTGCCGGTCCCCGTCTGGGCGACGCCGGTGATGTCGCGGCCGCTCAGGAGCGCGGGGATAGCGGCCTGCTGGATGGGCGTCGGGCGCGTGAACCCGAGGTCGAGCACCGCGCGCAGGATCGGCTCGGGCAGCCCGAGGTCGACGAGGTCGAGCTCGCGCTCGGGGGTCGCGCCGTGCTCGGGGCGTGCGCCCGGGGCGGGACGGTCGGCGGCAGAGGGCAGGGTGGAGGCAGTGGTGGTCACGGTGTCCGCATCGGTCGAGGTGGTCCAGGCGGGTCCGCGCCGCGGTCGGCGTGGTCGTCCGTCGCTGTCCCGAACTCTCGATCGGCCGGCTCTGGGCCGGCTGCACACAGCCGCCGGTGTCCGGCGGTCACACACAGGGAAGGGCGACGTGCTCCTGGGGATTCGTGGTCCACCCTACCGGCCGGGCGTCCGCCGCGTCCCGGAGGACCGGCGTGACGCCGGACACGCACGGCGCGTCGCGTTCCTCGCGGCGACGCGGCCGATGCGGTGACGACAAGCTCACGCCCTGGTGGGCCGACTCACCAGCCTGCGAACTTGTAGTCCTTGAGGAACACGCCGTGCACGTCCTCGCCCGCCTCGCCGCGGACGATGGGGTCGTAGACGCGCGCGGCGCCGTCGACGAGGTCGAGCGGCGCGTGGAAGCCCTCCTCGGCGAGCCTCACCTTGGTCGGGTGCGGGCGCTCGTCCGTGATCCACCCGGTGTCGACGCTGGTCATGAGGATGCCGTCACGGAGCAGCTCGCCGGCGCTCGTCCGGGTGAGCATGTTGACGGCGGCCTTGGCCATGTTGGTGTGCGGGTGGCCGGGCCCCTTGTAGCCGCGCGAGAAGACACCCTCCATCGCGGAGACGTTGACGACGTACGTCCGACGCGCGGGGGAGGCGGCGAGCGACGGCCGCAGCCGGCTGACGAGGATGAACGGCGCCGTCTCGTTGCACAGCTGCACCTCGAGCATCTCGAGGGGGTCGACCTGGTCCACGGTCGCGACCCAGCTGTTCGTGTCGTGGAGGTCCGGCAGCAGCCCGCCCGCGTCGATCGCGTCCCCGCGGTCGAGCCGCGCGAGCGACGACGAACCGGCCCGCAGCGCCTCCGCGGTCAGGTGGCCGGCGGCCGAGACCGCGTCGTCGTCGTGGTGGGCGACCGCCGTCGTGCCCACGGAGCTGACGAGGGCCGCGGGGTGCGCGTCGCTCGCGTGCTCGAAGGTCACGAGGTGGGGGAGCGGTCCGTCCGGGAGCGGCGCCCGCTCCGCCTCGACGAGCGGTGCGTACGCGCCGGCCGAGCGCCGGACCGTCTGCGCGGCGTTGTTGATGAGGATGTCGAGCGGCCCCGCGGCGGCGACCTCGTCGGCCAGGGCGACGACCTGCGCCGGGTCCCGCAGGTCGATCCCGACGACGGTGAGGCGGTCGAGCCACTCGTGCGCGTCGGGCATCGACGAGAACCGGCGCACCGCGTCGCGCGGGAAGCGCGTGGTGATAGTGGTGTGCGCGCCGTCACGCAGCAGGCGCAGCGCGATGTACATGCCGATCTTGGCCCGGCCCCCCGTGAGCAGCGCCCGGCGCCCGGTGAGGTCGGTGCGCGCGTCGCGCTTCGCGTGGTTCAGCTCCGCGCACGCGGGGCAGAGCTGGTGGTAGAACGCGTCGACCCGCGTGTACGGCTCCTTGCAGATGTAGCAGGCCCGCGCCCGGAGCAGCGTCCCGGCGCTCGCGCCCCGGGCCTCGGAGACGAGCGGGAGCCCCGCGGTCTCGTCGTCGATCCGGCGCGGGCTGCCGGTCGCGGTCGCCGCGACGACGGCGGCGTCCGACGCGCTGACGGCGGCCCGCCGGTCCAGCCGGCGCTGCTTCTTGACCGCCTTGAAGAGCCGGGCCGTCGCGCGGCGCAGGGCGAGCGCATCCGGGTGGTCCTCGGGCAGGCGCTCGGCCTGCGCGAGCACGTCGAGGCACGCCGCGAGCGCCGCCGGGTCGATGCCGGCCACGTCGACGAGCCCGTCGCCGGCCGCGTCGACGGACGCACTCGTGGGGTCGGTGGGGACGCCTGACGTCTCGGGCGTGGCGGGGGCGGTGGTGGGGGGCACGGCGGGTCCTCGATCGGGGATGGGCGCGCGCAGCGCCCGGAGAACTGTACGCACCGACGCCGCCGGTCCCGGTACGCGCCCCGGACCGGATCAGTCCTCGACGGCCTCGACGCCCTGGCGCTCGAGCTCGGCGAGGTGCTCGCGCATCGCCCGGAGCGCCTCCGGCGGGTGCCCGACCCAGCCCGTGAGCTCGCCGACGACCCGCAGGGGCTCGCGGGTGCGGTAGGACCGGGTCGGGTTGCCGGGGAACCGGGCGTTCGTGAGGTTCGGGTCGTCCTCGACGCCCCCGGTGGGCTCGACCCGGTAGATGCGCCCGGGGCCGTCGCCCGCCGCGAGCTCGGCGCCCCACGTCGCCGCGTCGAGCGTGGCCGTGAGGTAGACGAAGGCGGCCGCGCGACGAGCGCCGAAGTTCGAAGCACGTCCGGGCTCGACGAGGTCCCCGGGCTGGAGGTCCGCCCGCGTGCCGTGGAAGAAGGGACCCGGGTCGGGCAGCTCTCGCTCGACCACCTCCTTGAGGCGCGCCAGGTCCGCGGCGACGAGCGCGGCGTCCGCCTCGAGGTCGGCGTCGGTCGCGCCGGGCTCGGGCCGCAGCGTGAAGATCACCTCGCTGCTCTCGCGGTACGCGACCACCCGCATCGGCACGTGCACCGTGCGGCCCGACGGGGTCACCACGTCGTGGTCCAGCACCCCGAGCTCGTTGGGCGGGGCGAACGTGATCCGCGCGCGGCCGCCGGGGGTCTCCACGAACCAGGCGTCCCCCTCGTGGACGACCGAGGTGCCGAGCCCCGGCGCCCACCCAGGGAGGTTGGCGGGGTCGGACGCGAACGCGTAGACCTGCGCGACGGGCCGGTCGACGCGGACGCTGAGGTGCCGGGAGTCGAAGGTCATCGACGGATCGTGCCACCGCCGGCCGGTCGTGACCACGGTGCTCGCGTCGTCAGCCACGTCAGGTCGTCGTCGGCGGCGGCGCGGGGCCGCAGCGGTCGGCGCGTCCCCGTGCGGTCGTTGACCCGGTCGGAGGCCGAACCGTACCGTGCAGTAACTTCGGCCCCCGCCATGAGGAGACCCATGTCCAGCCCGTCTGTCCAGGTCAGCGCCGTCCCTCTGCCGTCCGCGCCGGAGGACGGGCCCGCGGTGGTCGTCGTCACCCCCGCGGACGACCCCTACGCGGCCGTCGCGCAGGTCACGCGGCTCGAGGCGGGCAACGGCCTGGTCGTGCTCGGGGCCGGGCCCTGGGACCCCGCGGTCGCCGCCGTGCTGCGTGACCGCGGCATCGAGGTCGTCCCGACCCCGGCCGACCCCGGGCCGCTCGTGCTGGACCTCGCGGGACCGCTCGCGCTGACCGACCAGGACCTGGGCGCCCGGGTCGAGGACCTCGAGGGCACGGCCGGTGCCCGGCTCGAGCTCGACGGCACGGCGGCCCCGTTCGTGCGCAGCGCCGCCGGCGCCGTCGTCGGCGCGATCGGCGACGGCCCGCACGGCAGGGTCGCCGTGGTCGCCGCCGACCTCGCGGACACCCCGTCGACGGCCGCGCTGCGCCGCAACCTCGAGGCGTGGTGCGCGCCCGTCGCCTCCTCGTCGGCGACTGCGCCCGAGGACGCGGACGAGCCGGGGGCCGTCGCGCACCCGGCGTGGACGCGGCTGAAGGACGCCGTCGGCCGCCTCCAGCCGCTCCAGGCCAAGGACGGGTCGGTGCCGGAGGAGGCGGACCACGCCGCGGCCGGTGAGCTCGTGGCCGAGGTGCGTTCAGCAGTGACGGAGCTGCGCCCGCTGTTCCCGCACGACGACGCCTACCTCGCCGCGCTCGACGCCGACCTCGCGCGGTGGGTCGACGACGGCCTCGGCGTCCCCGACTTCCTCGACTCGCTCGTGGCGTTCCAGCCGCAGCGCGACCGGGTCGACGGGCTGCAGCACCTCGTCGTCTTCCCGATGTACACGCAGAACGGCAGCCCGGACCGCCACCTCGAGGCGGTGCTCGTCGAGGTCGTGTGGCCCGACTTCGTCGCCGACCTCGAGGCCGGCAGCTACTCGAACGCGATGTTCGTGCCCATCCGGTTCGTCGACTTCACCGCGGGGTACGACACGAACTCCGCGGTCCTGTTCCCGGAGACCGTGGCGATGCGCTCGCTGCCGACCTTCACCTGGGGCGCGATCTTCGCCGACCGCGAGGCCGCGCGCTTCCGGCGCGTGGTGCGGGCCGCGGCCGGGACGACCCGGCTCGCCCTGCCGCCGGACGCCGCCCGGCTGCTCGCCGACCAGCGCCTCGCGGAGGAGACCTTCGTGATGTGGGACCTCATCCACGACCGCACGCACATGCGCGGCGACCTGCCCTTCGACCCGTTCATGATCAAGCAGCGGATGCCGTACTTCCTCTACGCCCTCGAGGAGCTGCGCTGCGACCTCGTCGCGTTCCGCGAGGCGGTCGCGCTCGAGGACACCGTGCCGCACGCCCGCCTCGTGCAGTACGCGGTCGTGTTCGACCGGATCTTCCGCTTCGCGATCACCGGCAGCCGCGTCAAGAACTACGACGGTCTCGGCGGCCAGCTGCTCTTCGCCTGGCTGCACCAGCACCACGTCCTGCACTGGACCGACAACCGGCTGAGCATCGACTGGGCCGCGCTGCCCGACGTCGTGCTCGCGCTCGGCCGCGAGATCGAGGACCTCTACTGGCGGTCGATCGACAGGCCCAAGATCGCCCACTGGCTCGCCGCGTACGCGCTCGTGTCCTCGACGCTCACGCCGCACCCCGCGTCGACCTGGGCCAAGGGCCCGGACGCGCTGCCGATCGACGGCCCCCTCAAGAGCCTGACCGACGCCGTGCTGCCCGACGAGTTCCCGCTGTCGATGTTCTACGAGGCGCTCACCCGCCGGATCGGCGACGTCGTCGCCTCGACCGCGGGGATCACCGGTCGCACCGACACGACGTCCGGCTCCGAGCAGGCCGCCGACGGCTGAGGGCGCGCGGGAGGGCCCGCGCGCGATGAGAGGATCTCCCGCGTGACGACCACGCACCAGCTGCACGACCCTGCCCTCAAGAGCTTCGCCTCGGACAACTACGCCGGCGTCCACCCGGAGGTGCTGGCCGCAGTCGCCGCGGCCAACGGCGGGCACCAGGTCTCCTACGGGGAGGACGTCTACACGGCACGCCTCCACGAGGTGATGGCCGAGCACCTGGGGCGGGCGGTCGAGGTCTTCCCCGTCTTCAACGGCACGGGCGCCAACGTGCTCTCGCTGCAGGCGATGCTGCCGCCGTGGGGCGCCGTCGTCTGCACGCGCAACGCGCACATCCACACCGACGAGAACGGCGCGCCCGAGCGCGTCGCGGGGATCAAGCTCCTCACCGTCCCGACGCCCGACGCCAAGCTCACCCCCGAGCTCGTCGACCAGGAGGCGTGGGGCTGGGGCGACGAGCACCGCGCGCAGCCGCTCGTCGTCTCCCTCACGCAGACGACCGAGCTCGGCACCTGCTACACGCCCGACGAGCTCCGCGCGCTGTGCGACCACGCGCACGAGCGGGGGATGCGCGTCCACATGGACGGCGCCCGGATCGCCAACGCCGCCGCGACGCTCGGCGTCCCGCTGCGGGCGATCACGACCGACGTCGGCGTCGACGTCGTCTCGTTCGGGGGCACGAAGAACGGCCTGCTCGGCGCCGAGGCCGTCGTCGTGCTCGACCCCGAGGCCGCCCAGGGGCTCACCTACCTGCGGAAGATGAACATGCAGCTGGGCTCGAAGATGCGCTTCTTGTCCGCGCAGCTCCTCGCCCTCCTCGAGGGCGACCTGTGGCTGCGCTCGGCGCAGCACGCCAACGCGATGGCGCTCCGCCTGCGGGACGCCGTCGCCGTGCTCCCCGGCGTCGAGGTCGTCCAGGCCGTCGAGTCCAACGCGGTGTTCGCCGCGCTGCCGCCGGGCGTCGCCGACCGCCTGCGCGAGCGGTTCCGGTTCTACGACTGGGACGCCGCCAGGAACGAGGTGCGCTGGATGTGCGCCTTCGACACGACCGAGGCCGACGTCGACGCCTTCGCCGCTGCCCTCGCGGAGGAGCTCGCGCGCTGAGCGCCGCCCGTCACCGGGCGCGCCGCGGCGCGCTCAGAGCACCCCGGCGTCGATGAGGCGCAGCGCGATCTCGTTGCCGTCGCCGCCGTGCACCACGAGCGGCGTCGCGGCGCGGGCGGCGACGTCGTCGTCCTCCGCCGGCGCCGGCGTGCCGTGCGCGAGCAGCTGCTCGGCCGGCGTCAGCTGGCGGATGGCGACGAGGGTGATCCGGTCCGGGTGCTCGGCGGCGATGTCGCCGTAGATCTGCGGGTCGTGCTGACCGTCGTCGCCCACGAGGACCCAGCTGATCTGCGGGAGCTCCTGGAGCAGGCGGCGCAGGGTGTCCCGCTTGTGCTGCTGCCCGCTGCGGAACCATCCGGTGTTGGTCGGGCCCCAGTCGGTGAGCAGCAGCGGTCCGGCCGGGTAGCCGTGCCGCGCGAGGAAGCGCCGCAGCGCCGGTGCCACGTTCCACGCGCCCGTGGACAGGTAGAACGTGGGCGAGCCGGGGTTGGCCTCGTTCCACCGCCGGTACAGGGCGGCCATGCCGGGCACCACGCGGCGCGCGTTCTCGTGCAGCACCATGCTGTTCCACGCGGCGAGCAGGGGGCGCGGGAGCGCCGTGACCATGACCGTGTCGTCGATGTCGCTCACCAGGGCCGTCCGCTGGTCCGGGGCGACGACCAGCACGGGCGCCGTGATGCTGCGCCCGCTGACGGTCAGCGTGACGTCGTGCCAGCCGGGCTCGAGGTCCGACTCGACGATCTGGTCGATGTACCCGCCGCGGTCGGACCGGAGCACGTGACGCCGGCTCCCGGCCTGCACCTCGACCTCGGTCGCGGGCACCTGCGCCGTGACGAACGACCGCCACCCGCGCACGGCGCGCTGGGCCGACGCGGCGTCGCGCTCGGCCACCTCGCGCGGCTCCGAGTCCGGCGGCGCGAGGAGCGTGCGCGCCATGACCCGGACCCACCCGTCGGCGCCGTACCCGGTGTAGGGCTCGACGCGGGGGACCCAGCCGCGCTCCGCCAGCTTGCGCGCGACGAGGGCGTTGAACCTGTCCTCGAGGCGTGCGGCGCGGTGCGGTCGGCTGCTGCTCGCGTTCTGCGTCGGTGTGCTCACGCCAGGAGAGTCTGTCATCGCTGCCCCGGCGTCGCAGGGCGGCCGCCCGGGGGGTCGCCCGACGCGCGTCGGCCGGGGAGGACCGGTAGACACGGTGCGTGACCACGATCGGCTACCACGCCTCCCACGAGCAGGTTCATCCCGCCGCGCTGCTGCGCGCGGTGCAGCAGGCCGAGCAGGCGGGCTTCGACGCGGCGATGTGCTCCGACCACTTCGCGCCGTGGAGCGCGCGCCAGGGCCACTCCGGGTTCGCCTGGTCCTGGCTCGGCGCCGCGCTCGCGACGACGTCGCTGCGCTTCGGCGTCGTGAACGCCCCGGGCCAGCGGTACCACCCGGCGATCATCGCCCAGGCCGCGGCGACGCTCGCCGCCATGTTCCCCGGCCGGTTCTGGGCCGCGCTCGGCTCGGGCGAGAACGCGAACGAGCACATCACCGGCGACCCCTGGCCGGTGAAGGACGTCCGCGACGACCGCCTGGTCGAGACCGTCGGGGTGATCCGGCGCCTCCTCGCGGGGGAGGAGGTCACCCACCACGGCCTCGTGACGGTCGACCGCGCCCGGATCTGGACGCTGCCCGAGGAGCCGCCCGCGCTCATCGGGCCGGCCGTGACCGTCGCCACCGCGCGGCGGTGCGCGTCGTGGGCCGACGGGCTCATCACCATCAACCAGCCTCACGAGGTGCTGCGCGAGATGGTCGCCGCCTACCGGGAGGAGGGCGGGCGCGGGCCGCTCGCGCTCCAGGTGCACGTCTCCTGGGCGCCCGACCAGGCCGAGGCCGAGCACATCGCGTTCGACCAGTGGCGCTCGAACGTCTTCCCGCCGCCCGTCTGCTGGGACCTCGCGACGCCGGAGCACTTCGACGTCGCGTCGTCGCACGTGCGTCCCGAGGACGTGCACAAGTCCGTGCTGGTCTCGTCGGACCTCGCGCAGCAGACCGCGTGGATCGCCGAGCTCGCCTCGATCGGCTTCGACGAGGTCTACCTCCACCACGTCGGACAGGAGCAGGAGGCCTTCGTCGACGCGTTCGGCGAGCACGTGCTCCCACAGCTCAAGGGGATCGGGGCGACCGCATGAGGATCACCGACACCGGCGACCTGTGGTGGAAGAACGCCGTCATCTACTGCCTCGACGTCGAGACCTACCTCGACTGGGACGGCGACGGCACGGGCGACTTCCAGGGCCTCGCGCAGCGCATCGACCACCTCGCCGAGCTCGGCGTGACGTGCCTGTGGCTCATGCCGTTCTACCCGACGACAGATCGGGACGACGGCTACGACGTCACCGACCTCTACGGGGTCGACCCGCGACTCGGCACGCCCGGCGACCTGGTCGAGCTCATCCGCACCGCGAAGGACCGCGGCATGCGCGTCATCGCGGACATCGTGGTCAACCACACGTCGGACAGGCACCCGTGGTTCCGCTCCGCCCGGTCCAGCAAGGACAGCCCGTACCGGGACTTCTACGTCTGGCGGAGCGACCCGCCGCCCGACACGTCGAAGGAGGTCGTCTTCCCGGACCAGGAGACGAGCATCTGGGAGCTGGACGAGAAGACGGGCGAGTACTACCTGCACCGCTTCTACAAGCACCAGCCCGACCTCAACGTCGCGAACCCGAAGGTCCGTGACGAGATCGCCAAGGTCATGGGCTACTGGCTCGAGCTGGGGCTCGACGGCTTCCGCGTGGACGCCGTGCCGTTCTTCCTCGAGACGGTCGGCGCGGGCGACGAGCAGGTCGAGGCCCTCGGCGACCCGCACGACTACCTGCGGTCGCTGCGGTCCTTCCTGGGCCGGCGGACCGGCAGCGGCATCCTCCTCGGTGAGGTGAACCTCCCGCACGAGCAGCAGCGCCTCTTCTTCGGGGAGGGCGACGGCGACGAGCTGACGATGATGTTCGACTTCATCGCGATGCAGAAGATGTACCTGTCGCTCGCGCGGCAGGACGCCGGCCCGCTGGTCCAGGCGCTGCTCGACCGGCCGGAGATCCCGGCCGACTGCCAGTGGGCCACCTTCGTGCGCAACCACGACGAGCTCACGCTCGACAAGCTGAGCGAACCCGAGCGGCAGGAGGTCTTCGCGGCCTTCGGTCCCGACCCCGAGATGCAGCTCTACGGACGTGGGCTGCGGCGGCGCCTGCCCCCGATGGTCGACGGCGACCCGAGGCGCGTCCGGCTCGTGTACTCGCTGCTCTTCGCGCTGCCGGGCACGCCCACGCTGTTCTACGGCGAGGAGATCGGGATGGGGGAGAACCTCGACGTGCCGGGGCGCCTCGCGGTCCGGACGCCGATGCAGTGGTCGGACGACGCGAACGGCGGGTTCTCGCGTGCCCGCGCGTCGCAGCTGCCCTCGCCCCTCACCGGCGACGGCTACGGCCCCGCCCACGTCAACGTGCGGGCGCAGCGGCGCGACCCCGACTCGCTGCTGACGTTCATCTCGCTGCTGGTGCGGCGCTACCGCGAGTGCCCCGAGCTCGGCTGGGCGCCCGTGCGGGTGCTCGACCAGCCGCACCCGTCCGTCGTCGCCCTGCTCAGCGAGCTCGACGGCGGCGCCGTCATGACGCTGCACAACCTGTCCTCCGACCCGGTCACCGTGCCCGTGGCGCTGGACGCCGAGCGCGCCGGCCACCGCCTGGTCGAGCTCATCGAGAACGGCGAGGTCGACCTCGACGAGCGTGCTCGCGCGGAGCTGCCGCTCGAGGGCTACGGCTACCGCTGGTACCGGGTCATCGGGCCCGACAGCAGGCAGCTGGCCTGAGCCGCTCCCGTCCGGTCACCCGAGGAGGTCGGCGACCGCCCGGAGCGCCGCCGCGTCACCCTGGACGAGGATCGACGTGACGACCGTGTCGTCCCAGGCGGCGAGGCGGTCGCGGATCGCGGCCGGCGGTCCGACGAGCGCGATGTCCTGCACGAGGGCCGTCGGGACGGCCGCGGCGGCCTCGGCACGGCGCCCTTCGGCGAACAGCGCCGCCACGGCCTCGCACTCACGCACGTACCCGAGGCGCTCGACCATGTCCCGGTGGAAGTTGGCCGTCGAGGCGCCCATCCCGCCCACGTACAGCGCGACGAACGGGCGCACGACGTCGGCCGCGCGCTCGACGTCGTCGTGCACGACGACCGGGACGGTCGCGCTCACCTCGAAGGCGTCCGGCGGCGGGAGGTCGGGCGACCGGCGGGCGAACCCCTCGGCGAGCGCCTCGCGGTAGAAGCCGTCGACGCTCGGGGCGTAGAACAGCGGCAACCAGCCGTCGGCGACCTCGGCCGCGAGCGCCACGTTCTTCGGGCCCTCCGCCGCGAGGTGGACGGGCAGCCGCGGGCGCAGCGGGTGCACCGTGGAGCGCAGCGGGCGGCCGAGGCCGGTGCCGCCGCGGTACGGCAGCTGGTAGAAGTCGCCGTCGGCCACGACGGGCTCGTCGCGCCGCAGCACCTGACGCACGACGTCGACGTACTCGCGCGTGCGTGCGAGCGGACGCGGGTAGGGCTGGCCGTACCAGCCCTCGACGACCTGCGGCCCGGACGCCCCGAGGCCCAGGATGAAGCGGCCGTCGCTGAGGTGGTCCATGGTGAGCGCTGCCATCGCGGCCGCCGTCGGCGTCCGCGCGGAGATCTGCGCGATGGCGGTCCCCAGGCGGATGCGCTCGGTGCGGCTGCCCCACCACGCGAGCGGGGTGAGCGCGTCGGAGCCGTACGCCTCGGCCGTCCACACGGAGTCGAAGCCCAGCCTGTCGGCCGCGACCACGGCGTCGACCGCACCGGGTGGCGGCCCCGCCGCCCAGTAGCCGACGTGGTAGCCGAATCGCATCAGAGTCCTCCTGCCGGGCGCAGCGCGCGGCGCCGCCGTCGTCGTCGGATGGTGCGGACGCCGGCCCAGGCCAGCAGGCCGAGGCCCACGACGACGAGGACCGGCACGAGCAGGGCGGCGATCGTCAGGCCGAGGCTGGTGAGGTCCTCGAGGGTGCTCGCGAGCGGTGCACCCACGCCCGCCGTCGCGGCGTTGACGACGGGCCGGCCGAGCGCCTTGCCGGTGTGCACCGTCAGCGCGAGGAGCACGCCGATCGCGACCGGCACCCAGGAGCCGGACGTGAAGAACGCCGCGGGGTCGGTCACCGCGACCGTCTGCGAGCCGGACCCCGCGCCGAAGGCCAGCCCGCCCGCCGTCGGCCGGACGACGGTCTGCACGACGTCGTTGACGCTGTCGACGCCGGGGACCTTGTCGGCGACCACCTCGAGGAGCAGCAGGCCCCCGAGGACCACCAGGACCCAGCCGTTCGAGACCCACTGCCAGCTCTCCGGCAGCTCGACCAGCGGCGTCCACCGGTCGAGCGCCCCGAGGATCAGCAGCGGGAGCGCGGCGTTGAGGCCGGAGGCGGTCGCCAGACCGGCGCCGGTGAGCAGCTCGAGCATGGGAGCAGCATGGCACCCACCCGCACCGCTGGCCGTGCCGCCGCCGTTCCGTAGGGTGGTCGCGTGCCCGCGCCACGACGACGTCTCGCGTCCCCCGACGGCCTCGCCGCGGGGTTCGAGGCGGTCCGCCGCGAGCTCGAGGTGCCCGTCGAGCACCCGCCCGAGGCCCTCGCCGAGGCACGTGCCGCGGCGGCGGGGAGCCGGCCGCCCGTCGACGGCGAGCGGCGCGACCTCCGCGACGTCCCGTTCGTGACGCTCGACCCCGCCGGCTCGACCGACCTCGACCAGGCGATGCACCTCGAGCGCCGCGCGAGCGGGTACCGCGTCCGGTACGCCATCGCCGACACGGCGGCGTTCGTGGTGCCCGGGGGCGCGCTGGACCGGGCGGTCCACGAGCGCGTGACGACCGTCTACTGCCCGGACACGCGCGTCCCGCTGCACCCGGCCGAGATCAGCGAGGGCGCCGGGTCCCTGCTCCCCGGCCAGGACCGGCCCGCCGTCGTCTGGTCGTTCGAGCTGGCCGAGGACGGGGAGGTCGCCGACGTCGCCGTCGAGCGCGCGACCGTCCGGAGCCGCGCACAGCTCGACTACGCCGGTGCGCAGGCACGCCTCGATGCCGGCGTCGACCGCGACGACGTGCTCGCGCTGCTCGTCGAGATCGGCGGGCGGCGGCTCGCGCTCGAGCGCGCACGCGGCGGGGTGTCGCTCGGGCTGCCCGAGCAGGAGGTCCGCCGCGGCGCAGGTGGCTGGGAGCTCGTGCGCCGCGCGCCGCTGCCGGTCGAGGACCACAACGCGCAGCTGTCGCTCATGACCGGCATGGCCGCCGCCACCCTGATGACCCAGGGCGGCGTCGGCGTGCTGCGCACGATGCCGGCGGCCGATGCCGAGGCCGTCGCGTCCCTGCGTGCCACCGCGCGCGCACTCGGCGTCCCGTGGCCCGACGGCGCGTCCTACGGGGCCGTCCTCGACGGGCTCGACCGGACGCTGCCGTCCACGTCCGCGTTCCTCGACGCCGCGACGAGCCTCTTCCGGGGCGCGGCGTGGACGCCGTTCGAGGGGGAGCCGCCCGCGGACAAGGTGCACGGCGCCGTGGGCGCCCCCTACGCGCACGTCACGGCCCCGCTGCGACGCCTCGTGGACCGGTACGGGCTCGAGGTGAGCCTGGCCGTCCAGGCCGGACGGGACGTCCCCGGCTGGGTCCTCGAGGCCCTGCCGCGCCTCGGCGAGGAGATGGCGGTCGGCACCGCGCGGGCGAACGCCGTCGACCGTGCGTGCACCGACCTGGTCGAGGCCGCGCTGCTCGAGCCGCTGGTGGGCACGGTGCTGGAGGGGGTCGCGCTCGACGCACGCACCGTGGCGCTCACCGAGCCGGCCGTCGTGGCGCGGACCGCCGAGCGGGACCTCCCGGCCGGGGAGCGCGTCCGCGTGCGCGTGGCCCAGGCCGACGTCGCGACGCGGACGGTCCGGCTCGAGCTCGAGGGGTGAACCTGCCGCCGCGGTCGAGGCCGCCGGCGGGACGCGCCGGACGCGTGCCCCGGCGCGTCGTGCGGGCGCCGTAGGATCGCGGGCGGTGACGTCGGGCGAGGCAGGGCAGGGGGCGGTCGGGAAGTGACTGACCTCGGCCACGCCCCCGCGGGCCGCCGCACCGGTCGCCACGGGGTGCTCACGCTGCCCAACGCGATCAGCGCCGCGCGCCTGCTCCTCGTCCCGGTGTTCGCGGTCCTGCTGCTGCGCGGCGAGGACGGCTGGGCACTCGTGGTGCTCGCCGTGGCGGGTGCCAGCGACTGGCTCGACGGCGTCCTCGCGCGCGCTCTCGACCAGCGGTCGCGGCTCGGCGAGCTCCTCGACCCCTCGGCGGACCGGCTGTTCATCCTGGTGACGCTCATCGGCCTCGCGGCCCGGGGCGCGATCCCGGGGTGGCTGCTCGTCGCCGTCGTCGGACGCGACCTCCTGCTCGCCGGCGTGCTGCTCGTCCTCGTTCGGCGCGGGGTCGGTCCGCTGCCCGTCCACTTCGTCGGCAAGACGGGCACGTTCGCGCTCCTGTACGCGTTCCCGCTGCTGCTCCTCGCGCAGTCGGAGGGGGTGCTCGGCGACGTCGCGGGGGTGGCCGGCTGGGCCTTCGCGTGGTGGGGGATGGGCCTGTACTGGCTGGCCGCCGGCATCTACCTGCGCCAGGCCTGGCGCGAGCTGGCCCGGCGACGGGGGTCGCGCCGGTGAGCGCTCGGCAGGTCCGGCCGCCGCAGCGGCCGGACGCCTCGATGAGCCTGCTCAACGACGTCATGTACCGACCCGTCGACGCGGGCTACGCCGAGGCGGCGGCGCGGCCGGTCCCGGTGCGCACGCCCGCGGCCCGCACGCGCCGCGCCACCGCCCACCTCGTCGTCGCGGTCGCCCTGGGGCTCGTGACCGCGAGCGCCGTCGCCTCGCTGCGGACGCCCGAACCGGTCGGCACCGGGGCGCGCTCGCTGCTGCAGGAGCAGATCGCCGACCGCACGGCCGAGGCCGACGCGCTCCAGGCCACCAACGAGCAGCTCGCGGCCGAGGTCGCGCAGATCCAGTCCGACGCCCTGGCGTCCGCCGACCCCGAGCTCTTCGCGACCCTCGCGGAGCTGGAGGTGCTCTCGGGCAGCACCGGGCTGGAGGGGAGCGGCCTGGTCCTCGAGCTCACCGACGCGCCCGTCACCGACCCCGACGACGTCGACCCGCGCCGACGCGTCCAGGACATCGACCTGCAGATCGTCACCAACGGCCTCTGGGCGGCGGGGGCGGAGGGCATCGCGATCAACGGGCAGCGGCTCACGGGTTCCAGTGCCATCCGCGGCGTCGGCCCCGCCGTGCTCGTCGATCTCGTGCCGCTCGTGTCCCCCTACCGGATCGAGGTCGTCGGGGACGCGCAGGCGATGCAGACCGCGTTCGCGCGCACGACGGCCGCGAACCACCTCACGACGCTCACCGGCAACTTCGAGATCGGCGTCTCCCTGCGGGCGGGCGAGGTCGAGCTGCCCGGGGGCACGACGCCGACGCTGCGCCACGCCGTGGTGCCGGGCACCGGTGTGGCACAGTCTGTGGCGGCCACGAGCGAGGAGGGGACGTCATGATCGCCGTCATCGGCCTGATCATCGGTGCGGCCGTGGGCCTGTTCCTGGAGCCGACCGTGCCGACGGCGCTGCAGCCGTACCTGCCGATCGCCGTCGTCGCGGCGCTCGACGCGCTCTTCGGCGGTCTGCGCGCGCTGCTCGACGGGAACTTCGACGACCGGGTGTTCCTCGTCTCCTTCCTGTCCAACGTCGTCGTCGCGGCGCTGATCGTCTTCCTGGGCGACCAGCTCGGCGTGGGCACCCAGCTCTCGACGGCCGTCGTCGTCGTCCTCGGCATCCGGATCTTCTCCAACGCCGCCGCCATCAGGCGCCACCTCTTCAAGGCCTGACGTGACGTCCGAGCAGCCCACGCCCGAGCAGCCCACGCCCGAGCAGCCCACGCCCGAGCAGCCCACACCCGAGCAGCCCACACCCGACGTCCCGGACGTCCCCGACGCCGGCACCGCGCCCGCGCCTGCGCCTGCGCCCGCGCCTGCACCTGCGGCCTCGACGTCGCGGTCCTGGCGCGCCATCGGGCGCGCCCTCGCGCCCCGGGCGACGCGGGCGCAGGTCCTGGCGGGACTGCTGTGCGCGCTGCTCGGCTTCGCGATCGTCGTCCAGGTCCAGCAGAACCGCAGCGACGGCCTGTCGTCGCTGCGCCAGGACGAGCTCGTGCGGATCCTCGACGAGGTCACGCAGCGCACCGAGGAGCTCGAGGACCAGGCCGTCGAGCTGCGGAGCCAGCGCGCCGAGCTCGCCACGGGCTCCGACACCCGGCGTGCCGCCCGCGAGGCGGCGACCGAGCGCGCGGCCCAGCAGGGGATCCTCGCCGGCCGGCTGCCCGCCGAGGGTCCCGGGGTCGAGCTCACGATCCGCGACGCGGACCGGCAGGTCCCCGCGCTCGTGCTCTACAACGTCCTCGAGGAGCTCCGGAACGCCGGCGCCGAGGCCGTCCAGATCAACGACCTGCGCGTCACGGCGTCCACGTACGTCGTCGACACCCCCGACGGCGTGTCGGTGGACGGCACGCTTCTCGAGCCGCCCTACCGCTGGCGCGCGATCGGCGACCCCGAGGTCATCATCCCCGCGCTCAACATGCCCGGGGGAGCGCTCGCGGTGGTCCGCGGCTCGGGCGGGGAGAGCACGGTCGAGGCGCGCACGACCGTCACGGTCGACGCCGTCCGCGAGGTCGAGCCGCCGCAGTTCGCCACCCCGGTGCCCGCGGCTGAGGCCGGATGAGGGACTGCGGAGCGACGCCCCGTCCGCATAGGGTGTCCTCGGACGACGATGTGACCGTGACCACCGGTGCAGGGGAGGAACGATGACCGAACGCGATGCGTCCGAGCCGCGGTGGGCGTCAGCCGACACCACGATGAGCTTCGGCGAGGGCGTCATCGGGTCGGTCGACACGGACGCGCCCAGTGCCGGGCTCACGGCCGAGGAGCACAACGCCGTCGCGGCGCTGCCGCCGACCTCAGCCCTCCTGATCATGCAGCGCGGCCCGAGCGCGGGCGCCCGCTTCCTGCTCGACGCCGACCGGACGGTGGCCGGCCGCAGCCCGAACGCCGACATCTTCCTCGACGACGTGACGGTCTCGCGCAAGCACGTCGAGTTCGTCCGTGAGCGCGACGGCTTCGTGGTCCGCGACGTCGGCTCGCTCAACGGGACGTACGTCAACCGCACCCGGATCGAGCAGGCGCTGCTCCGCGCGGGTGACGAGGTCCAGATCGGCAAGTTCCGGATGACGTTCCACCCCAGCCCGGCGCGCGGCGCCGGGGCGGGCACCGGGCAGTGAGCCCTGCTCCTCGCCGAGCGGAGGAGCGTCAGCACGTCGACCCCGCGGCGCGGGCTCCGCAGGCCTCACGGCCGCACCTCGTCGAGCGCTGGCCGCACGGGGTGTCGACCGAGGCGACCATGCGCATCTCGGACGTGCTCGCGGACCTGGGCGGCGACTTCCCGACCGTGACGCCCTCGAAGCTGCGCTTCCTCGAGGAGCAGGGCCTCGTCGAGCCGCGACGCAGCGCGGGCGGCTACCGGCAGTACAGCCCGGCCGACGTCGAACGGCTCCGGTTCGTGCTGCGGCAGCAGCGCGACCGCTACCTGCCGCTCAAGGTCATCGGCGAGCAGCTGGCGGCCCTCGACGCCGGTCAGAGCGACGAGCCGCTCACCCCCCGGCTCGCGACGTCCGACGGCGAGCGCGCCTCGTCCACCGCCCCGGGTCGCACGACGGCGGCGACGCTCGCCGAGACCGGCGCGGACCCGGCGCTCGTCGACCAGCTGGTCGAGGCCGGAGTGCTCACGGTCAGCCCGTCCGGGCACCTCGACCCGTGGGCGCGCGAGGTCGTCACGCTGGCCGCCGCGCTCGCGGAGCACGGCGTCGAACCACGGCACCTGCGCTCCTTCCGGCTCGCGGCCGAGCGGCAGGTCTCCGTCGTCGAGCAGATCGTCGCGCCGCTGCGCGGGCAGCGTGCGGTGGCGGCGCAGGCGCACGCGGCCACGGTCGCGGCCGAGGTCGGCGAGCTGTGCGGGCAGCTGCACACCGCCTTCCTGCGCTCCGGCGTCGCCGGCCTGACCCGCTGACGGCGACCTCCGCCCTGCGGGTGCCGAGGTGCTCCCGACCGTCGTAGCGTGGGCGTCATGCGCGACGACCTGGTGCCGGTGGAGGTGCTCGGGGTGCGCCGGCAGGCTCCCCTCGACCAGGTGGTGGTGCTGCTGCTCGACCTGACCGGACGCCGGTTGCTGCCGATCGTCGTCGGCGTCACCGAGGGGTCGGCGATCGCCACGGCGCAGCAGGGCGTGGTCCCGCCCCGACCGATGACGCACGACCTGCTGGCGTCCGTCATCCAGGAGTGCTCGGCGGGCCTGGACCGGGTCGAGATCGTCGCGCTGCTCGACGGCGTCTTCCACGCCGAGCTCGTCATGGCGGACGAGAGCCGCGTCGACTCGCGCGCGTCCGACGCGATCGCGGTCGCGGTCCGGATCGGCTGCCCCGTCCTGTGCGTGCCGGAGGTCCTCGCCGAGTCCGGGCTCGAGGTCGAGGAGCACACGTCCGAGGACGAGGTCGAGGAGTTCCGCGCCTTCCTCGACACGGTCAGCGCCGACGACTTCGAGACGGCGGCCGAGGGCGGCACCGAAGTCCCCGGAGAGGCGGGGGAGCCGGGGGAGGACGACGACGGCCCCGAGGGGCGGTGAGGCCCGGTCCGGGTACCGGAGCCCCACGTCAGGCCGCCTGTCTCAACCTGAGGTCGAAGGTGAGACACGCGGATGCGACACGCCGCGGCGCGTCGCGAGCCACGTCGTTGACTGCCCCACCCCCCAGGCCTAGCGTGACGTGTGGACATCCTGTGAAGCGCCGGCTCGGACCACCGAGGGGGCGGCGGACGTCGGATCTGCAGGATGACGGAGGGAGCGACCCGTGAGCGGCACCGGAGACACGGCCGAGGAGGCCGTCGGCGTCCCGCAGCGCGCGCAGGGCCTGCTCTTCGGCGACGAGCTGCCCGACCTCGACACGACCACGGGCTACCGCGGCCCGACGGCGTGCCGCGCGGCGGGGATCACGTACCGTCAGCTCGACTACTGGGCGCGCACCGGCCTCGTCGAGCCCACGATCCGGCCCGCGAGCGGCTCGGGGACGCAGCGCCTCTACAGCTTCCGCGACATCCTCGTGCTCAAGGTCGTCAAGCGCCTGCTCGACACCGGCGTCTCGCTCCAGCAGATCCGCACGGCCGTCGGGCACCTGCGCGAGCGCGGGGTCGAGGACCTGGCCCAGATCACGCTCATGAGCGACGGCGCGAGCGTCTACGAGTGCACGTCCGCGGACGAGGTCATCGACCTCGTCCAGGGCGGCCAGGGCGTGTTCGGCATCGCCGTGGGCCGCGTGTGGCGCGAGGTGGAGGGGACGCTCGCGTCGCTGCCCACGGAGCGCGCGGGCGACGACGTCGCACACTCGGCCGACGACGAGCTCGCCCAGCGCCGCCGCGCACGCACCGCGGGCTGACGGTCCCGTCCGGCCGGCGGGCCGAGCTGCCACCGCGCCGTCCGCGTACCGCCGAAGGCTCCCGCCCGGCGTCCGACTCCCGGACGCCGGGCGTCCTCGTGCCTGATCCCGCTAACGTGCTGCTGCCCCCTGCCTATGTCTGAGGTGAGTCGTGTTCTCCAAGGTCCTCGTCGCCAACCGCGCTGAGATCGCCGTGCGCGGTTTCCGTGCCGCCTTCGAGCTCGGCGCCCGCACGGTGGCGGTGTTCCCCTACGAGGACCGCAGCTCCGAGCACCGGCTCAAGGCGGACGAGGCGTACTCCATCGGCAGCCCGGGTCACCCGGTGCGCGCCTACCTCGACGTCGCCGAGATCATCCGCGTCGCGCGCGAGTCCGGCGCCGACGCCGTCTACCCGGGCTACGGCTTCCTGTCGGAGAACCCCGAGCTCGCCCGCGCGTGCGCGGAGGCGGGGATCGCCTTCGTCGGCCCGCCGGCCGAGGTGCTCGAGATGGCGGGCAACAAGGTCACCGCGCTGCGGGCGGCCAAGGCGGCCGGGATCCCGACGCTCGCGTCGTCCGACCCCTCGTCCGACGTCGACACCCTGCTGGCGGCCGCGGACGAGATCGGCTTCCCCGTGTTCGTCAAGGCCGTCGCGGGTGGTGGCGGGCGCGGCATGCGCCGCGTCGACACGCGCGCGGAGCTGCCCGACGCCCTCGCGGCCGCGATGCGCGAGGCCGACAGCGCGTTCGGCGACCCGACGGTCTTCCTCGAGCAGGCGGTGCTGCGCCCGCGCCACATCGAGGTGCAGATCCTGGCGGACTCGACGGGGGAGGTCGTGCACCTGTTCGAGCGCGACTGCTCGGTCCAGCGCCGCCACCAGAAGGTCATCGAGATCGCGCCGGCGCCCAACCTCGACCCGCAGCTGCGCGAGGCCCTGTGCCGCGACGCCGTCGCGTTCGCCCGCAGCATCGGCTACGTCAACGCCGGCACCGTCGAGTTCCTCGTCGACACGGTGGGGGAGCGCGCCGGTCAGCACGTGTTCATCGAGATGAACCCGCGCATCCAGGTCGAGCACACGGTGACCGAGGAGGTCACCGACATCGACCTCGTGCAGTCCCAGCTGCGGATCGCGGCGGGGGAGAGCCTCGCGGACCTCGGCATCTCGCAGGACACCGTGCGCGTCAACGGCGCGGCGCTGCAGACGCGCATCACGACCGAGGACCCGGCGAACGGCTTCCGGCCGGACACGGGCCGCATCATCGCCTACCGCTCGCCCGGCGGTGCCGGCGTGCGCCTCGACGGCGCGACCGCCTCGGCGGGCGCCGAGATCAGCGGCCACTTCGACTCGATGCTGGTCAAGCTCACGTGCCGCGGGCGGGACTACCCGACCGCGGTCCGCCGGGCACGCCGTGCCCTGGCCGAGTTCCGCATCCGCGGCATCCGGACCAACATCCCGTTCCTCCAGGCCGTTCTCGACGACCCCGAGTTCGTGGCGGGGGACCTGTCGACGTCGTTCATCGACGAGCGTCCCGAGCTGCTCGCGGCCAAGGAGAGCGCCGACCGCGGCACCAAGATGCTCGCCTACCTCGGCGACGTGACGGTCAACCGGCCGCACGGCAACCCCGCGCACGTGCTCGAGCCGCAGCGCAAGCTCCCGGCCGTCGACCTGAGCGTCGCCCCGCCCGCGGGGAGCCGGCAGCGCCTGCTCGAGCTCGGCCCGCAGGGCTTCGCGAGCGCGCTGCGCGAGCAGACGGCCGTCGCGGTGACGGACACGACGTTCCGCGACGCCCACCAGTCGCTTCTCGCCACGCGCGTGCGCACGTTCGACCTCGTCACGGCGGCGCCGTACGTCGCCCGGGCGACGTCGGGCCTGCTCAGCGTGGAGGCCTGGGGCGGGGCGACCTACGACGTCGCCCTGCGCTTCCTCGGCGAGGACCCGTGGGACCGGCTGGCCTACCTGCGCGAGGCGCTCCCGAACGTCGCGCTGCAGATGCTCCTCCGGGGCCGCAACACCGTCGGGTACACGCCGTACCCGACCGAGGTCACCGAGGCCTTCGTCCGCGAGGCGACGGCGACGGGCATCGACATCTTCCGGATCTTCGACGCGCTCAACGACGTCGAGCAGATGCGCCCCGCGATCCAGGCGGTGCGCGAGGTCGGCACGTCGGTCGCCGAGGTCGCCCTCTGCTACACGGGCAACCTGCTCGACCCGGCCGAGGACCTCTACACGCTCGACTACTACCTGCAGCTCGCCGACCGCATCGTCGAGGCGGGCGCGCACGTGCTCGCGATCAAGGACATGGCCGGACTCCTCCGTCCGGCGGCGGCGCACCGGCTCGTGACCGCGCTGCGTGAGCGGTTCGACCTGCCCGTGCACCTGCACACCCACGACACGGCCGGCGGGCAGCTCGCGACGCTGCTCGCGGCTGTCGACGCCGGCGTGGACGCGGTCGACGCGGCGAGCGCCGCGATGGCCGGCACGACGAGCCAGCCGCCGCTCTCGGCCCTGGTCGCCGCGCTCGAGCACACCGAGCGCGACACGGGCCTGAGCCTGCGTGCGGTCTGCGACATGGAGCCCTACTGGGAGGCGGTGCGCAAGATCTACGCGCCGTTCGAGTCGGGGCTGGCCGGGCCGACGGGGCGCGTGTACGACCACGAGATCCCGGGCGGGCAGCTGTCCAACCTGCGCCAGCAGGCGATCGCGCTGGGCCTGGGGGACCGCTTCGAGCAGATCGAGGCGATGTACGCCGCGGCGGACCGCCTCCTCGGGCGGCTCGTCAAGGTCACGCCGTCCAGCAAGGTCGTCGGCGACCTCGCCCTGCACCTCGTCGCGCGCGGGGCGGACCCGGACCGGTTCGCCGAGGCGCCGGAGGAGTTCGACATCCCCGACTCCGTGGTCGGCTTCCTCGGCGGGGAGCTCGGCGACCCGCCCGGCGGGTGGCCCGAGCCGTTCCGGACCAAGGCGCTCCAGGGGCGCAGCCCGCGCCGCGGCGTGACGCCGCTGACCGAGGAGGACCACCGCGACCTCGCGGCGGACTCGGCGACGCGACGCAACCGGCTGAACCACCTCCTGTTCCCCGGGCCCACCAAGGACTTCGAGCAGTTCCGCGCCGCGTTCGGCGACGTGAGCGTGCTCGACACGGCGCGCTACCTCTACGGGATGAAGCCCGCGACCGAGGTCGAGGTGCAACTCGACCGCGGGGTCCGGCTGCTCGTCGGGATGGAGGCGGTGGGCGAGCCGGACGAGCGCGGCATGCGCACGGTGATGTTCACGCTCAACGGTCAGCTGCGCCCGCTGCAGGTCCGCGACCGGAGCGTCGAGGTCGACCAGGCCGCCGCGGAGAAGGCCGATCCCGGCACGCCCGGCCAGATCGCCGCGCCGTTCGCCGGGGCGGTCACGCCGCTCGTGCAGGAGGGGCAGACGGTCGAGGCCGGCCAGTCCGTGGCCACGATCGAGGCCATGAAGATGGAGGCCTCGATCACCACCCCGGTCGCGGGCAAGGTCCAGCGGGTGGCCATCGGTGGTGTGCAGCAGCTCGAGGGCGGCGACCTCGTGCTCGTGATCGGCTAGGAGACGGACATGACGGACGGGACCATCGCTCCGGACCCCCACGGCCACGTCGGCCCGGAGGTGGAGGTGCCGCACATCGAGGCGGACGAGTCCGTGCCGCCGCGGCCCGAGGAGGAGATCGCGGACGTGGCGCGGCAGGCGCCGCGCCACACCGAGGGCACGGGCGGGTCAGGGAGCTGACCCCGCTGGTCGGCCCGCCGACGGGCTGATCGTCAGCTCTCCGGCGGGGGAGCGGTGCCCTGCGGCGGCGCGTCCTTGGTCCGGTGCGCCTTGCGCAGGGAGAACAGCCCCGCCACGACGACGGCCGCGCCCACCGCGATCATGACCGCGTTGAGCCAGGTGCCGCCGTCACCGGTGTAGGCGGAGACCTGGAACGCGATCACGACGACGCCGACGACGATCATCAGCGCGGGGGACCACCACCACCGCTGGTCGAGGGGCTGGTTGCCGGCCCACGTGCGCTCGTCGTCCCCGGGCGTCGTCATGGCTCCAGGGTCCCACGCCGTCCTGCGGAGCGGCGCGCACGTCCACCGGGTGCCGCCCGGCATCATGGCCGGATGATCGTCGACCAGCTGACCGAGGACGAGTGGGAGCGCCTCGGGCGCATCCGCGTCGACGCCCTCCGCACCGACCCCGACGCGTTCGGCTCGAGCCTCGCGCGCGAGGAGGGGTTCAAGGAGATGCACTGGCGCATGCGCCTGCGCTCGAGCCCGTGGTTCGTCGCGCGCGACGAGGGCGTCGACGTCGGCCTGGTGTGCGTCATCCAGGAGCCGGGCGCCGACGAGACCGAGCGCCACGTCGTGTCGTTCTGGGTGCGGCCCGAGGCACGCCGGCGGGGCACCGGCCGTGCGCTGCTCGGGGCGGCTGCGGCATGGGCGGCGGCCGACGGCGCCGCGCGCCTGACGCTCTGGCAGATGCGCGGGAACGACGCCGCGGCGGCCACGTTCCGCGCGGCGGGGTTCGCGCCGACCGGCGACACGATGCCGCTCCCGAGGGACCCGTCGCGGACCGAGGAGCGGTGGGCGCTGGAACTCGGCGGCGCAGCGTGACCGAGCTGACGATCACGGTCGACGACCCTCGGGAGCCGGCGATCACGAGCCTGTTGAAGCGTCACCTCGCCCTGATGCTCGAGCAGAGCGACCCTGAGGACGTGCACGCGCTCGACGTCCAGGCGCTGACCGACCCGGCCATCACCTTCTACGCGGTCCGTAGCCAGGGCACGGTGGTCGGCGTCGGCGCGCTCAAGACGCTCAGCCCCGAGCACCTCGAGCTGAAGTCGATGCACACAGCCGCCGAGGCGCGCGGCAGGGGAGTGGCGAGGGCGCTGCTCACCCACCTGCTCGACGAGGCGCGCGCCCGCGGAGCGCGGCGGATCAGCCTCGAGACGGGCACGCAGCCCGGTTTCGCCGCTGCACGCGCCCTGTACGCGTCGGCGGGGTTCACCGCGTGCGGGCCGTTCGACACCTATGTCCCGAGCCGGGCCAGCACGTTCATGACGCTGGAGCTCTGAATGCTCGGGGGCCCGGCGTGGGCGTCCGGGAGCAGCGGGGCAGTGCGTCGACCAGGCGCGACCGAGCCTCGTCGGGAAGGGCCGTGTCGGAGCCTGGTCGTACGGTGCCGGCATGCGTGAGGAACCGATCGCCGAGATGCCCAGGATGCCCGACTACGGCGTGCGCGCCGAGACCTGGCGGCCGTTGCCGTGGTCGTGGGCCGCCGCCAGGCTGGGCGGGAGCCGGAGCTACTGGGTCGTGACGGCGTCGGCGGCAGGCCAGCCGCACGCGCTGCCCGTGTGGGGCGTCTGGGACGACGTCGAACACCTGTTCGCCTTCTCGTGCGGCCCGACGGCGCACAAGGCGAGGAACCTGGCGCAGAACCCGCGCGTCGCGGTGGCGATCGAGGACACGGTCGAGTGCGTGACGCTCCAGGGCCGCGCGGAGGTCGTGCAGGACGACGAGCGCCGGGAGCTGTGGGCGCAGCGCTACGTCGACAAGTACCGGCCCGAGTCGGCAGACCTGGACACGGCGTTCGTGCTCGCGAACCTCGTCGTCGAGGTGCGTCCGCAGCGCGTGCTCGCGGTGATCGAACGCGAGGCCGAGTTCGCGACGCGTCCGACGCGCTGGCGCTTCACCCCGAGCGGCTCAGCGGGAGCCGGGGAGCGCTGAGGCAGCCGCTCTCCACCGTCGTAATGACATAATGTCCCTTATCGGCGATCGTCCGGGTGGGGACCCCGGGCGGCCAAGAGGTCCAGGGCGTCCGCGGGCTCCAGCAGGTGCACGTCGGCAGGTTCGTCCGCTCGGTACAGATGCCCCCACGTGGCAGCAGCACCGCGAGCCCCGGCGGATCTGGCTGCTCGGAGGTCGGTGGGCGCATCACCGATGTAGACGAGATCGGCCGGGTCGACGGCCAGACGACGTGCCGCCTCGAGGAGACCGTCCGGCGCAGGCTTGGGACGCGCGACCTGGTCGCCACCCACCAGGACGTCGTACGTGATGCCCGCTGACGCCAGCAGCGTCCGTGCGGCACGAGTGCTGGCACCGGTGAAGATGACGATCGGCAACCCACGCGCCCGGAGTGCGCGAAGAGTCTCCAGCACGCCCGCGTAGGCCGTGACGCTGCTGCCGAGGAGGCGGTCGTAGTAGAGGCCGACCTCAGCATCGCTCAGCGGCCTCCCGACCAGGTGCTCGAGCATCACCTCCGGCACTCCCAACGAGTACGCCGCGACGACTCTCTCGTGATCGACGTCGTCGACGCCGAGCTCACGCACCGTCGCGACGAAGGCCTCCGGGACCACGTGCGTGGAGTCGAGCAGCGTCCCGTCCATGTCCCAGACGAGGCGAGTCACAGGAAGCAGCCTACGGATGGCGGCCGGCTGCCGGCGCCGGTCCTGCCCCTCGTCCTCAACCTATAGAGCACCCGCGGGCTTGCCGCAAGGCCCCCGTCGTGGCGCAGACTCCGTGACCTCGAAGCGCCGCCCCCGGCGCGCCGGATCCCGGAGCTGATGACGTGACCACGCTGACAACCAGCCCCTTCAACCTGCCCGAGCACCTCGCCGCCAAGGCGGCGCCCCGGCTCGTCGCCGCGGACGAGCGCCACTTCGCCGCCATCGCCGAGACCCTCGATCACACGATCGACGCGCTCTCGGAGCGCCTCGACGCGGCTCGCAGGGCTCCCGGGCGGAGCGGGCAGGCGGCGCTCGACCGCGACCAGGAGGTCCGCCGGCTGACCGCTCGCCTGCGGACGCTTCGCCGGTTCGGCCTCGACCTGTGCCTCGGCAGGATGATCACGGCCGGCGGGGACGGCGATGAGGAGGCGCTCTACGTCGGGCGCCTCGGCCTCACCGACCGCGCCGGTCGCCGGCTGCTCCTCGACTGGCGCTCCCCCGCCGCCGAACCGTTCTTCGGCGCGACGCATGCCGATCCCATGGGTCTGCGGAGCCGGCGGAGGTATCGGTGGACCCGAGGCAGGATCAGCGACTACTGGGACGAGGCCTTCTCCCCGGACGGCCTCGAGGGACTCGACGGTCGGCTCGCGCTCGACGACGAGTCCGCGTTCATCGCGAGCCTCGGCGCGACCAGGTCCCGGCGCATGCGGGACGTGCTCGGGACGATCCAGGCCGACCAGGACGCCATCATCCGCGCCGGCTCGCGAGGTGCGCTCGTCGTCGACGGCGGCCCGGGCACCGGGAAGACCGTGGTCGCGCTGCACCGGGCGGCCTACCTGCTTTACTCCGACCCTCGGCTCGGGCACCGCAGGGGCGGCGTGCTCGTCGTCGGCCCGCACCGGCCCTACCTGGACCACGTCGCCGACGTGCTGCCCCGCCTCGGCGAGGAGGGCGTGCAGACGTGCACGCTGCGTGACCTCGTCCCCGAGGGCAGCACCGCCCGTACCGAGGACGACGTCGTCGTCGCGCGGCTGAAGTCATCGGCGGCGATGGTGGCCGCGATCGAGCCCGCCGTGCGGTTCTACGAGAAGGCGCCGACCGAGGGGCTGCTGGTCGAGACCGAGTGGTCCGACGTCTGGGTCGGTGCCGAGGACTGGGCCGAGGCGTTCGCGGCGCCGGACCCCGGCACGCCCCACAACGAGGCGCGCGACGTCATCTGGGAGTCGCTGCTCGACGTGCTGGTCGACAAGCACGAGGAGGAGGACTCCCCCGCGGACCTCGTCCGCAGGTCGCTGGCCCGCAACCGCGACCTGGCCCGGGCGTTCGGCCGTGCGTGGCCGGTGCTCGACCCGGGCGAGCTGGTCGGCGACCTCTGGTCGGTGCCCGCCTACCTCCGCCTCTGCGCCCCGTGGCTGGCGCCCGAGGAGGTCCGCGCCCTGCGCCGAGCCGACGCCCAGTCCTGGACGACCGCGGACCTGCCGCTCCTCGACGCGGCACGGCAGCGCCTCGGCGACCCGGAGGCCTCGCGGCGCAGGCGCCGGCAGGAGGCGGCCGCCGCTGCCGAGCGTGAGCGGATGGACGACGTCGTGCGCGACCTCATCGCGTCGGACGACACGGAGATGCGTGTGATGTCGATGCTGCGCGGCCAGGACCTCCAGACGGCGCTGGTCGACACCACGGGCACGCCCGACGGGGGTCCCGACGCGCTCGCCGGGCCGTTCGCGCACATCGTGGTCGACGAGGCGCAGGAGCTGACCGACGCCGAGTGGCAGATGCTGCTGCGGCGCTGCCCCTCGCGGAGCATGACGGTCGTCGGCGACCGCGCCCAGGCCCGACGCGGGTTCACCGAGTCCTGGGAGGAGCGGCTCCGTCGGGTGGGGCTCGCGGAGGTGACGATCGCGTCGCTCGCGATCAACTACCGCACCCCCGTCGAGGTCATGAGCGAGGCGGAACCGGTCATCCGCGCAGCGCTGCCGGACGCCAACGTCCCCACGTCGGTCCGCAGCACCGGCGTCCCGGTCGTCCACGGGTCGAGGGCCGACCTCGCCGCGACGGTCGACGCATGGCTCGCCGACCACGCCGAGGGGACGGCGTGCGTCATCGGCGACCCGACGTTCGAGGCGTCGTCGCGCGTCCGGTCGCTCACGCCGGCGTTGGCGAAGGGCCTCGAGTTCGACCTGGTCGTGCTCGTCGACCCCGACGACCTCGGCTCGGGTACTGCCGGCGCCGTCGACCGCTACGTGGCCATGACCCGCGCGACCCAGAGGCTCGTGGTGCTCACGAGCCCCTGAGCGCGCCTCAGGCCAGCTGCTGGATGCGCACCATGCTGCCCGCGGGGTCGCGGAAGGCGCAGTCGCGGATGCCGTAGGGCTGGTCGGTCGGCTCCTGGACCACCTCGGCGTCGGCGGCCACGAGGCGCGCGAACACGTCGTCCAGGTCCCGGGTCGCGAGCACCACGCCGGCGTAGGTGCCCTTCGCCATCATCTCGGTGATCGTGCGGCGCTCGTCCTCGGTGATGCCGGGGTCGGCGAACGGCGGGTGCAGCACGATCGACGTGTCCGGCTGACCTGGCGGGCCGACGGTGATCCAGCGCATGCCGCCGTAGCCGACGTCGTTGCGGACCTCGAAGCCCAGGGTGTCGCGGTAGAAGGCCAGCGAGGTCTCCGGGTCGTGGTGCGGGAGGAAGGTGTGGTGAACCGTGATGTCCATGCCCGTCACGCTAGGGACGTCTCCACCGCCGGTGCTTCTCGATTCCTGACCGGTCGGGTGACCTGCTTGGCCACGCACGACGGCATGCCCGCCGTCGCGCGCGCCGCCTCCCGCCGGTACACGCTCGGCGGCACGCCGACGAGCTCGGTGAAGCGTGTGCTGAAGGTCCCCAGCGACGAGCAGCCGACGGCGAAGCAGACCTCGGTGACGCTCAGGTCACCGATCCGCAGCAGCGCCATCGCGCGCTCGATCCGCCGCGTCATCAGGTAGGCGTACGGCGACTCCCCGTACGCGCGGCGGAACTCGCGTGAGAGGTGGCCTGCGGACATGTGGACGCCGCGAGCCAGCGCCTCGACGTCGAGCGGCTGGGCGTACTCGCGATCCATCCGGTCCTTGACGCGGCGCAGGCGCGCGAGGTCGCGCAGGCGCTGGTCGTCCAAGGGCGTGCCGGCCACGTCCTCGATCGTGCCACAGGGGGCAGCCGCCGCGGCAGGCCCGATCGATGCCCGACAGTCGCTCGGGATGGCACGCTCTGAGCCATGACCGACATCGACGAGCAGGGACGGCCGGAACCGCCGCTCGCGGGCGACGAGACCGCGACGCTGCTGGGGTTCCTCGACTTCCACCGCGCGACGCTCGCGTGGAAGTGCGCCGCCCTCGACGCGGCCGGGCTGAGCACCACCCTCGGGCCGTCCACCATGACGCTCGGCGGGATGCTCAAGCACCTCGCGTACGTCGAGGACAGCTGGTTCTCGTTCCGCCTGCACGGACGCGACCGGGCAGCGCCGTGGGACACGGTCGACTGGGACGCCGACGAGGACTGGGACTGGCACTCGGCTGCCCAGGACTCCCCCGCAGAGCTGCGCATGCTCTGGGCGGACGCCGTCGGTCGGTCCCGCGCGGCGGTCGCCGAGGCGCTCGCCGACGGCGGCCTCGACCGGCTCGCCGATCGACCGCTGCGCGACGGCCGGGCGCCGAGCCTCCGCTGGATCCTCACCCACATGATCGAGGAGTACGCCCGGCACAACGGTCACGCCGACCTGCTGCGCGAGCAGGTGGACGGGTCGACCGGCGAGTAGGCGCCGAACGCTCAGACGGGCGCCGGACCGGCCGACAGGTGGGTGATCCGACTGCCGAGGGGGCTGGCGGAGCGCAACCCGAAGGTCACGCACGAGCGCGGCCCCGATCTCCGTCGGAGGAACCATGAAGAAGACCCTCACCGTCGCCGCCCTCAGCGGCCTCCTCGTCCTCGCGGCCGGCACGCCGGCCCTCGCGGCCAAGCCGGCCCCGAAGAACGACCCGGCCCCCAACAAGGTCGCCTACTGGGAGGCCGCGGGCTTCGGCACGTGCTCGAAGGTCGAGCTGCGTGACGGCCACAAGACGTTCACCGTCGACGGCACGCCCACGGTCCTCGTGCTCAAGGCGGGCAGCGGCGCGTCCGCCCAGGACGTCGTCGTCGCGCCCGAGGCGGGCGTCGCGTACGCGCACTCGACCGGCAAGGACCTCAGCCACGTCATCACCTGCGTCGGTGACGGCTCCGAGGTCCCGGGCGAGGCCCCGGGCGACGGCCCGGGCGAGGGCGGCGGACCGATCATCATCATCTCCTGACCCTCTCCCCCGCCGCCTGGTCCGCGGGTCGCGCTCCGTGACTCCCGGGCCATGATCCCTGGGGCCCGCGTGGTGGTCCGGCGCACACCGTCCGGACCACCACGCCGCCCCGGCGCCCGACCGAGCAGGATGTCCCGGTGCCTCGCCTGCTCGTCGACCTCGCTCCCCTGCGTGCCAGCCGTGCCTACCGGTGGATGTGGGCCGGGACGTCGCTCTCGGCCGTCGGCACGCACCTGACGACGGTGGCCGTCGGTCTGCAGGTGTACGACCTCACGGGGTCCTCGCTCAGCGTCGGCCTCGTCGGGCTGTTCGCCCTCGTGCCGCTCCTGCTCCTCGGCCTCTACGGCGGCGCGCTCGTGGACGCGTACGACCGCCGCCGCGTCGTGCTGGTCACGGCCGTCGGGCTCGTCGTCGTCGCGCTGTGCTTCGTCGGCCAAGCCGCCGCCGAGCTCTCCGACGTCCGGGTGCTCTACGCGCTCGTCGCGGTGCAGAACGGTCTGTTCGCGGTGAGCTCCCCCGCTCGGACCGCCGTCATCCCCCGCCTGCTCACCCCGCAGCTGCTCCCGGCCGCCAACGCGCTCGCGAGCCTCTCGTTCGGGGTCAGCGCCACCGTCGGGCCGCTCGCCGCCGGGGCCCTGGTGGCCGCGGGCGGCTACGTGGGCGCCTACGCCGTCGAGGCCGTGCTGCTCGTGGTCGCTCTCGTCTCGCTGGCCGCACTGCCGCCGATGCCGCCCGAGGGCGAGGTGCGGCGCGCAGGGCTCGGCTCTGTGCTCGAGGGGCTGCGGTTCCTGCGGACCCGGCCGAACGTGCGGATGACGTTCCTCGTCGACCTGTCCGCGATGGTCCTCGCGATGCCGCGCGTGCTGTTCCCCGCGATCGCCGCCACGCGGCTCGGCGGCGGCGCCGGGACCGTCGGCGTGCTGGTCGCGGCGATCGCCGTCGGCGCGATCCTCTCCGGGCTGCTCTCCGGACCCCTGGGTGCGGTCCACCGGCAGGGGCGTGCCGTCGTGGTCTCGGTCGTCGGCTGGGGCCTGGCCGTGGTCGCCTTCGGGGTGGTCGTCGCGTCGGCTCCGGCCGGCGAGGCGCACGCCGGGGCGCTCGTCTGGCTCGCGGCCGGCTGCATGGTGCTCGCCGGGGCGGCGGACACGATCAGCTCGGTCTTCCGGCAGACGATCCTCCAGGCCGCCACGCCCGACGTGCTGCGCGGGCGCCTCCAGGGGATCTTCGTCGTGGTGGTCGCGGGCGGGCCCCGGCTCGGCGACCTCCTGCTCGGATGGACCGCGGAGCTGACCACGGAGTGGCTCGCCGCCGTCGCCGGAGGCACGGCGTGCGTCGTCGTCGTCACGTGCCTCGCGCTCACGCAGCGCCGGTTCCTCGACTACGACGCACGCTCGCCCGAGCCGTGACGCGTGCATGTCGGTGGAGTGCGGCAGGCTGGAGCCCCACCGACTGGAGGACAGATGCCCGGAGCAGACCAGCAGGACGCCGACCTCGACCGCCTCGTCGCGGAGGTGACCGAGCAGCAGGAGCGCCTCCAGCTCGTGCGCTTCGACAACGACGACGCCTGGGCGCTCGGGTGCCGCCTGGTCGAGCTCGGGCGCGAACGTGACCTGCCCATCACCGTGGACATCCGCCGTCACGGTCACCAGCTGTTCCACGCGTCACGGCCGGGCACGACGCCGGACAACGACACGTGGGTCGAGCGCAAGACCCGCGTGGTCGACCGCTTCGGGGCGCCGTCCTTCCTGCTCGGGCTCAAGGCCCGGCGTGCCGGGCGCACCTTCGAGGAGCAGACCGGCCTCCCGGTCCAGGAGTACGCCGCACACGGCGGCTCGTTCCCGCTCACCGTGCGGGACGTCGGGATCGTGGGCACGGTCACGGTGTCCGGGCTCCCCCAGGCCGAGGACCACGCGCTGGTGGTCGAGGCGCTCGAGGAGCTCTGCGGCGAGCAGGCGAGGACGACGCGCTGATGGCCGTGACCGCCGCGACCGGGCCGCTGCTGCGGCGGATCGGAGGGCTGCTCTCCCCGTACCGCGCGCAGCTCGTGCTGGTCGCGGTGACGATCGTCGTGGGGGCCGGCCTCGGCATCATCACGCCCTTCCTGACGCAGGCGGTCTTCGACCGCGCCCTGTTCCCGGTGGACGGCAGCGGCGTCGACCTGCGCCTCCTGGGCGTCCTCGTGGCGGCGATGGTCGCCGTCCCGCTGCTCAGCGCTGCGATCGGCGTCGGCCAGACGTACCTCACGACGTCGGTCGGCAACCGTGCGATGGCGGACCTGCGGGGGCGGCTGTTCGAGCACCTCGAACGCATGGAGCTCGCGTTCTTCACGGCGACCAAGACGGGCTCCATCCAGTCGCGGCTCGCCAACGACGTGGGTGGTGTCCGGTCGGTCCTGACGACGACGGCGGCGAGCATCCTGTCGAACTCCGTCACGGTGATCGCCTCGCTCGTCGCGATGCTCCTGCTCTCGTGGCAGCTCACCGTGATCTCGGTCGCGCTGATGCCGATCTTCCTGGTGCTGCAGCGCCGCGTGGGCGCCCGCCGGCAGGTGCTCGCGCGCAAGACGCAGGAGTCGTTGTCCGACATGACGGCGATCACGGAGGAGGCGCTGAGCGTCTCCGGCGTGCTCCTCTCGAAGGTGTTCAACCGGGCCGACGCCGAGATCGCGCGGTACCGCGACGAGAACGAGCGCCAGGTCGACCTCCAGGTCCGTCAGGCGATGGCGGGCCAGGGATTCTTCGGCGTCGTCACCGCGTTCATGGCGATCACGCCGGCCCTCGTCTACCTCGCTGCCGGCTTCATGCTCGAGGGCGGCACCGCGATCTCCGCCGGCACGCTCGTCGCCTTCTCGACCCTCCAGGCGCGGCTGCTCATGCCGATGGTCTCCCTCATGCGCGTGGCGCTCGACGTGCAGACCTCGCTCGCGCTGTTCCGCCGCATCTTCGAGTACCTCGACCTGGTCCCGGCGATCCGCGACGCACCGGGTGCGCGGTCGCTCGACGTCACGCAGATCCGCGGCGACGTCGAGATGGCGGACGTCTGGTTCTCCTACCCCCCTCCCCCGAGGCTCGTCGCGCCGGCACCCTCACCGGCCGAGCGCGGGCGGGGCGGCGGCATGGGCATGGGCGGCGGACGGGGGGCGATGCTCGGCCTCGCGGCGCTGGGCGGCGGTCCGGTGACCGGGGGCGGCGGCCGTCCGGGGCCGGTCCCGTCATCCTCCGACGGCGACGCGACGCCCGCGTCGCAGGCCGACGACGACGGCGCTCCGGAAGGCTCGGAGGCCTCTGAGGACGCGGCCGGCGCCGCCGCGTCCGGCGAGGGGCCGCCCGGGCACCCGGGTCTGCCCCGTAGCCGCAGCTGGGCCGTCCGCGGGGTGTCGCTGCGGATCGAGGCCGGGCAGCTGGCCGCGTTCGTCGGCCCGTCGGGGGCCGGCAAGACCACGCTCAGCTACCTCGTGCCGCGGCTGTACGAGGTCGACGCGGGGGCCGTGCTCATCGACGGGCACGACGTGCGGGACCTCACGCTCGCGACCGTGGCGGACGCGGTGGGGATGGTGACGCAGGACCCGTACCTGTTCCACGCGAGCATCGCGGACAACCTGCGCTACGCGCGCCCCGACGCCTCCGACGCCGAGCTCGCCGACGCGGCGCGGGCGGCCAACATCCACGACCGCATCATGGCCTTCCCCGACGGGTACGCCACCACGGTCGGCGAGCGCGGCTACCGGCTGTCCGGCGGCGAGAAGCAGCGCCTCGCGATCGCACGCGTGCTGCTCAAGGACCCGCGCATCCTCATCCTCGACGAGGCGACGTCGGCGCTGGACACCGCCTCGGAGCGCCTGGTCCAGCAGGCGCTCACCGAGGTCATGGCCGGGCGGACGACCATCGCGATCGCCCACCGGCTCTCGACCATCCGGCACGCCGACGTAATCGTGGTGGTCGACGCCGGCCGCATCGCGGAGCGCGGCACGCACGAGGAGCTGCTCGAGCAGGGCGGGCTGTACGCGCGGCTGCACGCCGAGCAGTTCGGCGGGGGCAGGGTCGAGGCGCGCTTCGCGGACGGCGTCATGTTCACCGACGGCGTCGTCCTCGCCCAGCCCGGACGACGCGACGCCTGACGTCGGCGACCCTGTCGAGTTGCAGGGGTGGGCCTCCCGGGGGACGGTGGTCGGGAGCCACCTGGCATGGCGTCGCGAGGCTCTCGACGAGGGCCGGACGGTCGTTCGACGAGCACCGCGCGGCGCGGTGGCGGCGAGGGGTTGCCCATGCCAGCACGTTCACCGGACCTTCACGCCCCACCGGAACATCGGCCCGCCCGGGCACGTTGAGCCAGGGGACGACAGACGACGAGTTCGACCGGGCGGGAGCGACCCTCCCCGCCCGCCCAGCGGCCAAGGAGGTCACGCGATGGCTGACCGATCACTGCGCGGCATGCGCATCGGCGCTCACAGCATGGAGTCCGACGAGGGCGTGGAGTTCGCCCCTCGGTTCCAGGCGTTCTACGACTGCCCGAACGGGCACACGATCATCCTCCCGTTCTCCGCCGAGGCAGACGTCCCGGTGGTCTGGGAGTGCCGCTGCGGCGAGGAGGCTCTCCTGCGCGACGCGAGCAAGCCTGAGCCGAAGGCCGGGAAGGCACCCCGTACGCACTGGGACATGCTGCTCGAGCGCCGCACCGTGGGTGAGCTCGAGGAGCTGCTCGCGGAGCGGCTCGAGCTGCTCCGCGCGGGCAAGCTGCGCCGCTCCGCCTGAGCGCGCGCGTCCGATCGTCGACCGAGGCCGTCACCCCACCGGGTGGCGGCCTTCGTCGTCCCTGCGCGATGCGCCTCCGGTCCGCGCGGCGAGGAACCGCCGTACGCCGAGTGCGCGCCGCTCGATCCCCCACGCCGTGACCCGGACGAGGGCCTCGCGCACGATCTCCCCCGTCATCTTCGACCGGCCGAGCTCGCGTTCGACGAACCGGATGGGCACCTCGGCGATCCGCCCGCCCGCGTCGTGCACCCGCAGCCCCATGTCGATCTGGAAGCAGTACCCCTGCGACGCGACCTCGGCCAGCGGGACGCGCGCGAGCGTGCTGGCGCGGTACGCCCGGAAGCCCGCCGTCGCGTCGCCCAGCGGCAGGCCGGTGGCCCACCGCGTGTAGAGGTTCGCTCCGCGGGAGAGCACCTCGCGGCGACGCGGCCAGTTGACGACCGTCCCGCCCGGCACCCAGCGCGACCCGAGCACGAGGTCAGGTCCGTCACCGTCCGGCACCCGCAGAGCCGCGAGCAGCGACGGGAGCTCCTCCGGCTGGTGCGAGCCGTCGGCGTCCATCTCGACGACGACGTCGTAGCCGCGCGCGAGGGCCCAGCGGAACCCGGCCACGTAGGCCGAGCCGAGACCGGCCTTCCCGGGCCGGTGCAGCACGTGCACGGCGGCGTCGGCGGCGGCGGCCTGCTCGGCGAGCTCGCCCGTGCCGTCGGGGCTGCCGTCGTCGACCACCAGGACGTCGGCGTCCGGCACCGCGTCGCGCAGTCGCCGGAGGGTGCCGGGGAGCGTGAGCGCCTCGTCGTACGTCGGCACCACCACCACGACCCGGACGGCGGCGCCCGCAGCACCTCCCGTCACGCCGCGTGCTCCAGCGCGCGCCGCGTCGTCGGGCGCTCGGCGCGGGGGGTGCGCCGGGCCCCGGCGATGCCGGCCAGCACGGTGAGCGGCCCGAGCACCCGCAGGACCCAGGCGACCGCGTCACCGAAGCGGGTGGCCGGCGTGAGCTCGCTCCGGAGCGGCAGCGAGGCGACCATCTGCTCGGCCGTGAACAGGCCGGTCTCCTGGGTCAGGACGCCGCTCGGGGTGATGACCCCGCTCACCCCGACGGTCGAGATCTGGATCGTCGCGCGACCGTGCTCGATCGCGCGCAGCCTGCTCATGGCGAGCTGCTGCGTCGACTCGTCGGTGCGCCCGAACGTCGCGTTGTTGGTCTGGACGAGGAGCACCTCTCCCCCGGCCAGCACCGCGTCGCGCACGAGGTCGTCGTAGGCCACCTCGAAGCAGATCACGTCACCGAGGCCGACCGTCCGCCCGAGACGCGCCGACTCCAGCTCGATCAGCCCGACCTCCTGGCCGGGCAGCATGTCCGTGGAGACACGGTCGACGGCGTCGGAGAACCGGCGGGCGAGGTCGCGCATCGGCACGTACTCGGCGAAGGGGGCCGGGTGCTGCTTGGCGTACGAGTCCACGGGGCCGAGCTCGGGGTCCCACAGCTGGGACACGTTGTAGCGCCCGCCGGTCTCCGGGAACTCCTGCGTCCCGACGAGGATGGGTGCGTCGAGCGCGCGCGCCGCCTCGAGGACGGCCGTCCCCGCCGCGGGGTCGACGCGCGGGTCGATGTCGGAGCCGTTCTCGGGCCAGACGACGACGTCCAGCTCGCCAGGAGACACCCGGTCGAGGAGCGCGTGCGTCCCGGTCACGTGGTTCTCGAGGACCTCGCGCTGCTGCTGGAAGGCGTCGAGGCCCCGGTCCGGCACGTTGCCCTGGACGGCGCCGATCTCGAGGTGCCCCTCCTGCGCGGCGGTGTCGAGCGGCAGGAGCCAGCCGGCCCCGAGCACGGCCGCGGCGAGGAGCACGTGCCCGCTCGCAGCCCCGACGTCGATGCGTCGCAGGGAGATCAGCCCGAGGGCCAGCACGACGCCGACCACCACCACGAGGAGCGACACGAGCGGCGCCCCGCCGGCCCACGCCCAGCGCCCCAGCGGCGAGTCCGCCTGCGAGAACGCCAGGCGTCCCCACGGGAACCCACCGAACGGCGCGACCTGACGTAGCTCCTCGGCGGCGACCCACAGGAGCGCGAACACCGGCACCTGGTAGCGCGCGGCGGACCAGATGACCGCCCCGCGGCGCGCCCACGCCCAGGCGGCACCGACCGCCGCGACCGACGCCGCCTCGACCGTGGAGAGCGCCACCCACGGCACGAGCCCGACGGAGCCCTGGACCCAGGTGAGGTGCGGGAGGAAGAACGTCAGCCCGAAGACCAGTCCGACGAGCGCGTTCCACCGGGCGCTGTCGCGTCCCATCGCGAGGAACAGCAGGGCGATCCCGACGAACGTGAGCGGCCACCACCCGAGACCGGGGAAGCCGGCGTCGGCGAGCAGGCCCGCGCCGACGGCGAGGACGAGGCTCCACAGCCGTCCGGGTGGGGTGAAGGGCACGGTCCCAGGGTAGTCGCGCGCGTGGGGTGCACCGGCCTCCCGGCCCGGGCGCGCGCCTGCCGTCGTGATGACGGAGGCGGGGCGCGTGGGGGACGCACGCTGCGGGGCACCGACCGACTGGCCCGCATGTCCTTCGGACCGGACGACGGCGACCTGGGGGGCGCGTCGTCGTCCGTTGTCTACTGAACATGCGGGCCAAGCCGGTGCCCTCGCCGGGGGCGACCCGTGCCACCTCGAGGGCGGCTCGGACCGCGACGACCGCGGGGAGGAACACCCGAAACCTACTCGGTCAGCCGGTCGAGTCAAGCGTGTGTCGGCGCAGGTCAGGGCCATCTCCGCAGGTCACCGGGACCCGGATCCGAACGGGTGATCCCGCGATCTGCGGCGTGTCGCCCGCGTGTCGCGTCGTCGGTCGCCGGGCCGAGGCCGCCCGGCCCCGACCGGCCCGGGACACTGCCGTGGCGCGACTCACAGGCCTCAGCCCAGCACGTCGTGGAGCACGACGCCGTCGCGCAGCGTGCGCAGGCAGACCGGCCGTGCGATGCCCTCGCCGAGCTCGGGCAGGAGCGGCGTCCCGGCCCGTGGGTCGGTGCTCCAGGCCGCGAGCCTGCCGTCGGGCGCCTGCACCGCGAGGCTCGCGGCGCGCCACACCGCGAGCGACGCCGGTGCCCCGAGCCGGATCTCCCCCGCACCCGTGTGGTCCAGCCCCGCCGCCCGCCAGCCACCCCGCGTGTGGGCGCGGAAGGCCGCACGCGCCGAGATGCGCTGGCCCGGGTCGTGGTGGGAGATCGCTGCGAGCACGGCACCCCACGGGTCGAACGGTGTGACGGGCGCGTCGGAGCCGAACGCGAGCGGCACGCCGGCGGCGGCGAGGTCCGCGAGCGGGTTCATCGCCTCCGCGCGGCCGGCGCCCAGCCGGCGCGCGTACATCCCGTCCGCCCCGCCCCACCGGGCGTCGAACGCGGGCTGCACGCTCGCCACCAGCCCGAGCAGGACCATGGCGGCGAGCGCGGGGGCGTCGACCATCTCGGCGTGCTCCAGCCGGTGCCGGCCGGCGCCCACCGCGGCGACACCCTCCTGGTCGGCGGCCGCGCGGAGCCCGGCGACGACCTCGTCCATCGCGCGGTCGCCGATGACGTGGAACGCCGCCTGGCTCCTCGCGCGCGTGACCGCCACGACGTGGGCCGCGACGTCCTCGGCCGTGAGGCGCAGCGTCCCGCGGGCGTCCGCGGCGCCGGCCGACAGGTCGGCGTAGGGCGCCCGCAGGGCGGCCGTCCGCGACCCGAGGGAGCCGTCGACGCACAGGTCCCCACCGATCCCGGTGAGTCCCGGGACGGCCGCGAGGAGCTCCCTGGCCTCGTCCTCCGTGGTGCACAGCTCCGCCCGGTAGCCGACCACGAGGGGCAGGCCGCTCGCCGCGTCGCGCGTCCGGTCCAGCAGCGCCGCGAGCCCGGCGAGGTCGTCGAGCTCGGCGGTGCTCTGCTCGTGCAGCGAGGCGATGCCGGCGGCGGCGGCGGCGCGCAGCGCCGCGGCCTCGTGCCGGTCGCGGTGCTCGCGTGCGACGGCGGCGACGACCTCGAGCGCCCGGTGGTGGGCCGCACCGGTGAGCAGCCCGTCGTCGCGCCAGCCCGGCAGGTCCTCGCAGCCCGCGACGCGCGCGAACGACGACGACACGACGGCCGAGTGCACGTCGGTGCGCTGCAGGTGGACGGGCGCTCCCCCGGTCGCGCGGTCCAGCTCCTCGCGCGTGGGCGGTCGCTGCTCCGGCCACGCGCTCTCGTCCCAGCCGTGGCCCACGAGCGGGGCGGTGGCGCCGAGCCCGCGTGCCCTGGTGGCCGCCTGCGCGACGGCGTCGAGCGCGGTGGCGAGGCTCGTGACGCCCGCCGCGGAGGAGAGGTCGACCGCGTCGAGGGCGACGCCCGTCTGGAGCACGTGAGCGTGCGCGTCGACGAACGCGGGCGTCACGAGCGCACCGTCGAGGTCGACGACCTCGTCGACGCCGTCGAGGACCGTGTGCACGGTGCCCTCGCTGCCGAGCCACGCGACCTGGCCGTCGGCGACGACCAGGGCCTCGGCGAACGGGTCGGAGGACGAGTGGACGACGCCGTTGCGGTAGAGGGTGCTGGCCACGGGCCGAACGTATCGCAGGCGTCGGACAGCCCCGGACCCGGCGCGGACGCACGACCGACCACCCGCGACCGCGACGGGGCACGCGCGCAGCACAGGGCGCCGCTCAGACGGAGCTGTAGGCCACCACGCCCCGTCGCACCTGGTCCACCGCGCGTCGCGCCGCCGCGCGCGTGGCCGGCGTCGGTGCCGCCTGCCCGATCTGGTCCAGCAGGTCGATCACCTGCTTGCACCAGCGGACGAAGTCGCCCGCGGCGAGGTCCGTCCCCTGCAGCACGGACGCGAGCCCGCGCCCGCTCGTCCACCGGTGGATCGGCTCCACCAGACCGAGGTCCAGCGGGCGGGTCGCACTGAGGCCGTGCGCGAGCTCGAGGTCCTCGAGCCGCGACCACGCGCGCACGGTCTCGTCGAGCGCACGTGCGAGGCGGCCCTGCGGCCCTCCTGGCACGGGCGGCGCGGCCTCGCGCTCCTCGCGGCGCGCCTCGAACACCACCGTCGACACCGCGGCGGCGAGGCCCGGCGCGTCCAGGCCGTCCCAGATCCCCGTCCGGAGGCACTCGGCCACGAGCAGGTCGCTCTCGGCGTACAGGCGCCTGAGCCACTGACCCGACGCCGTGACGCGCGTGCGCGCCGGCCCGCGCACCGGGCCGGCCTCGGCCTCGGCGTCGGTGCGGTCCTCGTCCGTCACGAGCTCGAGGTAGCCGGTCTCCGTCAGCACGTCGCAGATGCGGTCGAACACGCGCGCGATCGAGCTCGTGCGCCCGTCGATGCGGCGCACGAGGGCGTCGTGCTCCTTGCGCAGCCGGTGGTAGCGCTCGGCCCAGCGCGCATGGTCCTCACGCTCGGAGCACCCGTGGCACGGGTGGTTGCGCATGCGCCGGCGCAGCTCGGCGAGCGTCGTGTCGTCGGCAGCGGCCGACCGCCCCGAGCGGCCCGCCTGCCGGTCGTGCCGCGTGGCGCCGCGTCCAGCACCGTCGGAGCCCCGCCCCGACCGGTCCGGCTCGGCCAGGGCGCTGTTCATGGCGGAGACGAGGTCGCGCCGCGAGCCCGGGTTGCGCGGTGCGAACGACTTCGGGATCCGCACGCGCGTGATCGTCCGGATGCCGCCCGACAGCTCGCCCGCCGACAGGGTGCGGACCTGCCGCTCCCCCGTGAGGACGGTCGGCCGCGGCCCGTCGAGGCCGACGTCGCGGCCCGGGTCGAGCACGACGGCGTAGCCGGCGCGCCGCCCGACGGGGATCTCCACGACGTCGCCGATGCGCAGGTCCCGCAGGCTCGCCAGCGCCTCCGAGCGCCGGGAGCGCGCCGCCTCGCGCGAGAGGTCCTGCTCGCGGTCGGTCACCTTGCGTCGCAGGTCCGCGTACTCCGCGAAGTCGCCGAGGTGGCAGCGCATCGCGGCCGCGTAGCCCTCGAGCGCCTCGGCGTGGGCCTGCGCCTGCCGCGCGAGCCCGACGACGGCCCGGTCGGCCTGGAACTGGGCGAAGCTCGTCTCGAGAACCTCGCGCGCGCGGTCGCGGCCCACCTGCGCGACGAGGTTGACGGCCATGTTGTACGTCGGCCGGAAGCTCGAGCGCAGCGGGTACGTGCGACGCGAGGCCAGGCCCGCCAGCGCGACCGGGTCGAGCCCGCCGTGGTCGACCACCACGGCGTGACCCTCGACGTCGATGCCGCGCCGGCCGGCTCGACCGGTGAGCTGGGTGTACTCCCCCGGCGTGATGTCGACGTGGGCCGAGCCGTCCCACTTGGTCAGCTTCTCGAGCACCACCGAGCGCGCGGGCATGTTGATCCCGAGCGCGAGCGTCTCGGTCGCGAACACGACCTTGACGAGGCCGCGCGAGAAGAGCTCCTCGACCGTCTCCTTGAACAGCGGCAGCAGGCCGGCGTGATGAGCGGCGATGCCCCGCTCGAGCGCCTGGCTCCACTCCCAGTAGCCGAGCACGGCCAGGTCCTGCGGCGGGATCGCCGAGCACCGCTCCTCGACGACAGCCCGGATCTGCGCCTCCTGCTCGGCGGTCGTGAGCCGCAGACCCGCCCGCAGGCACTGCTGGACCGCCGCGTCGCAGCCGGCGCGCGAGAAGATGAAGAAGATCGCAGGCAGCAGACCGCCCGAGTCGAGCAGGTCGACCACGGCGAAGCGCGGCGGCGGCCGGTGCGCACCGAGCCGGGCCGCCCCGCGGGTCTGCGCGCGGGCCCGGCCCCCACCGCGGTAGCCCCGGTCCCCCGGTCCGCGCCAGCCCTCCGCGCGGTCGCCCCGCCGCAGCGCGACCGCGAGGTCGGGGTTGATCGGCGGGTCGACGCCCGGCGCCGTGGGGTCGACGTGACCCGCGTAGAGGTCGAACAGCGCGTCGGACGCCAGCACGTGCTGCCACAGCGGCACCGGACGCGTCTCGCTCACCACGACCGCGGTGTCCCCGCGCACCATGGTCAGCCAGTCCCCGAACTCCTCGGCGTTGGAGACGGTCGCGGAGAGGGACACCAGCTGCACGTCGTCGGGCAGGTGGATGATCACCTCCTCCCAGACCGGTCCACGGAACCGGTCCGCCAGGTAGTGCACCTCGTCCATCACGACGTAGCCCAGCCCGTCGAGGGCGCGCGAGCCCGCGTAGAGCATGTTGCGCAGCACCTCGGTCGTCATGACCACGACGGGCGCGTCGCCGTTGACGGTCGTGTCCCCTGTCAGGAGGCCGACGTTCTCGGCGCCGTGGCGGCGGGCCAGGTCGCCGTACTTCTGGTTGCTCAGCGCCTTGATCGGCGTCGTGTAGAACGCCTTGCGGCCCTGGCTGAGCGCGAGGTGGACCGCGAACTCGCCGACCACGGTCTTGCCTGCGCCCGTCGGTGCGGCGACGAGCACGCCGCGCCCACCCTCGAGCGCGGTGCACGCCTCGACCTGGAACGGGTCGAGCCCGAAGGGGTAGCCCTCGGTGAAGGTCGCGAGCTCGCTGCGTGCGAAGGCGGCCCGGCGGCGGGACGCCGCGTACCGCTCGGCCGGGGAGGACATGGCTCCACCCTAGGCACGGACCTGCGGCCTCACCCGCCGACACAGCCCGGGTCAGGCGAGGACGCGCACGGCTCCGGGTCGCGACTCGACGAGCAGCGGCGCGGGGCCGAGCCGCTCGCCGTCGACGAACGCGACGGGCGGGTGCGGCCCGAGCCCGCTGGGTTCGATGAGGACGCGGGACGTGCGGAGCACCTGCACCGCGGGATGCGTGACGTGCCCGCCCGAGTAGACCTTCGGGAAGACGGCGAGGAGCCCGGCGCGCGTCAGCGGTCCGGCGACGACGACGTCGAGCAGGCCGTCGTGCGGGTCCGCGTCGGGGGCGATGCGCATGCCGCCGCCGAACGACGGGCCGTTGGCGACGGCGACGAGCGTGCCGGTCGACTCCCACGTCTCCTCGTCGAGCGTCAGGCGGTACCCGTACGGCCGGAACGTGCGCAGCTCGTCCCCGAGCGCGCGGACGTAGCGCAGCGGGCCGCGGGGCCACCGCAGCGTGTTGGCACGCGCGTTGACGGCCGCGTCGAACCCGGCGGACAGCACGGCCAGGTACCACTGCCGCACGCCGTAGCCGGGAGGACCCGCGACGGCCGCGTCCATCCGCCGGGGGCCGCGCTCGAGGCCCGCCTCGATGCGCGCGACCGCGGCGTCGACGTCGTGCCGCGGGAGGCCGAGCGTGCGCGCGATGTCGTTGCCGCTGCCCGCGGCCACGATGCCGAGCGGCAGGTCGGTCTCGGCGACCACGTTCGCGCCGAGGTTGACCATGCCGTCACCGCCGACGACGACGAGCGCGTCGAGCCCGTCGACGACGGCCTGGCGCGCGTGCTGCGTCGCCGACGCCAGGTCCGCACCCGTGAGGTCGCGCACGGCGTGCCCGCGGCGCGCGAGGGCCGCGACCACGGCGTGCCCCTCGGCCGAGCCGCGGCCGCTGCCCGCCGTCGGGTTGACGACGACGCCGAGGCGCAGTCCGCTCACGCGAGGGTGCCGCCGGCGTCGTCGAGCCCGGCGTCGAACGCGCCGGTGCGCCGAGCCACCCGCCGGTCGTGCAGGGCGCACAGCCCCACGGCGGCCGCGTAGAGCAGGCACATCGGCACCGCGAGCGTGAACATCGAGACCGCGTCCGCGGTCGGTGTCGCGACCGCCGCGAACAGGAAGCAGCCGAGGACGGCCCAGCGCCAGCCGGACGCCCAGGTGCGGGCCGCCACGAGGCCGGCCAGGTTGAGGCCGACCATGATCACGGGGAGGAGGAAGGCGAGGCCGAACGCGAGGACCATGCGCATGATGAACTCGAGGTAACCCTGCGCGTCGATGAGGTTGGCGCTCCCCGGAGGCGTCAGACCGGTCAGCAGGCCCACGGCCTTGGGGAGCAGCCACCAGGCGACCGCTCCCCCGGCGAGGAAGAGCGGGACGCCCGCCGCGAGGAAGCCGATCGTGGTCCAGCGTTCGCGCCGCGTGAGCCCCGGCGTGATGAACGCCCAGAGCTGGTACATCCACCACGGGCTCGACAGGATCGCGCCCGCGAAGAGGGAGACCTTGATCTGGAGGTCGAGCGGCGTCGCGACCCCGCCGAAGTTCAGCCGGAGCAGCTCGTCCCGGCTCTCGGCGAGCGCCAGGACGGGCTCCTGGAGCACCTCGACCAGGGGCAGGTAGAAGATCCAGCCGGCGACGGCGCCGACGAGCAGGCCGACGGTCGCCAGCAGCGCGCGCGTCCGCAGCTCGCGGATGTGCTCGCGGAGCGGCATCCGGCCGTCCGTGCTGCGACGCGGGCCGCGCCGCCGGCGCGCCGCCTCAGGGCCGCGGACGCTCACCGTCGTCGTCGGTCGTGGCGCGCTCCACCGGTGGGGTGCGCAGCGCGCCGGGCGGGGGCGGCGTCATCGGCGCGCTCGACGGGCCCGTCGCGCCCGTCGCCGACGGCGACTCGTCCTGCTTCATGTCCTTGACCTCGGACCGGAAGATCTTCATCGAACGTCCGACGCTGCGGGCGAGGTCGGGCAGCCGACGCGCCCCGAACAGCAGCAGGACGATCGCCAGGAGGATGACCCACTCCCAGCCTCGCAAGTTGCCCACGATGACGCCCCTCCGTGTCGAGTGGCCTCATGCTAGTCCGCGGCACGAGCGGTCCCGGACACGACGTGCGGCCCGCCCGCGCGGCGTGGCGCCCCGGGCCGCTCAGCGCGAGAAGGCGCGCCAGCGGCGGTAGGCCGCCTCGTGCCGCGCATCGCGTGCGGCACGCCGGCGCTC
>NZ_JACVQL010000110.1 GCF_019733465.1 Actinotalea ferrariae | reverse complement strand
GCCCGTCGCTGCGCGGCCGCGGGCCTCGCGTCGCGTGGCGGCCGTCCTCGCCGCCCTCACGCTGGCCGCCGTCGCCGCGTGCACGCCGTCGTCCGGCGAGCCCGAGGTGCCCGAGCCCGTCACGGTGACGCCGACGATCGCGCCGTCGCGCGTCGTCGCACCCGCACCCGTCGTCCCGCCGACCTGGCCGCTCACGGGCGTCGCGACGGCTGAGGTCGCCGCGCGGCCCGCCGTCGCCGTCAAGATCGAGAACACGAACGTCGCGCGTCCCCAGGTGGGGCTCGACCAGGCCGACGTCGTGTGGGAGACGATCGTCGAGTTCGAGGTCTCGCGGCTCGTCGCCGTCTACCACTCGCAGGTGCCTGCGGAGGTGGGGCCCATCCGCTCCGTCCGGCCGATGGACCCCGCGATCATCGCGCCGCTGCGCGGCCTGCTCGCCTTCTCGGGCGGTCAGCCCGGCATCCTCGACCTCGTCCGCAGCAGCGGCGCGCAGCTCATCAGCCACGACGCCGGCGCCGCGGGCCTCTACCGCGTCAGCGGCCGGTCGGCGCCGCACAACGTCATGGGCGACCTCGAGACGTTCCTCGCGGCGGCCGACGCGGATCACTCGGCCCCGCCGGCGGAGCAGTTCGCGTTCGCGCGGCGCCCCGACCTGGCGACGGCGACGCTCGCGGGCACGCCCGCCGGCCTGCTCACCTTCAACCTGTCGGCGCAGGCCAAGCCCTCCTGGGCGTTCGACGCGGGCACCGGCACGTGGCTGCGGTCCGAGGGCAGCACCCCGGCGATTGCCGCGAACGGGGCGCGGATCGCGGCGACGAACGTCGTCGCCATCACCGCCCCGCACCCGAACTCGCCGTTCGGCGCGCAGGGCGGCGCTCCCGTCCCGACCTACGAGCTCGTCGGCTCCGGCGAGGCCGTCGTCGCGACGGCCGGCAAGACCGTCGTGGGGACGTGGTCCAAGGCCGCCGTGGACGCGCCCATGCAGCTGTTCGGGGCCGACGGTGCGCCGCTGCTGCTCGCCCCCGGCATCACCTGGGTCGAGATGATCCCGGCGGGCAAGGGCTCGCTGACGATCGGCTGACGGGCGGCGGGCCGACGGCTGACGGGCGGCCTGGCGACTACTGACGGGCTGCGGGGCGACGGCGGTCTGACGCGCCCTCATCCCTCGGGATGAGGCGTGGTGACGGAGCGGTGCCCGGCGGCGTAGCGGCCGGCGCCGACCTCGGTCCCGCAGGCCGATCCGCGCACCGGCACCCGGCGCGCAGGCTGAGGTCATGGCTCAGCTCACCGTCGACCGCATCCCCGTCCCCGACCCGGCGCACCGCGAGCGCATGCGCGCAGCGCTCCCCGCCGTCGTCGCCGTCACCCTCCTCCTCGGCGTCGTCGTCGCGGGCTCCCTCGTCCTGAGGAACCTGCTCGACTTCGGCCTCTGGTTCGTCGGCCAGATCGGCTGACGACAAGCCCCGGCACGACGACGGCCCAGCGGCCGTGCCCGCAGTCGTCGTACGTCAGTAGTGGTACGGGAACGCCGACCAGTCGGGCGCCCGCCGCTCGAGGAAGGCGTCCCGCCCCTCGACCGCCTCGTCCGTCATGTAGGCGAGGCGCGTCGCCTCTCCCGCGAAGACCTGCTGGCCCATGAGGCCGTCGTCCGCGAGGTTGAACGCGAACTTCAGCATCCGCACCGCCTGCGGCGACTTCCCCGCGATGGTCCGCGCGTGGTCGAGCGCGAGCCGCTCGAGGTCGGCGTGCTCGGCCACCTCGTTGACCGCACCCCACCGCTCGGCGTCGTCGGCCGAGTACTCGCGGGCGAGGAAGAAGATCTCCCGCGCGCGCTTCTGCCCGACCTGCCGCGCGAGGTAGGCGGAGCCGTAGCCGCCGTCGAACGAGCCGACGTCGGCGTCCGTCTGCTTGAACCGGCCGTGCTCGCGGCACGCGATCGACAGGTCGGCGACGACGTGCAGCGAGTGACCCCCTCCCGCGGCCCAGCCGTCCACGACGGCGATGACCACCTTGGGCATGGTCCGGATGAGGCGCTGCACCTCGAGGATGTGCAGGCGGCCGGCGCGCGCCGGGTCCACCGTGTCCGCCGACGTGCCGGACGCGTAGCGGTAGCCGTCCCGCCCGCGGATGCGCTGGTCGCCGCCCGAGCAGAACGCCCAGCCGCCGTCCTTGGGGCTCGGGCCGTTGCCCGTGAGCAGCACGACGCCGACGTCGGGGGACATGCGCGCGTGGTCGAGCGCGCGGTAGAGCTCGTCGATGGTGTGCGGGCGGAAGGCGTTGCGCACCTCGGGCCGGTGGAACGCGATGCGGACGACGGGCAGGTCGCGCTCGTCCTCGCCCGTGCGGTCGACGCCGCGGTGGTAGGTGAGGTCCGTGAGGTCCTCGAACCCCTCGACGGTGCGCCACACCTGCGGGTCGAACGTCTCGGACACGGGGCTGGGCAGCGCACTCATGCCCGCCACAGTATTGGAGCGCAGCGCCTCCGTTCCGGCACCGATCCATGGGGCGCAGGACCTCCGGTTCTGGCACCGATCCCGCGGTCGGGCGCCCGGATCGGTTCCAGAACCGGCCTCCCGGCGCGGGTACGGTGGGCCGGTGACCGTGCCTGCGCCGCCCGACCTGCACGTCTACCGCGTCGGGCTGCGGACGCGGTTCCGCGGCCTGACCGAGCGCGACGGCGTCCTCCTGCGGGGCGACGCCGGCTGGGGCGAGTTCTCGCCCTTCTGGGACTACGACGACGACGAGTCCGCAGCCTGGTGGCGCGCGGCGGTCGAGGCTGCGGGGGAGGGCTGGCCGGCGCCCGTCCGGGACGCCGTCCCGGTCAACGTCACGGTGCCCGCCGTCGGGCCGGACCTCGCCCGCCACGTGGTGGCGCGGTCGGCCGGCTGCCGCACGGCGAAGGTCAAGGTCGCGGAACCCGGCCAGTCGGTCGACGACGAGATCGCGCGCCTCGAGGCGGTGCGCGACGCGCTCGGCCCGGGCGGCCGCATCCGCATCGACGCCAACGGGGCGTGGGACGTGCCCACCGCCGTCGACCGGCTGCGCGTGCTCGACCGCGCCGCGGGCGGCCTCGAGTACGTCGAGCAGCCGTGCGCGACCGTCGACGAGCTCGCCGCCGTCCGGCGCGCGGTCGACGTGCCGGTCGCCGCGGACGAGTCGATCCGCCGGGCGGAGGACCCGCTCGCGGTCGTCCGGGCCCAGGCGGCCGACGTCGTCGTGCTCAAGGTCCAGCCGCTGGGCGGGGTGCGGGCATGCCTCGAGCTGGCCGAGCGGGTCGGGCTGCCGGTCGTCGTCTCGTCCGCGCTCGAGAGCTCGGTCGGGCTGGCTGCCGGCGTCGCGCTCGCCGCCGCGCTGCCCGAGCTGCCGTACGCGTGCGGCCTCGCGACGGCCCAGCTGTTCACGGCCGACGTCGTCGCGGACCCGCTGCTGCCGGTCGACGGCGCGATCGCGGTCCGCCGCACCGAGCCGGACGCGGCCCTGCTCGCGACGCACGCTGCCGACGACGCGTTGCGGGCGCGGTGGACGGAGCGCACCGCGCGCGTCGCTGCGGTCGCGGGCACCACCGGGCCCCGCGCATGACCGAGGAGGCTCCCGAGACGCCCGCACGGTCCGGGACGGCACACAACGGGTCGTCCGCGGCAGGCGGGAAGGGTCCCGAGCCGTCCGGGGCGCCCGAGGATGGGTCGTCCGCGCCGGTCGTCGGGGCGCCGGCCGGGCTCGCAGCGACGTCGCGCACCTCCGCCGAGGACCGCGCCACGGGAGCGTCGACGCGCGCGGCCAGGGTGCTGCTCCAGGCGCTCGCGCGGCTCGGCGTCCGGGAGGTCGTGCTCGCGCCCGGCTCGCGCAGTGCGCCGCTCGCGCACGCACTG
>NZ_JACVQL010000011.1 GCF_019733465.1 Actinotalea ferrariae | reverse complement strand
GGTCCGGGATGCCGGGCGCGAGGTCGTGGCCCGCTCGGCGCTCGGGTGCCGACGAGGGCGCCGACCACGTGCGCGGTCGCGGGGAGCTGGGCACAGCGGGTGCGGGCGGCACCGTCGCGACGCCGGTCACGGCCGGGGGGTCGCGCGCGACGCGCGTCGCCGACCCCGTGCGCGCCTCGAGCACCCCCTCCGCGACGAGCTGCCCGTACGCCTCCGTGACCACCCAGCGGGACACACCGAGCTGCTCGGCGAGCCGGCGGCTCGGCGGCAGCGCCGCACCGGCGGGCGCGCGTCCGCTCCGGACGGCCTCCCGCACCGCGCGCTCGAGCTGCTCGACGCGCGGTCCGACGGCGTCGAGCTCGAGGAGCGTCTCCCACGCCAGCGCGGGATTGGCCTGGTCACGTGGCATCAGATCGGACTGTAGCGCCGTGCCACTGCGGACCTAGCGTCGACGTGCGGCGCTGCGCCGCTCCACCACCAGCAGGACCAGCAGCAGGACCACCCGAACCACCACCCGCAGGCCACCAGGAGGACCCATGCAGTACCGCACCATCGGCGACGGCGACCGTGCCGTCGAGGTCTCGACGCTCTGCCTCGGCACCATGCTCATGGGCACGCTGACCGACGAGGCGACGTCGTTCGCGATCCTCGACCGCTTCCTCGAGGCGGGCGGCACGTTCCTCGACACCGCGAACAACTACAACGCCTGGACCGAGGGTGGCCACGGCCGCGACAGCGAGGACCTCGTCGGCCGGTGGCTCGCCGACCGGGGCGTTCGGGACCACGTCCGCATCGCGACCAAGCTCGGGGCGGCCAAGAAGGACCCCGCCCTCCCGCTCGCCAACACGCCGCCGACCAACTTCGAGGGCCTGGGGGCCGAGGTCGTCGAGCGCCAGGCGCGCGAGAGCCTGCGCCACCTGGGCGTCGACCGGATCGACGTCCTCTACGGGCACGTGGACGACCTCGAGACGCCGATCGCCGAGACCGTGGGCGCGTTCGGCAAGCTCCAGGCCGAGGGCGTCGTCGGCCTCAGCGGCATCTCCAACGTCGCGCTCTGGCGCCTCGTCGAGGCGCGCGAGGAGGCGCTGCGCCAAGGCGTGCCGCCGTACGCGCTGGTGCAGCAGCAGCTGACGTACGCGTACCCGACGCCCGACCCGGACCGCCACAACTGGGCGTCGCCCGAGCTGCTCGACTACGCGCGCTCGACCGGCGTGCCCGGGCGGCCGTCGCTCACGGTCACCGCGTACTCGCCCCTGCTGCAGGGGGCGTACGTGCGCCGCGACAAGCCCCTCTTCGGCGGGTACGACCACCCGACGACGCACGCGCGGGTCCGCGCCCTGCACGACGTGGCCGCCGAGCTCGGCGCGACGCCGAACCAGGCGGCGCTCGCCTGGCTCCTCGGCGGGCCGGTGCCGGTCGTGCCGATCGTGGGCGCGAGCAGCGTCGCCCAGCTCGACGAGGCGCTCGCCGCGTGCGACCTCGTGCTCGAGCCCGAGCTCCGCGCACGCCTCGACGCGGTGTGACCGGTGCGGCGGGGACGGTGGCGGTGGCAGCACCTCGCACAACGATGGCGGGATTTCGCCAGCGCGGCGGGGGTCGGTGGTCCTAGCGTCATGGCGTGACCACCGCCCCCGCCCGTCCCGCCGCGCCGCCGACCTCGCGCCACCGCGCCCTCCCGGTGCTCGCGATCGGCGTCACCGTGCTGCTGTGGGCGTCCGCGTTCGTCGGGATCCGGGGTGTCGGGGCCGACGTCGGGCCGGGCGAGCTCACGCTCGGCCGCCTCGCCGTCGGGAGCCTCGCCCTGGGGATCCCGCTGCTCCTCACCCGGCCGGCGTGGCCCGCGCGCGAGCACTGGCCGCGCCTGATCGGCGTCGGGCTGCTGTGGTTCGGCGTCTACAACGTCGCCCTCAACGCGGCCGAGCAGCGGATCGACGCGGGGACGGCGGCGATGCTCGTCAACGTGGGGCCCGTGCTGCTCGCGGTGCTGGCCGGCCTCAGCCTCGGCGAGGGCTTCCCGCGCCCGCTCCTGGTCGGCAGCGCGATCGGCCTCGCGGGCGTCGTCCTCATCGGCGTCGCCACGTCCACCGGTGACCGCGCCGACGTGTGGGGTGCCGTCCTGTGCGTCGTCGCGGCCGTCGCGTACGCCGTCGCCGTGATCCTGCAGAAGCCCCTGCTCGGCCGGATGTCGGCGCTGCAGGTGACGTGGGCCGCGTGCACCATCGGTGCCGTCGCCTGCCTGCCCTTCGCACCCGGGCTGGTCGCGGACCTGACGGCCGCCGGTCCCGGCGCGCTCGCGGGCGTCGTCTACCTGGGCCTGTTCCCGACGGCGATCGCCTTCACGACGTGGGCGTACGCCCTCGCGCGCAGCGACGCGGGCCGGCTCGGCTCGACGACCTACCTCGTCCCGCCCATCGCCGTCCTGCTCGGCTGGCTCCTGCTGGGCGAGGTCCCGCCGCTCCTCGCGTTCGCGGGCGGCGCCCTGTGCCTGCTGGGTGTGTGGACGACGCGCCGGCGGACGCTCACCCTGCGCCGGCGCCCCCGGACCGCCGAGCAGCCCGCGGTGTGACGAGGCCCGACGTCCGACCCGAGGAGGACGAGCGCCGCAGCCGTCCCGACTACACTCCCCGTGTGATCTTCAAGGCCGTGGGCGACGGGCGCCCGTACCCCGACCACGGCCTCACCACGCCCAAGCAGTGGGCCGAGGTCCCGCCGCGTCAGGTCCGGCTCGACGACCTGGTGACGACGAAGCGGACGCTCAACCTCGACAACCTCCTCTCGGAGGACTCGACGTTCTACGGCGACCTCTTCGCGCACGTCGTGCAGTGGAAGGGCGTCATGTACCTCGAGGACGGCCTGCACCGCGCCGTACGCGCCGCGCTCCAGCAGCGGCCCATCCTGCACGCGCGCGTGCTCGTCCTGGAGGACTGATGGAGGAGCTCAGCGCCGCCGAGCGCGAACGGCGGCTGCGGCGGCGCCGGACGCACGAGCGGCAGGCGGTCATCTTCGGCTCGCTCATCGCCGCCCTCGCCGTCGCGGGCCTGGGCTCGGCCGCGATCTACACGGGCGTCATCTCCGCGCCGTTCCTCGACCGCGAGTTCAGCACGCCCGAGCCCGAGGACGGCGCCACCGCGCTCCCGCCGCCGCCGTGCCCGCCCGAGGGCACGCTGCCCGTCGCGTACGCCGGCGTCGCGGTCAACGTGCTCAACGGCGCCGGTCGCTCGGGCCTCGCGGGCGAGACGAGCAGCGCGCTGAGCATGCGCGGCTTCGTCGTCCCGATGGCGAGCAACTACCCCGCGCGCCTGCCGGGCACCGCTCAGATCACCTTCGGCGAGACGGGCCTCGCCCAGGCCTACACGCTCGCCGCGCACCTCACGGCGCCGACGCTCGTCATGGACCAGCGCGCCGAGGCCACGGTCGACCTCGTGCTCGGCGAGGAGTTCCAGACGCTCGTCGACCCCGCCGCCGTGGTGCTCGACCCCGCCGCGCCGCTCGCACCTGTCGAGGGCTGCGTGCCGCTCGAGGAGGCCCGCGAGGCCGCGCTCCCGGCACCGACGCCCACGACCGCACCGGCCGTCGAGGGCGAGCCGGCTCCCGAGGGCTGACCGTGGGGCTGCGGATCCGCGCGGCGCGCGCCGACGACGCCGCCGCGCTCGACGACATCTGCATCCGCACCGGTCACGCGGGCGGCGACGCCACCGACCTCTACGCGCACCCCGAGCTCCTCGCGGACGTCTACCTGCGGCCCTACCTGGTGCTGAGCCCCGACCTCGCGTTCGTCGTGGCGAACGACGACGACGTCCCGCTCGGCTACGTCGTGGGCGTGGCGGACACCGCGGCGTTCGAGGCGGCGTGCGAGGAGCGGTGGTGGCCGCTCGTCCGCGAGCGCCACCCGCAGGGCAGCGCGGAGCCCGGCAGCCGGGACGCCGCGCTCGTGCAGCTCGTGCACGAGCCGCGCCGCACGGACCCCGACGTCGCCGCCCGCTTCCCCGCGCACCTGCACGTCGACCTGCTGCCCGTCGCGCAGGGCGGTGGTCACGGGCGCGCGCTGCTCGAGCGGCTCTTCGCCGCGCTGCGCGAGCGCGACGTGCCGGGCGTGCACCTCGGCGTCGGCGCGGCCAACGCACGGGCCCGCGCCTTCTACCACCACCTCGGGTTCACGACGCTCGAGGAGGACGACGGCGGCGCGCTGCTGGGCCTGCGGCTGGACGCCGGGCGGGGCTAGCCCGCGCCCCGACGCCGCGTCCGCGGGACGCGCGCCCCGGCCCGCCCGTTCTCGGACGACCCTCAGTGCGGCGTGCGGTCCTCGAGCTCGGTGCCGCCCGGCACCGACGCCGGGCTGGCGGGCTCCTGCGTCGTGCCGCGCCACCGGGCCACGCCGCGCATGAGGTGGTAGATCCCGACGGCCGCGGCCGTGCCGAGCGCGATGCCCTCGAACGCGACCTCGCCCACGGCCCACGTGTAGTTGGCGATGCCGACCACGAGCGCGACGGCGGCCGTCGTGAGGTTGACGGGGTCGGAGAAGTCGACCCGGTTCTGCACCCAGATGCGCGCGCCGAGGATGCCGATCATCCCGTAGAGGACGGTGGTCGCCCCGCCCAGGACGCCGTCGGGGATGGTGCCGATGACCGCGCCGAACTTGGGCGACAGGCTCAGCACGAGCGCCGTCGCGGCCGCCACCCAGTAGGCCGCGGTCGAGTACACGCGCGTCGCCGCCATGACGCCGATGTTCTCGGCGTACGTCGTGGTGCCCGAGCCGCCGCCGGCGCCCGCGAGCGTGGTCGCCACGCCGTCGGCCAGCAGCGCGCGGCCCATGAGCGGGTCGAGGTCCCGGCCGGTCATGGCGGCGACGGACTTCACGTGCCCCACGTTCTCGGCGACCAGCACGAACACCACCGGCAGGAACAGACCGAGGACGGACAGGTCGAACGTCGGCGCCGTGAAGTCGGGCAGGCCCACCCACGCGGCGGCGCGCACGTCGGCGAAGTCGACCTCGCCGCGCAGCACGGCCACGAGGTACCCCACGAGCACGCCCATGAGGATCGCGAGGCGGCCCAGGATGCCGCGGAACAGCACGGTGACGAGCACGACGGCGAGCAGGGTCGCGACCGCGGTCACCGGCGCCTTCTGCACGTTGCCCCACGCGGTGGGCGCGAGGTTGAGGCCGATCAGCGCGACGATCGTGCCGGTCACCACGGGGGGCATGATCACGTCGATCCAGCGCGACCCGACCACGTGCACCACGAGCCCGACGACGGCGAGCAGCACGCCCGTGAGCAGCACACCCCCGAGCGCGAGGCTCGTGCCGCCCTGCGCCTGCGCCGCGGCGATCGGCGCGAGGAAGGCGAAGCTCGAGCCGAGGTAGCTCGGCAGCCGGTTCCCGGTGATGACGAGGAAGAGCACGGTGCCGAGCGCCGAGAAGAAGAGCGTCGTCGCGGGCGGGAGCCCGGTGAGGATGGGCACGAGGAACGTCGCGCCGAACATCGCGACGACGTGCTGCATGCCGATCCCGATGGTGCGCGGCCAGCTCAGGCGCTCCTCGGGGGAGACGACGGCGCCAGGGCCGATCCGCCGTCCGTCGCCGTGCACGTCCCAGCCCAGGGCCATCTCGTCTCCTCCGCCGCACCGCACCGACGGGCCACCACGTCACGCGAGCGCAGGGGCGCCGCGGCAAGGCCCACCGCATGCTAGCGACGGCACGCGCCGGCCACGCCGCACGCCCACGACGCCGCAGTCCCGCGACGCCCGCGGCGTCGGCGCGCTGTGCCATGCTGGCCGCAGACG
>NZ_JACVQL010000109.1 GCF_019733465.1 Actinotalea ferrariae | reverse complement strand
CCGCGGCACACCGAGCCCGCGCCGGCCGCGCCGGCCGCGCCGGCGATGGTGCAGGCGGACGCCCGACGGCTGCCCTTCGCGGACGCCTCGTTCGACGTCGCGTTCACGGCGTTCGGCGCGGTCCCGTTCGTGCCCGACGCCGACGCGGTGCACCGCGAGGTCGCGCGTGTCCTGCGTCCGGGTGGCCGCTGGGTCTTCGCGGTGACGCACCCCCTGCGGTGGGCGTTCCCGGACGACCCCAGCGAGCGCGGTCTGACGGCCGTCCGCTCGTACTTCGACCGCCGGCCGTACGTCGAGACGGACGACGACGGACGCGTCGCCTACGCCGAGTACCACCGCACGGTCGGCGACCACGTGCGTGAGCTGGTCGACGCGGGCTTCGCGCTCGAGCGCCTCGTCGAGCCCGGGTGGCCCGAGGGGCACGACCGGACGTGGGGCGGCTGGGGTCCCGTGCGTGGCGCACTGCTGCCCGGGACGGCGATCTTCGTCTGCCGCGTGCCGCACTGAGGGCCCGGTCACGCGCTGCCGCCGACAGCCCGGATCGGCGGGGCAGACCGCACGCGACGACGCGCCCGCCGGGCCGGGGCCGGGCGGGCGCGTCGTCGTGCGTCAGCTGCTGCGGATCAGTGGACGGTCGCCTTCTCGGCGCCCGCTCCTGTGAGGGACCGCACCTCCATCTCGGCGAACTTCTCGACGTCGGGCCGCTCCTTGCTCAGGAGTGTCCCGACGATGCCGAGCAGGAACGCGAGCGGGATGGAGATGATCCCGGGGTTCGACAGCGGGAAGATCGCGAAGTCGACGTTCGTGTCCTTGATCATCGACAGGCTCGCGCCGGTGACCGGGTCCACCTTGCCCGAGACGACGGGCGAGAACGCGATGAGCACGATGCAGGAGATGAGCCCGCCGTACATGCTCCACAGCGCGCCCGACGTGTTGAACCGCCGCCAGAACAGCGAGTAGATGATCGTCGGCAGGTTCGCGCTCGCCGCCACGGCGAAGGCGAGGGCCACGAGGAACGCGATGTTCTGCCCCTGCGCGAAGATCCCTCCGAAGATCGCGAGGATGCCGATGACGACCACGGTGATGCGTGCGACCCGCACCTCGCCGTCGGGGTTGACCTCGCCTCGCTTGATCACGTTGGCGTAGATGTCGTGCGCGAAGGACGCCGCCGCCGTGATCGTGAGCCCTGCGACGACCGCGAGGATCGTCGCGAAGGCCACGGCCGAGATGAACCCGAGCAGGAGCACGCCGCCCAGCTCGAACGCGAGGAGCGGTGCGGCGGAGTTCACACCGCCCGGAGCGCTCCGGATGGTCTCCGGGCCGACGAGCGCACCGGCTCCGTAGCCCAGGACGAGCGTGAACAGGTAGAAGGCGCCGATGAGCCAGATGGCCCACACGACCGACCGGCGGGCCTCCTTGGCGGACGGCACCGTGTAGAAGCGCATGAGGACGTGCGGGAGTCCCGCGGTCCCGAGCACGAGGGCGAGCGCCAGCGAGATGAAGTCGATCCGCGTCAGCGCCGAGATCCCGTACTGCTTGCCCGGCTCGATGAGCGCCTCGCCGCCCTCGCCGCCCGCGTCGATCGCGCCCTGGAGCAGCGCCGAGAGGTTGAAGCCGAACTTCGCCATGACCCAGATGCTCATCACGAGCGCGCCGGCGATGAGCAGGACCGCCTTGACGATCTGCACCCAGGTGGTGCCCTTCATCCCGCCGACGAGCACGTACAGGATCATCAGCGCGCCGACGACGGCGATGACGACGCCCTGGCCGGCCGTCGAGTCGATGCCCAGGAGCAGCGCCACCAGGCCGCCCGCACCCGCCATCTGCGCGAGCAAGTAGAAGAACACGACCATGAGGGTCGCGAGCGCGGCCGCCATCCGGACCGGGCGCTGCCTGAGCCGGAAGGAGAGGACGTCGGCCATGGTGAAGCGGCCCGTGTTGCGCAGCAGCTCGGCGACGAGCAGCAGCGCCACGAGCCACGCCACGAGGAAGCCGATCGAGTACAGGAAGCCGTCGTAGCCGTTGATCGCGATGGCCCCGGCGATGCCGAGGAAGCTCGCAGCGGACAGGTAGTCCCCCGCGATGGCCGTGCCGTTCTGCGGGCCGGTGAACGAGCGTCCGGCCGCGTAGTAGTCCGCCGCGGTCTTGTTGTTCCGGGAGGCCCGGAACACGATCACGAGCGTGACGAGCACGAACGCCCCGAAGATGGCGATGTTGATCGCGGGGTCGCCGACCTGCTCGGTCGTCGCCGCTGCGCGCAGGATCATCGGACCTCACCCGTCTCGATGTGCTCGCGCAGCCGGTCGGCCACCGCGTCCTGCTTCTTGTTGGCCCAGTTCGCGTAGATCATCGTGATCGCGAACGTGGACACGAACTGCGCGAGCCCGAAGAGCAGGCCGACCGTGATGTTGCCGGCCACGCGGATGCTCATGAAGTCGTGCGCGTAGGCCGCGAGCAGCACGTAGGCGAAGTACCAGATCAGGAAGAACGCGGTCATCGGGAAGACGAAGGTGCGGAACCTGCGGCGCAGGTCCTGGAACTCCTGGGATCTCTGCACCCGTTGGTAGTCGGTCTCAGCTGGCTCGAGGACCTCGGACATGCTGCCTCCGGCTGGATCTCGTGGTGGCCACCCTGCCACCGCGCGACAAAGTGTGTCGGAGGTCACGAATCGACGCGACCCTCACGCGGCGTGTCGCCGCGTTTTGCTCACCCATCGAACAATCGCCGAGGTCCTCCGCGGCGCCGGACCGCGTGCCGGGTCTAGTGACCGGCCTCGTGCCAGCTGCTGCCCGTGCCCACCGAGACGTCGAGCGGCACCGAGAGCTCGGCCGCCGACCCCATCTCCGTGCGCACCAGCTCCTCCACGGCGGCGCGCTCCCCCGCGGCGACCTCGAGGACGAGTTCGTCGTGCACCTGCAGGAGCATCCGGGACCGCATGCCGTTCTCCGCGAGCCGGCGCTCGACGCCGAGCATCGCGACCTTGATGATGTCCGCCGCGCTGCCCTGGATCGGCGCGTTGAGCGCCATCCGCTCGGCCATCTCACGACGCTGACGGTTGTCGCTCGTGAGGTCCGGGAGGTAGCGACGGCGGCCGAGGATGGTCGCCGTGTACCCCGACCGGCGGGCCTCGTCGACCACGCCCGACAGGTACGTGCGCACACCGCCGAACCGCGCGAAGTAGTCCTCCATGAGGGTCGACGCCTCGCTCACCGGGATCGTGAGCTGCTTCGACAGGCCGAACGCCGACAGGCCGTAGGCGAGCCCGTAGGACATCGCCTTGATCTTCGAGCGCATGGCCGGCGTCACCTCGTCCGTGCCGACGCCGAACACGCGTGAGGCGACGAAGTTGTGCAGGTCCTCGCCCGACCGGAACGCGGTGATGAGCCCCTCGTCCCCGGAGAGGTGGGCCATGATCCGCATCTCGATCTGGCTGTAGTCGGCGGTGAGCAGGGTCTCGTAGCCCTCGCCGACGACGAACGCGCGCCGGATCTGCCGTCCCGACTCGGTGCGGATCGGGATGTTCTGCAGGTTGGGGTCCGTCGAGGAGATGCGGCCGGTGGCAGCGATCGTCTGCTGGAACGTCGTGTGGATCCGCCCGTCGATGCCGATCGACCGTAGGAGGCCCTCGACCGTCTGCCGCAGCCGCGAGGCGTCACGGTGCGCGAGCAGGTGCGCGAGGAACGGGTGCTGCGTGCGCTCGAAGAGGTCGGTGAGCGACGCGGCGTCGGTGGTCCAGCCGCTCTTGATCTTCTTCGTCTTCGGCATGCCGAGCTGGTCGAAGAGCACCTCCTGGAGCTGCTTCGGCGAGCCGAGGTTCACCTCGCGCCCGATGACCGCGTACGCCTCGGCCGCCGCGTCCGAGACCGCGCGGGCGAACTCCTGCTCGAGCCCGCCGAGGTAGTCGACGTCGGCCGCGATGCCCGCCTGCTCCATGCCCGCGAGCACGCCGACCAGGGGCAGCTCCACCTGGTCCAGCAGGTGCCGCGCGCCGCGGTCCGCGACCTCGGGACCCAGCATCGCGGCGAGCTCGGCGACGGCCGCGGCCCGCAGCCCGGTGCGGCGGCCCTCCGAGCTGCCCTCGAGGTCGAGGTCGAGCGCTCCCTGGCCGGCGCCGGCGGCAGCCTCCTCGGTGCGCAGCTCGCGGTGGAGGTGGCGGATCGCCAGGTCGCCGAGCTCGTAGGAGCGCTGGTCCGGGTGGCACAGGTACGACGCGAGCAGCGTGTCGAACACGACGCCGTCGAGCGCGAGCCCGCGCCCGGCCAACGCGTGCCAGGCCTCCTTGGCGCCGTGCACCGCCTTCGGCGCCGCGCGGTCCGCGAGCCACGCGGCGAGCGCGACCTCGTCCTCGGGGTCGATCTCGGTGAGGTCGAGGCTGACGGCCTCCTCCGGGCCGTCGGCGATCGCCACCGTCCACGCGTCGCCCGACGCCGGGGTGGCGCGGCCGCTGACGTCGATCGCGAGCTGCGTGCCGGCCCGGGCGGCCAACCAGGCGCCGAGCCCACCCGGGGGCGGGACCGTGAGGCGGAGGTCGAAGCCCGTCGTCTCGGGCGCCTCCTCGGGGACCATCGCGAAGAGGCGCTCACGGAGCGTGCGGAACTGCAGCGCGTCGAACACCGTGTGCATGGCCTCGCGGTCCCACGGCTGCACCTCGGCGTCGGCCACGCCGATCGGCAGCTCGACGTCGCGCACCGCGCCGTTGAGCATCCGGTTGATGCGCACCTGGTCGAGCGCCAGCCGCAGGTTGTCGCCGGCCTTGCCCGTGATCTGCGACGCCGCGGCGAGCACGCCGTCGAGGCCGCCGTAGGTCGTGATCCACTTCGCCGCCGTCTTGGGGCCGACGCCCGGGATCCCGGGCAGGTTGTCGCTCGTCTCCCCCACCAGCGCCGCGAGGTCGGGGTAGCGCTCGGGCGGGACGCCGTACTTCTCCTCGACGGCAGCGGGCGTGAAGCGCACCAGGTCCGAGACGCCCTTGCGCGGGTAGAGCACGGTCACGGCGTCGCTCACCAGCTGGAGCGCATCGCGGTCCCCCGTGCAGACCAGCACGTCCATGCCCTGGGCGACGGCCTCCGTGGTGAGGGTCGCGATGACGTCGTCGGCCTCGAAGTTGTCCTTCTGGACCGTGACGATCCGCATGCTGTCGAGGATCTCCTGGATCAGCGGCACCTGACCCTTGAACTCCGACGGCGTCGCGTCCCGCGTGCCCTTGTACGCCGGGTACTGCTCCGTGCGGAAGGTGGTGCGGCCCGCGTCGAACGCGATCGCGACGTGCGTCGGCTGCTCGTCCCGCAGGAGGTTCGCGAGCATCGCCGTGAAGCCGTACACCGCGTTCGTCGGCTGGCCCGTCGTCGTCGAGAAGTTCTCGACCGGCAGGGCGAAGAACGCCCGGTAGGCCATCGAGTGACCGTCGATCAGCAGCAGCAGGGGTCGCGTTCGCGCCAGGTCGTCCACGGGTGCCAACCTATCGGCCATGACCGACACGCCCCCCGCCGAGCCCACCGACGTCGTGGCCGCCATCCGCGAGCAGAACCGCGGGACGCTCATGGAGCGGATGGGCATAGAGATCCTCGAGGCGTCCGCGTCCGGGGCGGTCGGGACGATGCCGGTGGCGGGCAACACCCAGCCCTACGGGCTGCTGCACGGCGGGGCCTCCGTCGTCCTCGCGGAGACGCTGGGCTCCTTCGCGGCGATGCTCCATGCGGGTGAGGAACGCCAGGCCGTCGGCATCGAGGTCGGCGCGACGCACCACCGTTCCGCACTCGAGGGGGTCGTCACCGGGCGCGCGACCGCGCTGCACCTCGGCCGGACGACGGCGAGCTACGAGATCGTGGTCGAGGACTCCGCGTCCCGCCGGGTCTGCACGGCACGCCTGACCTGCTTGCTGATCGACAGGCGCGCGGGCTGAGCCGCCTGCACCTCCGCCGCGCGCACGACGTCCTTCGTCGCCACCAGCCCCGCCCGTGACTGCCGGCGCCGGGCGATGAGGTCCTCCAGGCCGCGCGGACCCGGCCGCCGCGGCGCCGTCGTGTCGAGCGCCAGGCGCCGCTGGAGCGCCGACGTGCTGGTCATGCGGTGGGCAGCCGCGGGCGCGAACCCCAGCTGCACGAAGAAGCGCTGCATGCCCCGGGCACCGGGGATCGGGGCCGCGTAGACGTGCTCCGCACCCGCGGCCGCCGCCACGTCCGCCGCACCGACCATGAGCGCGTGACCGACGCCGCGGCGCCGGTGCGACGTCGCGACGTACAGCGCCTCGACGGCGAGGCTCACGTCGTCCGTGAAGGGGTTCGGACCCAGCAGCCGCGCCAGCAGCAGGCCGACGACGGCGCCGTCGCTCCGCGCGACGAGGACCGTGCCCCCGGGTGCGGCCGTGAGGGCGCCGAGCTGCTGGGCGAGCATCCCCGGCTCGGCGCTGCACACCTGGGAGCCGACGGAGGACTCCTCCCGGGCCGCGAGGCACAACCGGACCAGACCGTCCATGTCCACCGGCTCAGCCGGCCCTACCTCGATCCCGGGACGCACGTCGACGAGCCTCCTCCGGTGCAGGGCCCCGGCGGCCCCTGGGGGCGGGCGGCCGGGTTCGATGACGAAAAGATAACGGTCGGGGGTCTCCCAGCAAAGTCCCCTGTTCAGGCACCGCCCCTCGGGCGCTGACCTGCGGGGAACGGGTTGGGCGCGGGGAAAAACCCTGCAAAGGTGTGGCGTGTCCGTCATGCGTCCGAAACATGACGTGCCTAGTCTCCTGGGCACCTCGGCCGAGAGCCGCAGGACGGGCACCTCCGCGCAGCGCCGCGCGGGCACCACTCCGCGCACCAGCGCGAGAACGGACGGAGACCACACGTGCGACGAGCTGCGTCCTCGCGGGCACGGTCATGGACATCTCGGCCCCCGCGGGTCGTCGGCACGGTCGGACGGTGGCTCGTCCTGCTGCTGCTGACCCTGAGCGCCACGGCGCTCGGCCAGTCCGCGGCCGTGGCCGCCACCGAGCAGTGCGCGCCCACCGGGGAGAGCGCCTGCATCAACGGCACGATCCGGACCGCGGCCGGCGAACCCGCCGTCGGCGTCGCCCTCACGATCGAGGGCGAGGGGCAGGAGCTGGCGGCGACCACGGGGCCCGACGGCCGGTGGTCGGCGTCCGTCACGTCCGCCGGCACCTACTCCGTGACCCTCGACGAGGGCACGCTGCCCGCCGGGGAGACCCTGCGTGACCCCGCGAACAACCCGCGCGAGGTGACGGTCGAGCTCGGCGCGAGCAGGCCGGCGCTCTTCCCGCTGGGCGCACCCGCGGAGCAGGCACCCGACGCGGGCGACGACGACGGCGCCGAGGGCCCCGGAGGCGGGGACCAGCCCGACGACGCGGCGGGCGAGCCGGGCGAGGAGCCCGCGGGCGTCGGCACCAGCAGCAGCGGCGGCGTCACCATGACGCGGTTCGTCCAGCAGCTCGTCAGCGGGCTCATCTTCGGCCTGCTCCTCGCGCTCGCGTCGGTGGGCCTCTCCCTCATCTACGGCACCACCGGGCTGAGCAACTTCGCGCACGGCGAGCAGGTCACGCTCGGCGGCATCCTCGCCTACATGGGCGTGCAGTTCTGGGGGCTGCCGCTCGTCGTCGCGGGCACGCTCGCGGTCGTCCTCGCCGCCGCGAGCGGCTGGTTCCAGGACGCGGCCATCTGGCAGCCGCTGCGCCGTCGCAACGTCGGCCTGGTCCAGGCGATGATCGTCACGATCGGCCTCTCGATGGCCCTGCAGTACGTCTTCCAGTTCTTCTTCGGCGCCGGCCCGCTGCGCGTCGTCACGTCGACGCCGACGTCGGTCTCGTTCGGGCCGGTGCTGGTCACGCGGCAGACGGTGGCCTCCGTCATCATCGCCCTCGTCACGCTCGCCGCCGTGTCGTACTTCCTGCTCCGCACCCGGACCGGCCGGGCCACCCGCGCCGTGTCGGACAACGCCGCGCTCGCGGCCGCGTCGGGCATCAGCGTCAACCGGATCATCCGGGTCGTCTGGACGCTCGGCGCCGGTCTCGCCGGCCTCGGCGGCGTGCTGCTCGGCCTCTACCTCGGCGCGGCGCGGTGGAACTCGGGTGGCGCGCTCCTGCTGCTCATGTTCGCCGCCGTGACGCTCGGCGGCCTCGGCGCCGCGTTCGGCGCACTCGCCGGGTCGATCGTCATCGGGCTCGTCGTCGAGCTCTCGAGCCTCTGGATCCCGAGCGACATGCGCTACGGCGCGGCGCTCGTGATCCTCATCCTCGTCCTGCTGTTCCGTCCGCAGGGCATCCTCGGCCGCGCGACGCGCGTGGGATAAGGGAGACACCGTGGACTGGACCAACCTCCTCGTCAACGTCGCGGGCGAGATCATCGCCCCCACGACGGCGGCCTACGCCCTCGCGGCCATCGGCCTCAACATCCACTTCGGGCTGACCGGGCTCCTCAACATGGGTCAGGCGGGCTTCCTGCTGCTGGGCGCGTACGGGTTCGCCATCGCGACCATCGCCGGCTGGCCGCTGTGGGCGGCCGTGCTCGCCGCCATCCTGGCCGCGGTGGTCTTCGCCCTCATCCTCGGCATCCCGACGCTCAAGCTGCGGGGCGACTACCTGGCGATCGTCACGATCGCCGCGGCGGAGATCGTCCGCATCGTCGGCAGGTCCACCACGCTGACCGACCTCACGGGCGCCTCCAGCGGCCTGCGGGGCAACAGCTACAAGCACACGTTCCAGGACGCGTCGCCCTTCCCCGACGGCACCTGGGAGCTCGGCCCGTTCGAGTACGCGATCAACGCGTCGAACAGCTGGTGGATCCGGATCGTCGGCTGGGGCGTCGTCGCGCTGGCCTGCCTCCTGATCTGGCTGCTCATGCGCAGCCCGTGGGGTCGCGTGCTCAAGGGCATCCGCGAGGACGAGGATGCCGTGCGCTCGCTCGGCAAGAACGTCTACGCGTACAAGATGCAGTCGCTCGTGCTGGGCGGCGTGATCGGAGCGGTCGCGGGGATCATCTACGTCCTGCCACGAGCGGTCCAACCGGACGCCATGGGCCGCTCGATGACGTTCTTCATCTGGACGATCCTGCTGCTCGGCGGCGCCGCGACCGTGTTCGGACCGATCCTCGGGTCCATGCTGTTCTGGGCGGCGCTCATGCTCATCAAGCTGGTCATGCGCGGCACCGTCCCCGAGACGGTCATGCGCTCGGAGCAGATCGAGCAGTTCGGCTGGATCATCGTCGGCATCACGCTGATGCTCCTCGTGATCTTCCGGCCACAAGGCATCCTGGGCGACAAGAAGGAGCTGGCGATCAATGCCCACTGACAGCGCCGTCCGCGCCCTCGCCGACGTCCCCCGGGAGCCGGGGGCCGCCAAGCCGGACCCGATCGTCGTCGCGGACGACGTCGTCCGCCGCTTCGGCGGCATGACGGCGGTCGACGTCCAGCACGTCGAGATCCAGCGCGGCGCGATCACCGCGCTCATCGGTCCGAACGGTGCCGGCAAGACGACCTTCTTCAACCTGCTGACGGGCTTCGACAAGCCGAGCTCGGGCACCTGGACGTTCGAGGGTCGCTCGCTCCACGGCCTGCCCGCCGCACGCGTCGCCCGCAAGGGCATGGTCCGCACGTTCCAGCTGACCAAGGCCCTCTCGCGGATGACCGTGATCGAGAACATGCGGCTCGGCGCCGGATCCCAGCCCGGCGAGAACCTGTTCACGGCGCTCGTCCCGCCCCTGTGGCGCGCGCGCGAGCGCGAGATCACGGAGCAGGCCGAGGAGCTGCTCGTGCGGTTCAAGCTCGACCACCACCGCGACTCGTTCGCGGGCAGCCTGTCGGGCGGGCAGCGCAAGCTGCTCGAGATGGCGCGCGCGCTCATGAGCAAGCCGACGATGGTCATGCTCGACGAGCCGATGGCCGGCGTGAACCCCGCGCTCACGCAGTCGCTCCTGGGCCACATCCAGGCGCTGCGCGACGACGGCATGACCGTGCTGTTCGTCGAGCACGACATGCACATGGTCCGGCACATCTCCGACTGGGTGATCGTCATGGCCGAGGGGCGCATCGTCGCCGAGGGGCCGCCCGAGACCGTCATGCAGGACCCCGCCGTGGTCGACGCCTACCTGGGCGCGCACCACGACACGGACCTCGGCGACGACGCGCTGCTCAGCGACGACGTCGCGGAGCAGCTCGAGGCCGAGGTCCAGGCCGAGGAGGAGAAGCGATGAGCGCAGCACCTGTCCCCGCGGGCGCAGGCACCGGGACGACCGACACCGAGGTGCACCGCGGCGCGCCGGCGGGGACCCCCCTGCTCGCCGCGACCGAGCTCGTGGCCGGGTACCTGCCTGGTGTCGACATCCTCAACGGCTGCAGCCTCGTGGTGCACCCCGGGGAGCTCGTCGGCATCATCGGACCCAACGGCGCCGGCAAGTCGACCCTCCTCAAGGCGCTCTTCGGCCTGGTCGGCGTGCGCTCGGGCAGCGTGGTGCTCGAGGGCGACGACATCACCAACCACCGCGCCGACGCGCTCGTGCGCCGAGGCGTCGGCTTCGTGCCCCAGAACAACAACGTGTTCCCCTCGCTGACCATCGAGGAGAACCTGCAGATGGGCATGTTCCAGGCCCCGCAGCGCTTCGCCGAGCGGTTCGAGTTCATCACCGACCTCTTCCCCACCCTCGGGGACCGGCGGCGTCAGCGTGCCGGCTCGCTGTCCGGCGGCGAGCGGCAGATGGTCGCGATGGCGCGCGCCCTCATGATCGAACCGTCGGTGCTGCTGCTGGACGAGCCGTCCGCCGGTCTCTCCCCCGTGCGTCAGGACGAGACGTTCATCCGGACCCGGAAGATCAACAAGGCCGGGGTCTCGGTCGTCATCGTCGAGCAGAACGCCCGCCGCTGCCTGCAGATCTGCGACCGCGGCTACGTGCTGGACCAGGGCCGCAATGCCTACTCCGGGCCCGGGCGCGAGCTCATGAACGACCCGAAGGTCATCCAGCTGTACCTGGGCACGCTCGCCACGGACGTGGAGGCGGCCGCCAAGGCGCACCCGACGGTCCCGCCGCTCACGGGCGACCCGACCGACCACGGCACGACGGCGGGCTGACGACCCACGGGACCGGTCAGCCGGTCCCCGGCACGACGAGAAGGCCCGGTGCGGATCTCCGCACCGGGCCTTCTCGTGCTCTGTCGGTCGTCCTCGCCGGCCGACCCTCAGGCCAGCCGACGAGGTCGCTGAAACAGGGTCAGCCGATCTCGCCGAACTCCGACTTCGAGAACGTGTACGTGTTGTCCTCGCCGAACTGGTAGACGCCGATGTACGCGGACGACGGGTCGTTGTCCCCGTTGAACGGGCCCACACCGGACTGCGCCTCGTAGTCGATGTCGTCGCCGGCCTCGATGAGCTCGACGCAGTCGGCGAAGGTCGAGCACTTCTCGCCGCCGTCGGCGCCCGAGACGGCCGCCATGTTCTCCTGGATGGTCGCGCCGTCCGTCGCGCCGCCCTTGACCGCCGCGAGGGCCGCCAGGATGGTCGCGTCGTAGGACTCGGCCGCGTAGGAGAAGTCCTGCAGGTCGGGGTTGACCTCGAGCAGGCGCGCCTGGAACTCCTCGGTCGGGAAGGCGCCCGGCAGGGTGCCCTGCGCCCCGGTGAGAAGACCCGGGTCGAAGGTGTCCGCGAAGTTCTGCAGGTTGCCGTCGACCAGGTAGACCTTCGACATGTCGAAGCCCTGCGTCGCGAGCTCCGGCAGGATCAGCGGCGTCTGGTCGGTGAAGGCGATGACCGCGAGGGCGTCCGGGCTCGTCGCCAGGGCCGTCGACACGATCGAGTTGAAGTTCTGCTCCTGCGGGTCGAACTCCTCACCCTCGTTGCCGTAGGTGATCGTCCCGCCGGCCTCCTCGACGACCGTCTGCACGACGTTCCGCAGGCTGATGCCGTAGTCGTCGTTGAAGACGAGGACGCCGACGTTCGTGGCGCCGTCGCCGAGCATGAGGTTCGCCAGCGCGGAGCCCTGGACGGTGTCCGGCGGAGCGGTCCGGAAGTAGAACGGGTCGTAGCCCGACAGGTCCGTCGCCGTGTTCGCGGGCGAGATCTGGACGATCTCGGCGCCCGTGATGTCGTCGATGACGTTGCGGGTGACCGACGAGGACGCGGCCCCGATGATGACGGCGACGTCCTGGCTGATCAGGTCCGTCACCGACTGCGTGGCGACCTCGGCGTGCTCGGCGTCCGAGGAGTCCGTGTGGACGATCTCGATCTCGCTCCCGAGGACGCCACCGGCCTCGTTGATCTCCTGGGCGGCCAGGTCGACACCCGCGATCTCGGGGGGGCCGAGCTGCGCGAGCGAACCGGTCTGCGGCAGGAGGGTGCCGACGATCAGCGGGCTGCTGGTGCTCTCGCCCGAGCCGCCGCCTTCCTCCTCGCCGCCACCGCCGCCCTCCTCGCCACCGCCGGCCGTGCAGGCGGTGAGGACGAGCGCGACGGCACCGGTCAGCGCAGCTGCGCGGACCGCGTAGGTGGATCTCTTCATACGGAGCTCCCTTGTCGTGAGCACGAGTTCTCCCTCACCGGTGGGGAAAGTGCGTCCGGTGCGGGACTGTGCTCGGAAAGGTACCCCGTCTGTGTGTCGGTGGTGTGACGCGCGCCATATCGGGCGCGGTCGTTGCCGAGTTGTGACCAAGCCGCTGACCTGCGATGCGGCTCACCGTCGTGTCGCGGGCGCGACGATCCCGACCGGGCGCGGCGCTGCGTCCGGTCGAGCCGTGCGGACGTTAGGAGGCCGCGCCGCCGACCTGCTCGATGACGGCGTCGGCCACCTCGCGCATCGTGAGGCGCCGGTCCATGGAGGTCTTCTGGATCCAGCGGAACGACTCGGGCTCGGTGAGGCCCATCTTCGTCATGAGCAGACCCTTCGCGCGGTCGACGCGCTTGCGCGTCTCGAACCGGTCGGCGAGGTCGGCGACCTCGGCCTCGAGCGCGCTGATCTGGCTGTAGCGGGAGATCGCGATCTCGACCGCCGGGAGCAGGTCCGCCGGCGTGAACGGCTTGATGACGTACGCCATGGCGCCCGCGTCACGCGCGCGCTCGACGAGCTCGGTCTGCGAGAACGCGGTCAGCAGGACGACGGGGGCCGCGTGCTCCTTGCCGATCTTCTCGGCCGCGCTGATGCCGTCCATGACGGGCATCTTCACGTCCATGACGACGACGTCGGGCTTGAGCTCGATCGCGAGCCGCACCGCGGTCTCGCCGTCGCCCGCCTCGCCGACGACGTCGAACCCGGCCTCACGCAGGGTCTCGACGACGTCCATGCGGATCAGGGCCTCGTCCTCCGCGACGACGGCGCGACGTGCCGGGCGGCCGCCGGACGTGTCGGGCGCCGGGCCGGGACCACCCACGGGGAGGTCGAGGTCGGGGGTCTGCGGCACGTCACTCTCGGTCACGGCGCTAGCCTAGTGGAGTCGGCCGCGCCGTCCGCCCTCCCCTCGCCGGTGGGTCGGCGTCGGCCGACGGCAGCACCCGGGCGCACCGGGAGCCGCCCGTGCCCCGATAGCCCAACCGGCAGAGGCGTTCGGCTCAAACCCGATCCAGTGTGGGTTCGAATCCCACTCGGGGCACCGCATGTGCGCAGGCTGCTGAACCGGGTCCGCTCACGACGACCCGTCCCGGGCAGAGCGCCCGCGGGGACTCGCCTCGGCCCGGTTCGAGGTGCCCTGCACGGTCGTGCCGAAGGGCGGAGGAGACAGCGCCTGGCCGGACCTCAGCGGATCTGACCAGGCGCCGGTCATCGAGGCCGAGGCGAGCCGGAATCGAGCGAAGCAGCGGCCCTCAAGGAGGAAGCGTCAGCCCCGGTAGCGGACGATGAGGAGCCAGTAGCTGACCGAGCCCCTCGTGCCCCTCACGTACTGGCAGGGCTCCACGATCTTGGACCATGACGAGTCCGACGTCCGCTGCGCGTGCAAGCAGGCCGCGTAGGTCTCGTAGCCCTGGTGGACGACATATGACGCCTGTGCCGGCGCGGCCAGCCCGCCCAGCAGAGCGAGGGCGAGCCCTGCGGTGAGCCCTGTACGACGAAGCTTTCCCATATGTGCTCCTCTGGAGGTCGCTCACGTGTCGGTGATGACGCGCGAGCCCGAGGCTAGCGGGGACGAGAAGGGCTGACCCGGTCAGCCGGAGCGCTGAGGGGCCGGTCCAGCCTCGACGCCGCGTGGCGAGCGTCGAGGAGGGGCTCCGGCTCGCTCGGGTGTCCCCGGTCGACCGCCCGGATCTAGGCTGAGCGGAAGCGGCGCTGTACTCGCCGCCGTCGCGTCGTGGAGGCCGCCATGCGCCTGTCTCGCTTCCTCACCACCGTCGCTCTCGTACCCCTGGTGCTGGTGGCAGCGCCAAGTCACGCGGCACCGCCGCCGCCGTCGACGTACCTCGCGCTCGGCGACTCCGTCGCGGCCGGAGTCGGTGCGAGCAGCCCGCAGCTGGGGTACGTCCCACTGCTCCTCGAGGACCTGCGCGACGACCGCTCGTGCGGCAAGGGCAGGGCGATCGGCTGCCGGCTGGAGTCGGTCAACCTCGCGGTCCCCGGCGCCACGACGACCGACCTGATGGACGACCAGCTGCCGGCAGCGATCGCCCTGCTCGAGGAACGGAACGGCAACCGGCGGCCCGTCGACGACGTACGCCTCATCACCATCACCATCGGCGGCAACGACCTCCTGAATCCGGTCATCGCCGCCTGCGCGGCGGGCGTGACGCCGACCTGTGTGCAGGTCGCGACAACCCTGGTGCAGCAGGTCAGCGGCAGCTACACGACCATCCTCAGCCGGCTCCGCGAGGCCGCCGGCCACGGCACCACCATCGCGCTGATGGCGTACTACAACCCTCTGCGCGACTGCGGGCCCGATGCGCTGGCGGCCGTGGCGGACCTGGTGCTGGAAGGAGGCGGCCCGGTGCCCACCGGGCTCAACGACGTCATCCGCACTCAGGCCGCTGCCTACGGGGCTGTGGTCGCCGAGACCTACTTGGCCATCGACCCGTCGGAGGTGCAGCCCGACTGCGTCCATCCCGACGACGCGGGGCATGCCGACATCGCCGAGGCCTTCGCGGAGGTCGTGGGCGCGGCGCGGTAGCGCGCGCAGCCTCTACCCCGCCACACGAGTTCTGAGGGGCGCCGGCTACCGGTCGCAGCCGCAGACGGCGTTGATCTCGAGGACCTGTTCGCCCTCGTCGGGCCGGGCCCACGCCTCGGCCTCGGCGCGGCTCGCGAACGCCCGCCCGGCCAGACGGCCGTTCGGAAGGAGGACCACCACCTCGAGCTCGTCGCGCGGGTCGGTCCAGGCGGTCTCGGTCGGCGTCGACATCCGTGCCTCCTCGGTCCTGGGAACCGTCGGGCCGTGCATCGTCCGGTCGGTCCTGCGTCCATCCTAGGCGCGGTTACGTCGCCGGGCCGAGCACGCGCGGCGACGACGACGCCGGTCTGGGTCATGCTGGCGGGATCGAGCAGGAGGTGGCCGAGATGACACCAGATCGACGGGACCGGGACCAGACGGAGGACTCCGAGGAGACCCGTCCGGAGACTGAGCCGGCGACGCAGAGCCGGGCCGACCCCGTTGCGGACGACGGCACGGTCCCCGCCAAGCAGATCCATCGGTGGAAGGGCGAGGGCGGATCGCTCCACCCGGACGACTGAGCGGGTTCCTCCGGAGGGTCGGCGCGACCGTCAGGGCGGCGGGTGGGTCCGTCGCGCGTGCGGTTCGCGCCAGCGGAGGGTCCGGGCTCCGGTCAGGGCACCGTCGCGGCCTTGCGCCGAACCGCCGACGCCGCGGCGTTCAGCGCGTCCACCGCCGCGAGCACGACGTCGGGGTCCGCGGAGTCGAGCTCGTCCGCCCAGCGGGCCGCGTGGGTGAGGCCCGCGGTGGCGAACGGCCACGGGACCTGCGGGACGTGCGCCACGAGGTTGACCGGACCCCGCGCCTCGGGCCCGATCAGGGTGCGCTCCTGCAACCACAGCCAGGCGTCGACGTCGACGTACACGTCGAGCGGGTCCCCGGGAACGGCACGGCCCGCGAAGAGCACCTCGCCGGGCGTGCGGCCGAGGTCGGTGAGCGCATGGGGGTTGGCCCAGCACGGCACGACCATGCAGCGCTCGCGCAGCGCCGCGCGCCACACCTCTGCCGTCGCTCCCGCGAGCGCGGAGACCGCCGCCAGGACCGCCTCCCCGACGTCGCCGCCCCGTGCGGTGCCACTGTCCAGCACGGTGAGCACGTCCCAGGCCTCCTCCGCGGTGAGCGCGCCCCCTGGGAGGTCATCCGTCACGGCCGACGCCGCGCGCTCGTCCGCCGGAACTGCCGCGGCGGACCCGGCAGTGCCCGGCCCAGCCTCGCCCGACGTCGTCGTCGTCATGGTCAGGTCCACCGTCTCCCCCTGGGACCCGCGCCGTCGCAGCGTCCTCGCCCCAGCGTCGCAACCCCCGCGCCCGCGCGCCATCGGAGCCGGTGCCGAACCTGCCCACGTGGCCTCCCGGCCCGGGACGGGCGGTGGCGACGGCGCCTCAGGAGTCGCCGTCCGGCTCGGGCGGCTCGCTCGCACCCTCGTGCTCGTCGCGGGCCGCCCACTCGAGCAGCGGGGCGAGGTCGAAGACGGCGTCGTCGATGCCGGCGTGCAGGTCGCCGAGCTCGGCGAACCGGCCGGGCACCGTGCGGATCGTGCAGTCCCGCGGGTCGACGTCGTCCAGCTCCTCCCAGCGCAGCGGCGTCGAGACCGTGGCGTCGGGCGTGCCGCGCACCGAGTAGGCCGACGCGATCGTGTGGTCGCGGGCGTTCTGGTTGTAGTCGACGAAGACGAGCGACGGGTCGCGCTCGCGGCGCCACCAGGTGGTCGTGACGTCGTCGGGCGCGCGCCGCTCGACCTCGCGGGCGAACGCGAGCGCGGCCCGCCGGACGTCGGTGAACCCGTGCTCCGGCGCGACCCGCACGTAGACGTGCAGACCGGCGCCGCCCGAGGTCTTGGGCCACCCGACGGCGCCGAGCTCGTCGAGCACCTCGTGCACGACGTGGGCCACCCGGCGGACCCGGTCGAACGGGCAGTCGGGCATCGGGTCGAGGTCGATCCGCCACTCGTCGGGGCGCTCTGTGTCGGCGCGGCGGCTGTTCCAGGGGTGGAACTCGACGGTCGACATCTGCACGGCCCAGATGACGTGCGCGAGCTCCGTGACGCACAGCTCGTCGGCGGTCCGGCCGTACCGCGGGAAGTACAGTTGGACGGTCTCCATCCAGGGCGGTGCGCCGTGCGGCAGACGCTTCTGGTGCACCTTCTCGCCCTCGACCCCCGTCGGGTAGCGGTGCAGCATGCAGGGCCGCTCGCGCAGGGCGTTGACGATCCCGTCGCCGACGGCGAGGTAGTACTGGGCCAGGTCGAGCTTGGTCGCGCCGCTCGCCGGGAAGTAGACCCGGTCGGGGTTCGAGAGGCGGACGGTGCGCGGCCCGACCTCGAGCTCGACGGAGGGTGAGCGCTCCTTGACCATGGCCCATCTAAGCGCGTGCGACCCGCGGCCGGTTGCGCCTCGGCTCAGGGGGTCTTCGACGCCTTGCCCTCGAAGAACTTCTCGATGATCTTGCGCATCGTCTCGTCCTGGGCGGCCGCGCGGCCGAGGGCCGGCTTGGAGTACCGCGTCGTGCTCCACTCGGGCCACGGCTTCTTGCCGCGACTCGAGTTGGCGCTCGCGTCGACCGCCCGGAGGTTCTCGGGGTGGTGCGCGAGGACGACCTGGTCCGCCCAGTCGAGCTCACGGAACCGCTTGTCCCGCACCAGCTCGTCGAGCGAGACGACGTGGTCGACCTCCAGCCCGTCGTCGAGGACGGTCCCGCTCGGGGACGTCCGCCGGCTCGGCGGCAGCTCCTGCGAGAACTCGTCCCTGCCGCCCGCGCGGCTCTTGACGCCGTCCTTCACGCGCTGGGACAGCGCGCTCCGCAGCCTGTCGAGCAGGGGCCGGCTGTCGTAGCGCAGCTGGTCGATCGCGGCTTCCTGCAGCCGGTAGTACTTCATCGCCTCGCTGCCCGAGCGGCCCCGCGCCGCCTGGAGCTGCGCGAGCGTCAGCGTGCCGAGGTCGTCGAGGTCGGGGAACACCTCCTCGAGGGTCTGCCGCTCGGCCTCGGTGAGCCGGCTGGGGTCGATCCGGCCACCCTTGGTCCCGCCGGCCCTCAGCTTCTCGATGATCGGACCGAGCTCCTCCTCGGTCTGCCTCGCGGCCGCCGCGTGGCCACCGTGCTGCTCGATGAGCGCCTCGCTGCGCGCGACCTTCGGGTCCTTCGTCGAGCCCCCGGTCCCGCCGCCGCCCCCACCGCCGCCGGCTGCGTCATCCGCGTCGGCGTCGGCGCCCGTCGCCTTCCGCTGCGTGTCGGTGTCGAGGCCCGTGGACGTCCTCGCGCCGGGCGCGCGTCCGCCCTGGCCGCTGTAGAGGGCGTCGAGGTCGTCCATCATCTCGCGGTAGTGCGGGCTCGACGGGTCGACCGCCATCTTCCGCGACGCGAGCTCCGCGCGGTAGGACGCCAGGTCGGCGTGGGACTGCGTGACGCGCTGCCCACCCGGACGCACGTACTCGACGGTGATCCGGCCGTCCGGGGTCACGGTGTAGCTCGTGACCGCCCTCCCCCCACCCGGCAGCGGCGCCTCGACGAACTCGGTGACCGGCCGACCGCTCTCGCGGGCGAACTGCAGCGCACCCTCGACGTCCGCCCCGGCCGGCATGCGCATCGACAGGGCGTTGCCCGGGTTGCTGTGGAAGTGGACGACCGCTCGCCACGGACCGCCGTCGCCGGGCGGGTCGACGGACGTCGCCCTGCCGATCATCACGGCGTACTCGCCCCGGGCGTTGCGGAAGACGCCCACCTCCGCCTCACCCGGGCGTCGCAGGGTGGCGTCGTACGCGCGGTACGCCGTGTGCGGGTCCTCGAACCTCCCGACCAGCCCGGGCTCGAGCGGCCGCCCGGTCCGCGGGCCCCGCACCGCCCGCGGGTCGAGCGCGAGCATCTGGGCGACCCACGCGTCGTGGGCGGCGTCGACCTCGGCGCGCGGTCGGACCGGCAGGGCGATGCCGTCGGCACCCAGGCTCGTGTCGAGACGCAGGGTCCTGCCGCGCGTCATGTCGACGACGTCGCCGTGCGCGCCCATGAGGAGCATCCCGCCCGACATGATCATGTGCATGAGGAGGCGACGGAGCGCCAGGTCGCTCCCGGTGGCGTCGGCGTCGGCCTTCGCCGCCTCGTACTCCTTGAGCAGCTGCTGCGTCGTCACCACGAACGACGCGGCCTGCCCGAACAGGTTCACGCCGACGAGCTGACGGAAGACGTGCGCGTCGAGCCGCGTCGCGAGCTGGGCGGCCGCACCCGTCTTCAGGGCGCTGTGCGCGATGATCCGCCCCGAGGCGGCCGACCCGGCCTGGGCCAGCCCGGTGATGATGTCGATGATGCCGACCACCACGTCGGCCTGGCTCAGCACGCCCGCCTCCGCCTTCTCGTGCATCTCGACGACCGCCCCGCCGACCCCCGCGGCCGACGAGCCGATGATGAGGAGCGTCGCCGGGACACCCGCACCGAGCGTCCCGACCGTGACCGCGAGCAGAGTCATCGCCATGCCGAGGCCGCGGAGCCAGTCCGAGAGCGTCGTGGGCTCGGTCGTCGTCATGAGCCGGACGGAGCCGTCGGGCATCTCCCAGTAGAGGCGCCCGCGCGGGAAGCGCAGGCGCGTGTTGAGCTCGGTGAAGAGCTTCCACGGCGGCGTCGTGGCGGTGCCGCCGCCCTCGTCCGTGACCTTCTCCTTGCGCGGGGTCGTGAGGTCGACGAGGTACCACGTCGTGCCCTCGCGGTAGGTGTAGAACAGCAGGTTCATCGGCGGGGCGGTCGCCTGGCCCAGCCCGGCCTGCTCGGCGGTCAGGGTGTCGAGCGCGTAGAACGTCGCGCGCAGCTTGCGCCCGGTCGGGTGGTCGAGCGTGAGGGCGTCGAGGCGTCGGGCCACCCCGCCCGTGAACTCGAGCTCGGCGGCCTGCCGCTTGCCCTCGTCGCCCTTCGCGCGGAGCTGGGCGGCGAGGTACGCGTCCATCTGCTTCGTGACGTCGTGGTAGTCCGTCAGCACGGCGCGCCAGGCCTGCGGCGTGGTCGCCATCGTCAGCTTCAGGACGAGCTTCCCGTGGTACTCACCGCCGAAGTACGGGTTCGTCGTGTAGCTGAGCGTCACCGAGGACGACGGCGCGTCGCTGTCCGGGTAGTAGTCGTTGTGCTCCTCGTCCAGCGATGCGACCAGGGCTCGCGACGCGTCGAAGAAGGCCTTGACCGCCTGCAGCGTCGGCGCCTGGTCGACGGGCTGCTTGGCCAGGAGCTTGCCGCTGACACCGATCATGGCGCGGTCGGCCCGCTGCCAGGTCGCCAGGAACGCTGGTGGCAGGAGGCCGGAGCTCGCACGGATCCGGCCCGCGGCGGTCTCGAGGCCGATGAGGTCCATCTCCCAGTCCGCCGACTGCGACTGCACGTCGCCCACGGCCTGCGCTCGCGTCGCCTGGTCCCACAGCTCGTGCGCGGCCACGAAGCGGGTCCCCGGGTGGTACCAGTAGTAGTGGCCGCCCTCGTCCTCGAACGGGTGCCTGCTGAGCAGGTCCAGCAGCATGATCTCGACGAGGTAGGCGGAGAACCCGCCGTCGGGCGAAGGGATCACGGCCCCCGTGCCGAGGCCGCTCGTCGACGCCGACCCGATGATCCTGCGCTGCGCCAGACGTGCGGCGGCCTCCTCGCCGGCGTCGTCCCCGATGTGCTCGAGCACGCGGATCGCGTTGGACCCGCCGTCGCTCCAGTAGTACCGGCCGATGATGTCGCCGGTCCCGAGCACCGGTGCCCGGTCCGTCACGGTGTAGCCGGTCGTGCCCGTGAACGCCGTCGAGCGCAGCTCGATGGCCTTCCTGATCTGCTCGGAGTGCTGCTCCGTCTCGATGAGCAGCCACTGCAGGGCCGATCGGGTCGTCTCGGTCCCGCCGAGGGTGTACCAGTGCGGCTGGGAGAGCCGACGTCGGTCGAGCGCGCCGAGGTACGCGTCGAAGTAGCTCCCCCCGGCGGCCGTCGCGACGTCGGAGCGCTGGGACCAGCGCAGGGCCAGCTCGGTGAGGGCGGCCTCGTCCGAGCCGTCGATCGAGGCCTCGCCGAGGATGCTGAGGGTCCGGTCGACGTCGACGGGCAGCGCCGTGTCGAGCGCCCAGCGCAGGGACGCGAGCGCGTCCGCCGTGAGGGCGCCGGGCGACCTGGGCCGAGCCCCTTGGGCCATCACGCCGTCGACGACCTTGCTCGACCGCGTCGGCACGAACTGGACCTGGTGGGCGTCGGCCGCGTCGCCGTACAACGTCGCGCCGACCTCCTCGCGCGAGGCGGTCCCGGCGAAGAGGAAGACCTCCGGCTCGGCCGCCTCGACGAGGTAGGTCCGGGTGACGGCAGCACCGTCCCGGTGGACCGCCGCACCGTCACGCGGCGGCTGCCGGGTGTGCACGAGCTCGTGCACGAGCAGTCGTAGCCCTGACGGGTCGGCGGGTCGGTAGGCGCCGGGCGCGAACAGCACGTGCGGGCCACGCGCGACGGCGTCGGCGCCGACGGCCTGCGCCACCCTCCCGGCCTCCCCGCCGGTGTGCAGCGTGACGTCGTCGAACGTGTCGCCGAGCAGGCCCGCCACGACCGGGCGTGCGACGGGGTCGAGCCCGGCGCGTGGCGGGACGGCAGCCGCGCCCGTGACACCGCCGTGCGAGCGCCCCGCGAGGCGCCGCGCGGCTTGCTCGTGCGCGTCCTCGGGCCGGCTCACGCCGTCGAGCCCGCGCGCGAGCGCACGGTTGCTCGTCGCGGTCCACGCGCGGGACGGAGCACGCCCGGGCGGGTCGCGGCGGGTCTGCTCCGCGGCCGTGCCCACGGCGTGCTCGTCGGAGCCGTGCGCGCTCACCCGCCGATCGTCGCCCCCCCACCGGCGCGCGCGGAACGCGCGATGGGGCACACCTTGGTGCACCGGTCGTGGACGGTCGAGGAGCGCGGGGCGACACTGGGAGCACCTCCACGGGAGGAGGACCGATGCCGCGCCAGCGGGGTGTGCGTCGCCCACCCCTCGACGCATCCCCCAGCCCGCCCGGGCGCCCGAGCGGTCCGACCCCGCGTGTGCCGGTCCCGGGGAACCGCGCGATGACGGCTGCCCTCCACACGCTCGGCGGCGCACGGCTCGGCGGGCTCGACGACGCCGAGGAGCTCTCGGCCCGCGCGGCAGCGCTCGCGGCACGCTCGGCGCGGTCTACGGGCCTGCCGGCCTCCGTGCGCTCCCCGGGACCGGCCGGCTCGGCGGGCTCCGTCCGCTCCGTCCCCGAGGCGCCGATGAACCCGGCCGCGGTCGGCGGCCGGTTCCACACCAACCGTGAGGCGGCGCGGCTCGCCCGGGCCGTGGGGGCCCGTGCGCTCACCGTGGGCCGGGACACCTGGTTCGGCGAGGGCCAGTACCGACCCGCCACGGCGGACGGGCGCGCGCTCATCGCGCACGAGCTCGCCCACGTGCAGCAGGACCGGCCGGGCGCCGCGCGCACCGTCCGCCGCGACCCGCTGCCCGTCGTGCCGACGGGCCCGGACGTCGGGGTCGGCGTGGAGGTGCGATTCGACCCCGAGGCGCCGTGGACGGTGCTGGTGAGCGGCCACCCCGACCCGGCCGACGTCGCGCTCGAGCTCTACGGGATCGCGCTCGCCGAGGGGGTGCGCCGGGTCGACCTGCTGCCGCGACGCATCGCCCTGCTGATGCCCGCCATGGCCGACCGGTACGTCGTCGTGCCCGAGATGCTCCGCGAGGTGCACGCCGACCGCTTCCACCGGCTCATGCAGGCGGCGCTCGCGCGCGACGTCGACAGCGTCGAGTCCACCCTCCTCGAGACCCGGATCGACGGCGACGACGAGGCCGACCTGATCTCCGTCGTGCGGTGGTGGTCGCAGCGCAAGGACCTGCTGGACCGCACCGGCCGCTCGTACTTCGACCGCTTCCTGGCCCAGCTGAAGGCCGACGCCTGGTACCGCGACTACGGCCTCTGGGAGAGCAGCCGGACGTCCTACCTGGACACGCTCTACACCGAGGTCGAGGAGCGCGCGGGCGACCTCACCGCGCTCATCGCGCAGAACAGCGTGGAGTTCGGCGGGTACGAGCCGCTCCGCCCGACGGCGCGCGGCGCCGCGCCCGACGAGGACCTCGTGGCGCGTTCCGCCGAGCTGGTCCTCGAGCGGCTCGAGGGGTACACGAGCGAGGAGGAGAGCGGCACGATCGCCGACGTCCTGGTGGGGCTGCCGCCACGCGAGAAGGCCGCCGTGCTCAAGGCGATCATGCGGCGCTACGACGAGCGCGAGTACCTCGTCCTGGGCCGCTTCGGCGAGGCCTGGGAGGGCGGGATGCTCTACTGGCTGTTCGAGGACCTCGAGGAGGAGGACGGCCTCCGGCTCGCCGAGTCGATCAAGGACGCGGGGCTCATGGAGCCCGAGGTCGTCGACGCGCTCGTGGCCGGCCGCGGGTGGGGCGGGAAGTACCTGCCGTGGACCACGTACCACGGTCAGGAGGCGGCGCAGTTCTGGGCCGACACCTACGAGGAGAGCGAGGGCGCCGCGGCCGCGGGCGCCGCGATCGCGGGCGGCTTCGCATCGCTGTGGACGCCCGAGACGGCCGGCAGCACGGCGCTCACCCTCGTGACCGCCGGCACAGCCTCGACGGTCGCCGCGATGGCCCCTCGCCTGAGCCAGGGCCTGCTCGTCGTGGGCACCGGGATCACCTCCTACCAGGTGACCATCGCCGGCCAGGAGCTCGCGACCGGCACGGACGCCTACACGGGCGAGGCGCTGGACCGGAGCGAGCTGGTGGTGCGGCTCCTGAACGTCGTCTCCGGCCTCCTGCTCCTGGGAGTGGGCTTCGTGGCGCCCGGTGGGCCGCCGGTCGCCCGCGTGGGGAGCCCGCCGCCCGACGCCGCCGGGATCCGGTGGCGGATCGTGGGGTCCGACCCCGTCACGGGTGAGGTGATCGCCGTCGGGCAGAGCGTGGCGACCGGCCAGACGGCCACCATCCGGCTCAACCCGCAGACCGGCAGGGGCAGCGCGACGAACCTCGGCACCGGTCAGGTGCGCGCGATCCGGGAGTTCGAGCTCCAGGCCCCGGCCGCGGGCGCGCTGGGGGCCGGCGCCGCGCCGACCACGGGCCCGGCCGCCGCCACGCCCGGTGCACTCG
>NZ_JACVQL010000108.1:5214-27375 GCF_019733465.1 Actinotalea ferrariae | reverse complement strand
ACCAAACGTCCAGGATCAGCCGAAGTACTACACGGACGCAGTGGGCCCCGTGGGGCTCGAACCCACAACCTACGGATTAAAAGTCCGCAGCTCTGCCAATTGAGCTAGAGGCCCGCGACGTCGCGGCAACGGCCGGGGCCAGGAGCGTCGCCGGGGACCCGACCGGGTGCCGCGCGGTCGGGGACAGGCTACGCGGAGCCTGCCTTCGAGCGGCGGCAATCGCCATGGGACAATTCACCCCATACCGGGTCTATCCGGACGTCCTCGGCAGGGCCACCATGAGCAGCACGGGCCGTGCGCCACGAGGACGGGCGTCCCGGTGAGCCGGGGGTGCGTCATGCGCGAGGTCATCGGGGACACGTCTGCGGCGGTGGGCGGAGCGGTGCGCCGTGACGAGGTCGGCCGGCCGCGCTGGTGGAGCCGCGTCGCGCTCGTCGCGGCGTGCGCCGTCGTGGTCGCCGGGGCGACGGCGACGTCGGCCGCCGCGGACGTCGGGCTCACGCTCACGGTGACGTCGGCGGTCGACGAGTCGAGCAACGGCCCGGCCGAGGCGACGATCGGCGAGGGGGTGACCCTCGATCTCGTGGCCGACCTCCCTGCCGGGCTCACGCTCGACTCCGGCCACGCGCGGATCAGCCTGCCCGCGGGGCTCGTGACGACCGGCGCGGAGCCGACGGCCGAGCTCGACGGAGCGGAGCTGCCCGCGGGGTCCGCAGTGGACGTGACCGCGGACGAGGTCGTGGTGACGCTGCCGTCCGGGCACGAGACGGGCGACGGCCAGGCGCTCACCGTGCGCGTGGAGGCGCGGGTCGCCGACGTCGCCGCGGCGGTGCACGGAGCGCTCCTGGAGCCGGCGGCGGAGGTCGCTCTCACGCCGGACGGCGGCGCACCCCAGGTGGCAGCCGGCGCCTGGTCGATCACAGTCGTCGAGCCCTTCGTCGTGCTCGACGGCTGGGACCTCTTCGACATCTTCGGCGAGATCGTCCCCGGCGAGATGGAGGAGTACGACCTCGCAGTCGGCAACTCCGGGGCGACGGGGCACGACGTGGTCCTCAGCGTGACGGTCGACCCGCACCTGCACCCGCGAGGCGGCGACGGCCCCGCGGTCGACGGCGAGCTCGTGCTCGGCGCCGAGTGGGACCTGGAGTCCCGCACGCTCACGTGGCGCATGGACCAGGTCCCCGGAGGGACGTGGACGGAGCTGGGACGCATCACGGTGGACGTCTCCACCGCCGCCGTCCACGTGCCGGGGCGAGTGCTGTCGACGAGCCGTGCCACGGCGACCTCGATGGCCGGTGAGGTCCCGTACGAGCGCACCGCGTCGAGCGGCATCAGTGCGGACCGGTACGCCACGTCCCTCGAGCACCCGAAGCCGTTCGTCACCCCCGGCTGGGGTGGGATCGTCGTGCCCGACGCGGAGATCCACCCCGGCGACATCATCACCGTGACGCAGGTCGTGACCATCCCCGCCCACGTGTCGACGAACGACCTGACCCTCGCGACCAGCTGGCCCGCGGTCGACGAGGTCCTCGACCTCGAGTCGGTCACCTGCACGCCCGGCTGCGCGGTCGGCGCAATGCCGTTCGAGCTGGGCGACGGCGACCAGGCGTGGTTCCTCGGGGACGTCGCCGCGGCGGACGCCGACAGGGACGTCCGCATCACCTACCGCGCACAGATCTCGCCCGACACGCTGGGCGACAGCTTCGTCGTGGTCGCGGGGCGCGTCGCGATGAACGCCGACGACCTGGTCGGCGACCCGCCGACCGTTCCCGACCCGGATGCCGAGTTCCAGCTGGTCACCGGGCCGCCGTCCGACGAGTACCCCTGGATCTACATCACGGAGCCGGCGCCGGCTCCCACCGCGTCCGTGGCCGGCGGCGTGTGGGTCGACCGGGACCGGGACGGCGTGCGGGACCGCAACGAGCGGGGTGCGCGCCGGGTCCTCGTCAGGGTCACCGACCTCGGGGCGGACGGGCGCCGTGGGGGCGGTGACGACCAGACGGTCACCGTCCGGACCGGGAAGGACGGCACGTTCCGCGCCGCCGGCCTGCGAGCAGGGAGCTACGTCGTGACGGTCGACCCGCGCACGTTCCCGCGCGGGACCACCGCGTGGTGGGACACCGACGGGGGTCGGCCGACGTCGACGTCGTTCACCCTCGCACCGGGCGAGGCGCGCACGGGGGTCGACTTCGCCCTGCGCACGTGCCGCTCGCCCCGCGGGTGGCGGTGACGCCGGCCGATAGGCTCGCGAGGTGCGAGGCCGGGAGGTGGCGCGGCGCCTGGCGTCCCGCGTGCTGGGTGACGCCCCGGCGGTGCCCGTGGGGCAGCGCTCCCGGGGGGCCGGCGTGGACGAGGTCGTCGTCCGGGGGGTGCTCGAGCTCGCCGTCAGGATCGGCGAGGCGATGCTCTCGCTCGGCGCCGCTGCTGCCGACGTCACGGACACGATCCGCCGGGTCGTGCGTGCCTTCGGGTTCGAGTGCCAGGTCGACCTGACCTTCACCGCGATCCTCGTGAGCCACGACCCGGGTCCGGGCGGCTCGCCGGTGACGGTCCTGCGCGTGGTCGAGACCCGCAGCGCCGACTACGGCCGGCTCACGCGCGTGCTGCGGCTCGCCGACGACGTCGCCGGCTCCGACCGACGCGGGATCGACGCGCCGGGCGAAGACCAGGCGGCGCCCACGGTCGCGCAGCGGATCGAGACGGCGCACGACCGGCTCGACGACGTCGTCGGCGCACCGCACGCCTACCGCCGCTCGCTCGTGACGCTGGTCCTCGCGGCCATGGCAGCCGCGGTCGCCGTCCTCCTCGGGGGCGGCGGCTGGGTGATCCTCATCGCTGCGGCCACGACCGCGCTGATCGACGTCGTCGTCTGGCGGCTGAGCCTGTGGGGCCTGCCCCCGTTCTTCCTCCAGGCGATCGGGGCCGCCATCGCCACGACCGTCGCCGTGCTCCTGTTCATGTTCGTCCCTGTGCTGCCGGTGGAGCTCGCGACCGTGCCTCCGTCGCTCGTCGTCGCCTCGGGCATCGTCGTGCTGCTCGCCGGCCTCTCGCTCGTCGGCGCGGCGGAGGACGCGATCAACGGCTTCCCGGTCACGGCCAGCGCGCGCGTCTTCGAGGTGCTGCTGCTGACGCTCGGGATCGTGGTCGGCATCGGCGCGGTGCTCGACGCCGCCCGGCGGTGGGGCGTGACGCTCGAGCTCGTCGAGCGGCCCGGCGACGCGTGGCCGTGGGTCGTCCAGCTCCTCGCCGCGGCCGCGGTCGCGGGCGCCTGGGCGATGGCGTCCTACGCCGGCCCCCGTGCCGCGCTCGTCGCGGCGGCCGTGGGCGGGCTCGGCTGGGCGCTGTTCACCGTGCTGCGCGAGGTGGGCACGGGCCCCGCCGTGGCGAGCGCCGGGGCGGCACTGGCGATCGGGTTCGCCGGCGAGGCGCTCGGCGGGCGGCTCCGGGTGCCGGCGATCGTCACGTCCGTGTGCGGCATCGTGCCGCTGCTTCCCGGGCTGGCGATCTACCGGGGCCTGTTCAGCCTGCTCGGCGACGACGGGATCGGGCCGGGGTCGGAGATCCTGCTCGAGGCCGCGATGGTGGGGCTCGGCCTGGCCGGCGGCGTCACGCTGGGCGAGCTGGTCGCCCGCCGTCTCGGCGCCGGTGCGCGCCGCGTGCTGCTCCCCGCGCACTCGCTGGACGTGCGGCGTCTGGGTCGCCGCCCGGCCGCCCGGCACGGCGGCGCGCCCGACGCCTGACCCGCCCCCATGGGCGTCCGCAGCCGGCGGCCGCGTCCTCTTGACAACAAATCTTGTCAGAGGCACGGTGGGGTCGTGCATGACGTCGAGGTCATCGAGAGCGCCGAAGCTGCGGCCGTTGCACTGGACCCGGTCCGCGCTCGGCTCCTGACCGAGCTGGTGGAGCCCGCCTCCGCCGCCGGGCTCGCTGCGCGCGTGGGTATCGCCCGCCAGAAGGTCAACTACCACCTCAAGGCCCTCGAGGCCCACGGTCTCGTCGAGCTCGCCGAGGAGCGCCGGCACGGCGGCATCACCGAGCGCGTGCTGCGCGCGTCCGCCGCGTCGTACGTCGTCTCGCCCGCCGTCGTGAGCGCGTCGGCGGCCGACCCGGACACCAACGCCGACCACCTCTCCGCCGGCTACCTCGTGGCGCTCGCCGGGCGCCTGGTGCGTGAGGTCGGCGCGCTCGCGCGTCGGGCCGGCGCGTCGGGGACGCGCCTGCCGACGATGACGATCGACACGCAGATCGGCTTCCGCTCGGCCGCCGACCGCGCGGCCTTCGCGGACGACCTCACGGCCGCCGTTCTGGACCTCGCCGCCCGCTACCACCACGACGACGGACGACCGCACCGGCTCGTCGTCGCCGCCCACCCCCTTCCCGAGGAGAGCACATGACCACCACCCTGAGCGTCCCGTACCGCCTGCAGTTCGACGTCGAGGTGCCGGGCACCCCGGAGCAGGTCTGGGAGGCCATCGCCACGGCGAAGGGCATGAGCGCCTGGTTCACGCCGACCGAGCTGGAGGAGCGCGAGGGCGGCGCGCTGCACTTCTCCATGGGCCCCGAGATGGGGTCCGACGGCCGGGTGACCGGCTGGGACCCACCGCGCCGCCTCGTCTACGAGGAGGACTGGGCAGCCCTCATGGGCAAGGAGCCCGAAGCGCTCAGCCCGCTGACGTCGGAGTTCCTGGTGGAGGCGCGATCCGGTGGCACGTGCGTCGTGCGCGTCACGAGCAGCGGCTTCGGGACGGGTGCCGCCTGGGAGCAGGAGTTCTGGGACGAGATGGGCCCGGGGTGGCTGCCGCACTTCGACACCCTGCGTCTCTACCTGACCCACTTCCCCGGCCAGGAGGCGACACAGCTCGAGGCGGCGGCCGCCCACCGGTGCGACGAGCACGCGCTCTGGTCGACGCTGCGCGCGACGCTCGGGCTCGCCGGAGAGGGGGCGACGGTGCAGGTGCGTGACGCGACCGGGACGGTCGAGCGGGTCGGCGAGCGGCGCGCCCTCGTCCGGCTCACCGCACCTGTACCCGGGATGCTCAGCGTGTACACCTGGGCGGAGGGCGATGACGTGTCGACCGCGGGGGTGCGGGCGTTCCTGTTCTCCGCCGACGCCGCCGACTACGTCCGCCGCGAGGAGCCGGCCTGGCGGGCGTGGCTGGAGGGACTCCCCGTCCCGGCCTGAGCCCGGCTGGGCTCGGCGGGCACCCGCGGTCGTCCCGTCGCCGACGCGACGTGAGCCCGAGGCTCACTGGGCCGTACGGGTGAGGCGGGCGTGTCCGGTTCGTCCCGGATCTTCCGCTCGCACGGCGCCCGGCGCAGCATGGTCGTGAGCGTGGCCGAGCGACCGCCGGTGTCCGGCCGCCGCGGCGCTCCGAGGAGGCCGTCATGCGCTCTCGCCACCCGCTCCGACCCCGCCGCCGGACCGGCGTCGGTCTCGCCCTCGCCCTGACCGCGGCGCTCGCCGCGAGCGGTGCCTCGGCGGCGGCCACCGCTCCCGCCGCAGGTGCGGTGCTCCCGGTGAGCGGCACGCTCGACGTGCCGACGCACGCCGCCGTGCTGGAGGCGGCTCGGCGGGCGGCGGACTACTACGCCCCGACGTGGCCGCTCGCGACCGGCGCGCGCAACGGCTGGTCCTGGGCGACGTACGCGGACGGCGCCACGCGGCTGTTCACGACGGCGGGCGACCAGAGGTACCTCGAGCAGGCCGTCGCGTGGGGAACGCGGAGCGGCTGGGCCGTGCCGTGCTCGTCGACGCTGAACCCCGACTGCATCAAGGCCGGACAGGTGTACATGGACCTGACCGCGCTCGACCCGCGCCCGTCGCTCGCGGCGATGGACGCCCAGATGGCGCGCGACCTCACCGGTCTGCCGTTGAGCCAGTACTACTGGGTCGACGCGCTCTACATGGGGCTACCCGACTGGGCGCACTGGGCCGAGCGCACGGGCAGCACCGCCTACCTCGACAAGATGGACGCGCTCTTCGCGCACGTGCGTGACGACGGCTGGACGACGACGTTCCCGTGCACAGCGCAGCAGCGAGGGCTCTACGACGCGACCGAGCGGCTCTGGTACCGCGACTGCCGGTTCGTCGGGACGCGCGACTCGTCCGGCGGAAAGGTGTTCTGGGGCCGCGGCAACGGCTGGGTCATCGCCGCGATGGCACAGGTGCTCGAGACCTTGCCGCCCGGCGATCCGCGAGGTGCGACCTACCGTGACGTGCTGGTCGGCATGGCGGACCGGCTCCGGACGCTCCAGGGCGCCGATGGCATGTGGCGCCCGAGCCTGCTCAACCCCGGCGCCTTCCCCCAGCCCGAGACGAGCGCGACGGGGCTCATCGCGTACGCGATCGGCTACGGCGTCCGGACCGGCGTGCTGGACCCGGCGACCTACCTCCCCGTCCTCGTCAGGGCGTGGCAGGGCCTGACGACGACGGCGCTCAAGCCCAGCGGGTTCGTCTCGGGGTGCCAGTTCGTCGGCTTCGAGCCCGCGGCCCCGTACACGGGCGCCGCCCCGCGCACCGCGCCGACGACGACGTCGGCCGGGACCCTGCACACCGACTCGCCGCCGTTCTGCGTGGGGGCGTTCCTGCTGGCGGCGAGCGAGATGGCGCGGCTCACCGGGGCCGCGAGCACGGGCCGGAGCGTGAGCGCAACCGCGCAGCAGGCCGGCAACGAGGCCGCGCGGGCGGTCGACGGCGACATGACCACGCGGTGGTCGGCCGCCGGCTTCCCGCAGTCGCTCACGGTGGACCTCGGCGTGGCGCAGCGGGTCAGCAACGTGCAGCTGGTGCCGTACGAGGACCGCGCGTACCGGTACCGCGTCGAGACCTCCGTGGACGGCGTCGCGTGGGCCCCGGCGGTCGACCGGACCACGGCACCCGTCGCCGGGACGGCGCTGGACACCCTGGCCGCGCCGGCGAACGCGCGGTACGTGCGGCTCACGGTCACGGGCGTCGTGGGGACGTCGACGACGTGGGTGAGCATCCGCGAGCTGTCCGTGCACGACAGCTGGGACCCGCGGCCCAACCTCGCGTACCTGCGACCGGCGACGGCGACGTCGTCGGTCGCGTCGACCTCGAGACCGGCGAAGGCCGTGGACAACCTCACGACGACGTCATGGGGCTCCCTCCGGCGGCCGACCGCCGCGGCGCCGCAGGAGCTCACGGTGGACCTCGGCCGGACGGAGTCGGTGGACACCGTGCGCCTCACGTCGCGCCCGGGCGCGGGACCGCGGGACGTCGCGCTGCTCACGTCGACCGACGCGAGCACGTGGGTGGTCACCGCGACGGCGACGCTGCCCGCGGTGCAGGGTCCGCACACCTGGGTGCTGCCCGACGTCGACGCCCGGTGGGTGCGGCTGCGCGTCACGTCCGCGTACGGGACGGCCGGCGTGCGCGTCGAGGAGCTGGACGTCTTCGGCCGCTGAGACCCCCGACCGTGTGCCGGGACATCAGGCCCGCGAGGGGCTGTTCGAGCACCCGGAGCACGAGGACCATGAGCGTCTCGGGTCGTGCGTCACGAGCGGGAGGAACCACCGTGCTGGAGCAGGTCGCCGAGGGCGTGCACGTCCACCGGAGCGCGTTCGTCCGGAGCAACGCCGTCGTCGTGCAGGGGCCGTCCGGCGCGCTCGTGGTCGACCCGGGGATCACCGGCGCCGAGCTCGAGTGCCTCGCGGACGACCTCGATGCGATGGGCCTTGCGGTGGTCGCCGGGTTCGCGACGCACCCGGACTGGGACCACGTGCTGTGGCACCCGCGGCTAGGCACGGCGCCGCGCTACGCGACCGCCGCTGCTACGGCGAAGGTCCGTGAGCAGCGGGCCGACCCCGAGACGATGGCGCGCGTCGCGGACCACCTCCCGCCGGAGATCCACGGGCAGGTCCCCATGGACCTCTACGGCCTCGTCACCGGCCTGCCCGACGGTGCGACGCACATCCCGTGGGACGGCCCGCGCGTCCGCGTCCTCGAGCACCGCGGGCACGCGCCCGGGCACGCGGCGCTGCTCGTCGAGGACCGCGGCGTGCTCGTGGCCGGCGACATGCTCTCCGACGTCTTCGTCCCCATGCTCGACGTCGAGGACGCCGCCGAGCCGGTCGAGGACTACCTCGCCGGCCTCCGGCTGCTCGAGGAGGAGGCGGGCGACGTCGACGTCGTCGTCCCCGGCCACGGGTCCATCGGCGCAGCGGCGGGGGCGGCGCGCGCCAGGATCGAGCTCGACCGTGCGTACGTGCTCGCCCTGCGCGACGGCGGCGGGGCCGACGACCCACGGATCGGGCCGTCGGCAGAGCCGGGCTGGGAGTGGGTGACCGGGATCCACGAGTGGCAGGCCGAACGGCTCGCCGCCAGGCGCGACGGCGTCTGACCGCCCTGCGCTAGTAGCCGGAGCCCTCGCCGGGGGCGCCCGCCAGGATCGCCGCGGTCCCGGAGAGCCCCAGGCGCGTCGCGCCCGCGGCGACCATGCGCTCGGCCTGCTCGCGCGTGCGGATGCCGCCCGACGCCTTGACGCCGAGGCGTCCGCCGACGGTCTCGGCCATGATGCGGACGGCGTGCTCGCTCGCGCCGCCGGCCGGGTGGAAGCCGGTCGACGTCTTGACGAAGTCGGCACCCGCGGCCTCGGCCGCGCGGCACGCGCCCACGACCTGCTCGTCGGTCAGGGCGGCCGACTCGATGATGACCTTGAGCGTGACGCGCGGTGCCGCGGCGCGGACGGCCGCGACGTCGGCCTCGACGAGGTCGAAGCGGCCGGCCTTGGCCGCGCCCAGGTCGATGACCATGTCGATCTCGTCGGCACCGTCGGCGGCGGCTCGTGCAGCCTCGGCCGCCTTGACGTCGCTGTGGTGCTTGCCGGACGGGAAGCCCACGACCGTCGCGACGACGACGTCGTGCGCGTCCTCGAGCGGCAGCATCGAGGGGGAGACGCACACCGCGAGGACGCCCATGCGGCGCGCGGCGTCGACGTGCGTCGCGACGTCGTCGCGCGTCGCGTCGGGAGCCAGGAGCGTGTGGTCGACCAGGCGCGCGAGCGCGGTCGTGGTGAGCTCGAGGGTGGGGGCAGTCATGGGTCGCGCGGTCCGTTCGGGTGGGGGAGGGCCGGCGCGGCGCCGGCACGTCCACGTTACGGCGCGCACGCGCCCGATCGTGGGCCTCGGGTCCCGACGTGATCGAACTCACGCCCGCGGAACGTCGGTCGAACCAGGTGGCCGGAAAGGTTGACATGTCCGAGTGGCCGGGATCACACTCGGGGCAGGTGCTTAATCGGTTTAGCAGTCCGGCCGGCCCGACGGCCGCCGGACGCGGGGCCTCGACGAGGAGGTGGACGGATGAGCAGGCGCATCGGCATCAAGGACGTGGCGCGCGAGGCCGGCGTCTCCGCCGCCACGGTGTCCCTCGTGCTCAACGACCGCGCCACCACGCGCATCCCCGAGGCGACACAGGACCGGGTGCGCCGGGTCGCGTCGGACATCGGCTACGCGCCCAACACGCTCGCCCGCGGCCTGCGGACCCGGCGCACGCACACCATCGGCTTCGTCTCCGACCGCATCGCGACCACGCCGTACGCCGTCCGCATGATCGAGGCGGCCCAGGAGGCCGCGCGCGAGCACGCCCACCTGCTCTTCCTGGTGAGCACTGGCGGCGACCCCGAGGTCGAGCGCTCCGCCATCGAGACCCTCAAGTCGCACCAGGTCGACGGGTTCGTCTACGCGTGCATGTGGCACCGCGAGGTGGAGGTGCCCGCGGGGCTGCCCGCGGGATCGGTGCTGCTCGACGCGCGTCCCGCGCGCGGCGCCTACCCGGCCGTCGTCCCGGACGACCGCGGCGGTGCCGTCGCGGCCGTCCAGGCGCTCGTCGACGCCGGCCACACGCGGATCGCGTACCTCGACGTCGAGGAGGACCCCCTGCCCCTGGCCTCGGGCCTGCGGCTCGAGGGCTACCTCGAGGTGCTCGCGCGGGCCGGCATCACCCCCGACGCCGCGCTGCACGTGCGTGGCGCGTCCGACGCCGCGGGAGGCATGGCGGCGGCGGACCGGGTGCTCGCACTGCCTCCCGAGCAGCGTCCGACGGCGCTCTTCTGCTTCAACGACCGCCTCGCGATGGGTGCCTACGCGGCAGCGCGCCACCACGGCCTCGCCATCCCGACCGACCTGTCGGTCGTCGGCTACGACGACCAGCAGCTCATCGCCGCCGAGCTCGACCCTCCGCTGACCACCGTCGCCCTCCCGCACCACGAGATGGGGCGGTGGGCGGTGGAGGTGCTGCTCGGCGTGCGAGACCGTCCCGGCCCGGACGAGACGGAGGACGGCGTCGTGCTCATGCCGTGCCCGCTCATCCGGCGGGACTCCGTGGGCCCGCCGCCGACCCGGGAACCGGGCCGGCGGCGGGTGTGACACAACCCGACGGTCGCCGGCCGGCGACCACCGAGCGGAGACCTCGACCTTGCCCGTCGAGGCTCCAACGAAGGGAATCACGATGAGACGCAGTTCCTTCACGGGGATGCTAGCCATCACCGCCGCCTCGGCCACCGTCCTGGCCGGCTGCGGGCAGGCAGGTCAGTCCGACGGCGGAGGTGGCGGCGGCGACGGCGGCACCACCGAGCTCACGATGTGGACCCACTCGGCGGGCAACCCCGCCGAGCTCGAGACCTACAACCGGATCATCGACGACTTCAACGGCTCGCAGGACGAGTACGAGGTCGTCATGGAGTCCTTTCCGCAGGGCGCCTACAACGACGCCATCGTCGCCGGCGCCGCAGCGGGCGACCTGCCGTGCCTGCTCGACATGGACGGCCCGATCGTCCCCAACTGGGCGTGGGCGGGCTACATCCAGCCGCTCGACATCGACCCGGCGATCACGGACTCGCTGCTCCCGACCGCCGTCGGCCGGTACCAGGACGAGATCTACTCGGCCGGCTACTGGGACGCGGCGCTCTCGGTGTTCGCGCGCCAGTCCGTGCTCGACGCCAACGGCATCCGGATCCCGACCGTCGACGAGCCGTGGACGCTCGAGGAGTTCGACGCCGCGCTCGTCACCCTCCAGGGCGCGGGCTACGCGACCCCGCTCGACATCGGCGCCGAGGACACCGGGGAGTGGTGGTCCTACGCGTACTCGCCCATGCTGCAGAGCGCGGGCGGCGACCTCATCGACCGCGACTCCATGCTCACCGCCGACGGTGCGCTCAACGGCCCCGAGGCCGTCGAGTTCTTCGAGTGGTTCCAGGGGCTCTTCGATCGTGGCCTCACGAGCAACGCCGGGACGGTCGGCAACGAGGAGTTCAACAACGACGAGGTGGCGCTGAGCTACACGGGCGTGTGGAACGCGATGGACTCGCTCGACGCCGTCGGCGACGACCTGCTCATCCTCCCGCCGCCGGACCTGGGCGAGGGCCCGAAGATCGGCGGCGCCTCGTGGCAGTGGGGCATCGCGGCCGACTGCGACGCGGCCGACGGCGCCCGCGAGTACCTCGAGTTCAGCTTCAAGCCCGAGTACATCGCCGCCTTCGCAGACGGGCAGGTCGTCATCCCGGCGACCGCCGAGGCCGAGGAGCTCTCCGAGATGTTCGGCGAGGGCGACCCGCTCCAGCCGTTCGTCGAGCTCTCGCAGCGCTTCGCGCTCCAGCGTCCGCCGACACCCGCGTACCCGATCATCTCGAGCGTCTTCGAGCGGGCGGGCAAGGACATCATGAACGGCGCGGACGTCGGCTCGACGCTCGACCAGGCCGTTCAGGAGATCGACACCAACATCGAGTCCAACGACGGCTACGGCTTCTGAGCCGACCGTCCTGAACGGCGGTCGGGGCGGCGTGCCCCGACCGGCCGCGGGCCCTGCGCCCGCGGTCGGAGACGACGCGCCGCCCCGCTGAGCCGCCGGAACGGATGTCACCATGACCGTCCCCACCCAGCAGATCGCCCCGCACGCGCTCCCGGACCCCGAGCGCCCGACGACGTCGCGTGAGCGACGTCGAGCCCGGTCGGCCCGTCAGGGTCACCGCGCCGCCTACGGGATGGTCGCCCCGGCGTCCTTCCTGCTCCTGATGTTCCTCATCATCCCGGTGCTGCTCGCCTTCGGCCTGAGCTTCACGAACGCGCGTCTCATCTCCCCGAACCCGCCGAGGTTCGTGGGCATCGACAACTTCGTCCGGGCCTTCACGTCCGACCCGACGTTCGTCCGGTCGCTCGTCAACACGTTCATCTTCGCGGCGGTCGTCGTGCCGCTGCAGTCCGCGCTCGCGCTCGTCATGGCGATCCTCGTGAACCGCAAGGTCCGCAGCGTGACGCTGTTCCGGATCATCTACTTCGTCCCGGTGGTCACGTCGATCGTCGTCGTCTCCGTGCTCTGGGAGTTCATGTACCAGCGCGACGGGCTGATCAACGCGATCCTGCAGGCCGTCAGCGGCGGCACGGTGCAGGGCGCTGACTGGCTCAACGACACGCGGACGGCGCTGGGCGCGATCATCGCCCTGTCGATCTGGCAGGCCGTCGGGTTCCACATGATCATCTGGCTCTCGGGCCTGCAGACGATCCCCGAGGAGCTCTACGAGGCGGCCCGCATGGACGGCGCCAACGCGTGGCAGCAGTTCCGCGACGTCACGTGGCCCGGCCTGCGCTCGACCATGGTGTTCATCCTCGTGACGATCACCATCCAGGCTCTCGGCCTCTTCGCCCAGATCGACGTCATGACGCAGGGCGGGCCGCTCAACTCGACGACCACCCTCGTCTACCACGCGGTGCAGCAGGGCTACCGCCGCCAGGAGACCGGGTACGGCTCCGCCATCTCCCTGATCTTCTTCGTCATCGTGCTCGTCATCGCGCTCATCCAGCGGTGGCTCACCCGTGAGAAGGACTGACCATGAGCACCGACAACGCACCAGCAGACACCCTCACCCGAAAGGCCACCGCCGACCGCACGGCCGCGCGCAACCGCGCCCGCGCCGCGAGCGGACGCGGTCCCGGCTGGCGGGCCCTCGGCTACGTGCCGATGGTCGTGCTCGCCCTGTTCTTCCTCTTCCCGCTCGTCTTCATGCTCGTCTCGAGCCTCAAGCCGGACGCCCAGATCCTGTCCGACATCGACTCGCCGCAGGCCTTCCTGCCCGTGGGCGACATCAGCCTCGCGAACTACGCCGGCGTCTTCGACCGCGTGCCCGTGGCGCGGTTCCTGATCAACTCGGTGCTCGTCACCGTGCTGATCGTCGGGCTCGGCCTGGTGGTCAACTCCATGGCCGGCTTCGCGCTGTCCCGCCTCGAGTGGAGCGGGCGCAAGCTCGTGCTCACGGTCGTCATCGCGACGCTCATCGTGCCCTTCGAGACGATCGCGATCCCGTTGGTCTACTGGGTCTCGAAGCTGCCGACGATCGTGTTCGAGAACGGCCTGCCGATGTACGACTTCGGCTGGCTGAACTCGTACCACGTCCAGATCTTCCCGTTCATCGCGAACGCGTTCTCGATCTTCCTGTTCACGCAGTACTTCTCGACCATCCCGCCGTCGCTCGACGAGGCGGCCCGGATCGACGGCGCGAGCTGGTTCACGATCTACCGGCGCATCATCGTCCCGCTGTCGGGGCCGGCGTTCGCGACCGTCGCGATCCTCACCTTCCTGCCGGCCTGGAACCAGTACCTCTGGCCCCTCATGGTCGTGCAGCAGGAGGAGCTCCGGCCGGTCATGGTCGGGGTCCAGTACTTCTTCCAGATCAACCCCGCGTGGGGCGAGGTGATGGCGTACACCTCGATCATCACGCTGCCCGTGCTCGTGATGTTCCTCGCGTTCCAGCGCGCGTTCGTCAGCAGCATCGCCTCCAGCGGCGTGAAGGGATGACGACGTGGCTCTGAGACTCCCCGACCACTGGGTGTGGGACAGCTGGCCGGCGTACGACGGCGAGCACCACCACCTCTTCTTCCTGCGGGCGTCGCGCGCGCTCCACGACCCGGACCGGCGCCATCGCCGGGCGTCGATCGGCCACGCCCGCTCGACCGACCTGCGCACGTGGGAGCTGCTCCCCGACGCGCTGGTCGCGGCGGACGAGCCTGCGTGGGACGACCAGGCGACGTGGACCGGCTCCGTGGTGCAGGCGCCCGACGGCTCGTGGCGCCTGTTCTACACGGGCGTGAGCCGTGCGGATCGCGGCCTGATCCAACGCGTCGGGGTCGCGCGGTCCGACGACCTCGTCACCTGGCACCGGCTGCCCGGGCCGCTCACCGAGGCGGACGGCCGCTGGTACGAGAAGTACGACGGCGAGGCGTGGTTCGACGAGGCGTGGCGCGACCCGTGGGTGCTCGCCGACCCGGACGGTGACGGCTGGCACATGCTCGTCACCGCCCGGGCGCGCGAGGGTGACGCGGCCGGACGCAGCGTCATCGGGCACGCGACCAGCCCTGACCTCGAGACGTGGACGGTGCGTCCGCCGCTCTCCGAGCCCGCCGGGTTCGGCCAGCTCGAGGTGCCGCAGGCGGTCGAGGTCGACGGCGCCCACTTCCTGCTGTTCTGCTGCTGGCCCGCGCAGATGGCGCCCGAGCGGCAGGCGGCGTGGACCGGGGGTGGCATGTGGGTGGTCCCGGGGGAGAGCCCGCTCGGTCCGTGGGACTTCTCCCGCGCGCGCACGTTCGAGCACCCGAGCGTCTACGCGGCCCGCCTCGTGCAGGACGCCGACGGCGGCTGGGCCCTCATCGGGTTCCGCGACCTTGAGGACGGCCGGTTCGTCGGCGAGATCACCGACCCGCTGCCCGTGCAACGGGACGGCGACACGCTCCGGCTCGCCTGAGCGGCGGGTCGCGAGGTCCCCGGCCCCTGGTTCGTCCAGGGGCCGGGGACCCCGGACCTCAGCAGGACTCCCAGGCGGTGCACCCGCTGCTCTCGAGCGTCGGCTCCACCGGGAGCACGGTGACCTTCCGCTGGTCGACCACGGTGCTCGCGCCCTCCTCGACGACGAAGCCCGTGACGGGGTCCCGCACCAGGCGGGTGCTGCCGTCGGCCCCGGCGTACTCGAGCACCTCGCCCGCCCGGCCGAGCGCGTCGGTGCCGGACGTCGTCGTCGCCCCGGGCAGGCTCGCGGCGACCGTCCACGCGGCGTGGCGCAGGTCGGCCGGCAGGGTGCCCCCCGCCCAGAGCAGGTCGCGGGCCATGCCGAAGACCTTGTCGTCGTCCGTCCCGCTCCGGCGGTCGGGCTCGACGCTCGCGCGCAGCACGTCCGCAAGGGCGGCCGGGTCCGTGGGGAGCCGTGCGTGGTCGCGCAGCATGTCCACCCACTCGCCGTCGATGCGGAAGCGGCCGATGACGTTCCGCGGCCCGATGCCGGTGGCGGTCGCCAGGTCGCCGTCGGACACGATGAGGCCGGGCTGGTCGCGGCTGACATACAGCTCGGTCACGCCGCCGGGCGCGTCCGTCGACGTCGTGGACGTGTACCACCAGGTGCCCGGCTCGAGCGCCGCGGGGTCCTCGGGTGCCCCGGGCGCGTCCGAGGTCTCGGGCGGTGTGCTCGTGGCCACCGGCGCGGGTTCCGTCACGGCAGGCGGGACGTCCGTCGCGTGGCTCGGGGACCACGCGCCGACGGCCCAGCCGACGCCCCCGAACGCCGCCACCATCGCGAGCGTCGTGACGCCTCGGACGGCGGCGCGTCGTCGTCGGGCCCGCGGGAGCACGCGCGCGACGTCGACGTCGATCTGCGGCTGCGCCCGGTCGAGCCGGTCGCGCAGGGTCCGGGCGAACTCCTCGTCGTGGTCCATCACTCGCTCCTCGTCCGCACCGGGCGGTCGCCCGTGCCGTCGTCGTGGGTGGCGGTGTGCGTGTGGTGCGCTTCCCGCTGCGTGTCGCGGTGCTCGTCACCCAGCACCTCGCGCAGGCGTGCCAGGCTCCGGGACGCCGTGGACTTCACCGTGCCGACCGACACCCCGAGGTCGTCGGCCACCTCGCGCTCGCTCATCCCCTCGAAGTGCCGGAGCACGACGACGCGCCGCTGGCGCGGACTCAGCTGCGCGAGCGCGCGCACGAGCAGGTCACGCTCGGCGTGCTGGTCCGCACCCGAGCCCAGGCCGCCCTCCGGCACGTCGGCCAGCGGGACGAGCACCTCGCGGCGCCATCGTCGCCAGGTCTCGATGCGGAGGTTCGCCAACGTGCGGCGCGCGTAGGCGAGCGGGTCGCGCTCGCGCGCCCGCGGCCAGGCGACGTACGTCCGGACGAGCGCCTGCTGGACGAGCTCGTCCGCCTGGTGCGCGTCACCGCACAGCAGCCACGCCGTCCGGGCCAGCGCCGGCGCGGCGTCCGCCATGAACGCGGAGAACTCGGCCTCCCGGTCCAGCGACGGCAGGAGCACGTCGATCGTCGTGTCGGGTGGGTCCGGCGGGCCCGGGTCGCCGGCGGCGACGGTGAACGCACTCATGACAGGTACATGCTCGGGGGGCCTCGAAGGTTGCGTCGTCGGGGGCCCAACCCTGCCCTACGGCGAGGAGGCGTCGTGCTGCGCGCCTCCGGCCGGCCTCACCACCGGACGCGCAGGGTGACGGCGAGGGACGCCGCCGCCGCGTCGTCGGAGTCGATCGTCGCGAGCAGCCGGACGTGGTCGTCGTCGGACCCGACCACCGCCAGGCCCTCGACCTTGGGGACCCGGCCCTCGACGTGGGGCAGCGCCGCGGTGTGCGTGACGACGTCTCCCTCGAGCACGGCGAGCGCCGACGCGACGACCGGGCCGTCGTCGCGCGGGTCGCGCGTGTCCTCGGCCGCCGTGCTCACCAGGAGCCGGACGCCGTCGAGCCGGACGGCGTCGGTCACCGCGAGCCCGACGCCGTCCACGCTGCCGAGGTCGTAGCGGCGCGCGCCGCGGACCGGGACCTCGTGCGGCGCGCGCCTGCCGACGATCGCCTCGAGCAGGAGGGCGAGGTCGACGTCGACGCTCGCCGTGGGTACGCCGGCGGACGGGAGACCGCGGTGGAACCACCGCACGACGCCGTCGACGACGCACGCGCCCTCGAGGTTCAGCAGGTCCGGCGCGACGTCGAGCGCCCGCGCGACGGACGCGTACAGGGGTGCCAGGTCGGCGACGGCTGCGGTCGGCTCGCCCTCGGTCGCGCCGAGCAGGACGGCCCGCGTGCGGGCCGGGGACGAGCCCGAGCCGAGCAGCACGACGTCGTCGCGGGGCACGGCGCTCGCGGACGCCGCGTCGCCGGGCGCGGTGTGCTCGGGGGCCGCACCGGGCGGCACCTCGAACGCCGCCTCGAGGTCGGGCTTGAGGTGCTTGGTGCCGGACGCCTCGTCGAAGGTGTCGAGACCCTCCACGGCGGGCAGCACCCGGACCCGGCGCACGACTCCGTCCCGCCACCAGGCCGCGCTCGTGGCGTCGTCCTGGGCGATCAGCATGCCGCCGTCGAACCGGACCACCGCCGAGGCCGCCCGGACGGGGGTGCCGTCCGCGAAGCTCAGCGCGGTGACGTCCTCGACCTCGATCTCCATCCGGCGCTCCTCGGGGAGGGCCCGCGGCACGCGGCCGCGGACCCTCCCACGGTAGGTGCGTCGCGCTCAGGCGGCGCGCTCGTCGCCCCAGTGGCCGTGGCCGTGGCCGGGACCCCAGCCGTGCCCGCCGCCGCCGTGGCCGCCGCCGTGGCCGCCACCGCCGTGGCCACCACCGTGACCGCCACCGCCGTGGCCGCCACCGTGGCCGTGGCCCGGGCGCGGACCCGGCCCCGAGACCCCGTTGATCGCCGACGTGTCCTGCGCGAGCGAGTACGTGGCGAACGCGATCGCGTCGACCATGATGCCGAGCGCCTCGATGCTCACGTTGGTGAGGTCGTCGCCCTCGGAGTGGTAGTTCGGGTCGTGCGTGATGCCCTCGGTGCCGCCGAAGAGCGCGACCTCCTCGGCCGTCTTGATGTCGTCCGCGCCCGTGAAGAGCCCGGACGCCGGGATCCCGTTGAGGATGAACGCCTCGTAGTCGGACCGGCCCGAGAACTCCGTGTCGACCCACGGCTGATCGATGCTGTCGAAGTAGTCCGTGAACACGTCCTCGGTCTCCGCGGAGCCCGCCGGCACCTCGACGGGCGCCGGGTAGGTCGACTCGTCGGCGTCGTACACGCCGATGATGTAGTTCGGCGAGCCGATCATGTCGAAGTTGAGGTAGGTCGCGATCCGGTCGAGCTCGCCCTCCTGCTCGGCCAGCTCGGCGACGTAGGCGGCGGAGCCGAGGAGGCCGAGCTCCTCCGCGCCCCACCACGCGAAGCGCACGGTGTTGTCGTGCTTTTACCCGCGCGCGAGCTGGACGGCCGTCTCGAGCAGCGCGGCCGAGCCGGTGGCGTTGTCGTTGATCCCCGGTCCCTCCTCGACACCGTCGAGGTGGGCGCCGAGCATGACGACGTTGTCGTCCCGGCCGCGCCGGGTCTCGGCCAGCACGTTGAAGCTCTCGGCCTCCTCCGTGTGGAACCGCACGTCCAGCGTCGCCGTCACGCCCTGGCCCGCGAGCGCGGCGAGCGCCGCGCCGTCCTCCGGGGTCGTGCCGGCCACCGGCACGGTGACGAGCCCCTCGGCGCCGAGGGTGCCGAAGAGCATGCCCTCCTGGCTGTTGTAGATGACGACGGCCGCGGCCCCGGCGGCCTCGGCCGCGACCGCCTTGTCGGCGAACGGGCACACGCCGCGGCTGACGACGGCGATCGCGCCGGTCGCCGCGACGCCGTCCCACGTGTCCGCCGTGCAGCCCAGCGGGTCGTTGGGGGCGACGAGCGCGCCGCTGACCCCGCCCTCGGGCGTGCTCACCGAGAACTCCATCTGGTCGACCTCGTACGCGTCGGCGCCGACGGTGAGCGTCGCCGCGTCGACGATCTCGCGCTCGAACGTGAACCAGTCGCGCGTCGTCTGGTAGCCGGCCGACCGCAGCGTCCGCTCGACGTAGCGCGCGCTCGCCTCGTAGCCGGGCGTCAGCGCCGCGCGGTTCCCGTCGTTCTGCGCCGCGATCCGCTCGAACGCCTCGAGGTGGCGGACGACCCGCTCCACGCGGACGCGTTCCACGAACCCCTCGGCGTCGTGCTTGCCGCCCGCGGTGGCGGGCGCGGCCATCAGGCCGGTGGCGACCATCGTCCCGGCAGCAGCCAGGGCGACGACGCGTCGTGATGTCCCATGCTTCACGCTGGACCTCCTCGTCCGGCGGGTGCCCGGTGTGCCCCCCCTCGTGGCGTGAGTCGCCGCTGCGCCCGCGAAGGTCAACGTACGGACCTGCGGCCGCCAGGAGAAGGGCGGAGTCATGATTGGTCAGTCCTCCTATGACTCGGGGGGCCGCGGATCGAGGTCACCACGGACGGGTGAACCGCGTGCCCGGCGCCGCCGACCGGGGCGGAGACCCGAGCGGCCGGTCTAGCATCGGAGGTCGTGACTGCCCGCGTAGTGCTCGTGGACGACGTGCCGGACCTGCGCCGGCTCGTCGCCCTCCAGCTCCGCCTGCGCGGGGGCTTCGAGGTGGTCGGGGAGGCCGGTGACGGCGCCGAGGCCGTCGAGCTCGCGCGCGAGCTCCAGCCCGACCTCGTGGTGCTCGACCTGGGCCTGCCGCGGCTGCACGGCAGCGAGGTGCTGACGCTCGTCCGCGAGGTCGCGCCGCACGCCAAGGTCGCCGTCTTCACCGGCCTGACGACGCAGGACGGCGAGGCGCTGCGCGGACGCGTCGAGGGCTACGTCCCCAAGGACGCCGACGTCGAGGCGCTCGTCGACCTGCTCGTCGACCTGAGCCGGGACGACGACCGCGCGGCCGTGCTCGACCTCTCGGGACCGGATGCCGTCGCCGCCGCGCGGGCCTTCCTGCGCTTCCACGCCGACCGCTGGGGATGGGGCGGCGACCTGTACGAGGCCGAGCTGGTGGTCCGCGAGCTGGTGGACAACGCCCTCGCGAGGTCGGTGGCGCCGCCGAGCCTGCGGCTCACGCTCACGGCGGACGGCCTGCGCGTCGAGGTGTCCGACGACGCCCCGGGCACACCCGAGCCCGGCACGACGGCCGCGGGGTGGGGCGGGCTCGCGTACGTCGCCCTCATCGCCCAGGGCTGGGGCGTGCTGCCCGGCGCGGGCGGCGGCAAGGTCGTCTGGGCCCGGCTCACCCCCGGGACCGTGGCGCCGCCACCGGCCGCGCGATGAGCCCGCACACGATCGCCGTCGTCGACGACGCACCCGAGGTCCGCACGCTGCTGCGGACCCGGTTGCGCCTGACCGGCGCCTTCACCGTGGTGGCCGAGGGCGGCTCGGGCCACGACGCGATCGCCATCGCGCGCGAGCACCACCCCGACCTGCTGCTGCTCGACGTCTCCATGCCGGGCATGGGCGGTCTCGACGCGATCGGCCCCGTCCAGGCCGCGTCGCCCGGGACGCGCGTGGTCCTGTACTCGGGGTTCTCCGAGGAGGGCCTCGAGGCCCGCGCCCTCGAGCTCGGCGCCACGGCGTTCGTGCAGAAGTCGGCGCGCGTCGAGGAGGTCGTCGCGGCGCTGACCGAGATCGCCGCCGAGGAGCCGGGGAGCGTGCCGAGCGCCGACGTCGTGCCGGCCGCGCCGGGCACAGAGGACGGCTCGCCTGCGGGCGAGCAGATCCTCGGCGAGCACGTCGAGCGGTTCCGGGCCGTGTTCGACCAGGCCGCGATCGGGATCGGCACGCTGACGATCACGGGCCAGATCGTGCGGGCCAACGCGGCGCTGTCGCGGCTGCTCGAGGTCGCGCCGGACGCGGTGGTCGGCGTCGCGCTGCTCGACGTCGTGCCGCGCGCCGACCGGGACGCGATCGCGTTCGCGCTCACGACCGCCGTCCAGGAGGGCGTCGCGCAGGTCGAGCACCGGCTCGCGGGCACCGAGCGCATCGTCACCTCGACGGTCGCCGCCGTCCGGGACTCGCACGAGCGCACGCTCTACCTGCTGCTGCAGAGCCAGGACGTCACGGCGCAGCGCTCGACCGAGCGGGCGCTCGTGGAGAGCGAGGAGCGGTTCCGCCTCCTGGTCGAGAGCGTCGTCGACTACGCGATCTTCATGCTCGACCCGCAGGGACGGATCGCGAGCTGGAACCGCGGGGCCGAGCGGCTCAAGGGCTACACGTCCGACGAGATCCTCGGCCGGCACTTCCGCGAGTTCTACTCGCACGAGGCCCAGGAGTCGCGCCACCCGGAGTCCGAGCTGGCCGCGGCCGAGCGGGACGGGCGCTACGAGGAGGAAGGGTGGCGCTTCCGCAAGGACGGCACCCGGTTCTGGGCGAACGTCGTCATCACGGCGCTGCGCGACGCGCGTGGCGAGCTCGTCGGGTTCGCGAAGGTCACGCGGGACGTCACCACCCAGCGCCGCGCCTCGCAGGACCTCGCGCACGTCGCGCACGAGCTCGCCGACGCGAACACCGAGCTCTCCGCCGCCAACGCGCGGCTGGGCGCGGCGGCCGAGGAGCGCGCTCACCTGCTCGCGATCACGGCGCACGAGCTGCGCAGCCCGATCGCCGTCGCGGGCGGAGCGGCGAGCACGCTCGCGCGGTACTGGCGCGACCTCGAGGAGGACGAGCGCGCGCAGCTCCTCGGGTCCGTCGAGACGAGCGCCGAGCAGATGCGCCGGATGCTCAACGAGCTGCTGCTCGCGGCGCGTCTCGACGCCGGCGCCGTCCGGCCCTCGCCGACGCGCGTGCGCCTGCGGGACCACCTCGAGGAGCTGGCCGCGCACCGCGAGGTGGCCGAGACGTCGGGCGACGTCACGATCGTCTGCCCACCCGACCTCGAGGCCGTGACCGATCCCGAGCAGCTCGGGCAGGTGGTCACGAACTTCCTGACGAACGCCGCGCGCTACGGCAGGGCGCCCGTCACGCTGAGCGCCACCGTGGACGACGGCGTGCTGCACGTGACGGTCGAGGACCACGGGCCGGGCGTCCCTGACGGCGTGGCCGGGCAGATCTTCGACGAGATGTTCCTGCGCGGCGGCAGCCGGCGCGGCACGGGCCTCGGCCTGTACATCGTCCGGCGGCTCGCCCGCGGGCTCGGCGGGGACGCCTGGTACGAGCGCGCCGACGGCGTCACGCGGTTCGGCGTGAGCGTCCCCGCCGGCGGCTGACGGCCGCGGGCGCCGGTCCGCGGCCGGGGCTCAGCGCGGCTGCTCAGAACCCGAAGTCGCCACCGAAGTCGCCGCCTCCGCCGAAGTCCCCGCCTCCGCCGAAGTCGCCTCCGAAGTCCCCGCCGCCACCGAAGTCCCCTCCGCCGA
>NZ_JACVQL010000108.1:0-5128 GCF_019733465.1 Actinotalea ferrariae | reverse complement strand
GTCGCCCCCTCCGGCGTCCCCGCCGCCACCGACGTCCCCGCCCGCGTCGGCTCCCGGGTCCCCGCCGGCGCTGTCGGCCGCGTCGCCGCTGAAGCCGTCGTTGCCGAGGTCGCCGAAGGCGGGACCGAACATCGCGTTCGCGATCGCGGACCCCACGACCACGCCGGCCACGGTGCCAAGCAGGCTGCCGCCGACGACGGCACCGAGGCCCGGCCCGCCGTACCCGCCCTGACCGGGCGCTGCGGGCGCGCCGCCGAACGTCCGCTCGAGCGTGCCCGGACGCCGCATCTCGGTGCGTGTCGCCATCCGCGCGAGGCCCGCCGGGTCGTCGCCCAGCCGCTCCGACGGTGGCACGTGCTGCGCGAGCTGCTGGAGCACCTGCCGGCGCTGGTCGGGCGTCAGCTGGGCGAAGGCCTCGGCGTGCGCCTGCTCGACGGCCTCGGGCGGCGCCGTCGCGAGCAGGTACCGGTAGCGCTCGATCGCGCGCTCGTCCGCCGTCGGGGGCGCCGCCCCGGGAACGTCCTGCGGCCCGTCGGCGCCGGCGTACCCCGCGCCGTACCCGCCCGGGGACGCGCCGTACCCGGTCGGCGCCCCGAACGCACCACCGCGCTCGCCGCGCTCGCCGCCCTGGGCGGGTTCGCGGCCCAGCAGCCGGTCGAGGAAGCCCATGGTCGCTCCAACCTCTCGCGCGTCGCCGTCGGGCCGGCGTCGTCCCCTCCGTCCTAACCGACGTGGGGGCGACGCGCCAACGCGCGCGACGGCCGGTCCGTGCTGCGGCTCCGGCTCGCGTAGCGTCGGACCCCTGTGCCCCCACCCGACGACGGGAGACCGCGTGACGACGAGCGAGGTCCCGGCTCCCGACCGCCTGCAGGAGGTCGTGCCGGGCGAGGACGAACGCCTGCGCGAGTGCGCCGCCGAGCCGATCCACCGCCCCGGGTACGTCCAGCCGCACGGCGTCCTCCTCGCGGTCGACCCGGCCACGGGCGTCGTCGTGCAGCTCAGCGCGAACGTCGGGCTCGTCGGCCGCACCCCGGACGACCTGCTCGGCGCACCGCTCGGCTCGCTGCTCGCCGAGCCCGACGCGGATGCGCTGCTCGCCGGGCTCCGCGGGGAGCAGCAGCCGGTCGACCGGCACGTCGACACGGACCCGATGCCCGTCGAGATCGGCCTGCGGCGCTTCGACGCGATCGCCCACCGCTCGGCTGACGGGCTCGGCGTCGTCGAGCTCGAGCCGTCCGACGCGACGCCGGACCGGTGGCTGTCGACGCTGCACGCCTCGATCCAGCGGCTGTCCCGGGCGGTCAGCGTCGACGAGCTGCGGCAGGAGGCCGCGGCGACGGTCCGGCGCCTCACGGGCTTCGACCGCGTGATGGTCTACCACTTCCACCCCGACGGTCACGGGGAGGTCGTCGCGGAGGAGCGTGCGCCGCATCTCGAGCCCTACCTCGGCCTGCACTACCCGGCGTCCGACATCCCGGCCCAGGCCCGTCGCCTCTACGTCGCCCGGCTGTCGCGCACCATCCCGGACCGGGACTACGTGCCCGCGCCGCTCGTGCCCGCGCTCAACCCCCTCACGGCGGCGCCGACCGACCTCAGCCAGTCCGAGCTGCGCAGCGTCTCACCGCACCACCTGACGTTCATGGGCAACATGGGCGTCGCGGCGAGCCTGTCCATCTCGCTCGTCCACGACGGCGAGCTCATCGGGATGATCTCCTGCAACAACGACACGCCCCGGCACGTGCCGTACGGCCTGCGCCGCGGCTGCGAGATCCTCGGTCAGCAGGTCGCGCTCCAGGCGCGGGCGCTGACGGACACCCGCCGCCTGGAGCGCCGGCTCGAGCTCCAGGCGGTGCGCGCGCTGCTCGCCGACCAGCTCGGCGCGTCCGACGACGTCGCCGCGTCGCTCGTCGCGCGCCAGGTGACGGTGGCCGACGTCGTGCGGGCCGAGGGCGTCGTCGTGCGGCTCGACGGGCAGGTCGCGTCGCTGGGCGACGCGCCCGACGCGGACGCCGTCGAGGCGGTCGTGGCGGCCCTCACCGGCGAGGGCCTCGCCGAGCCCGTCGTCACGTCGGCCCTGAGCGTCGACCGGCCGGACCTCGCGGTGCTCCTCCCGGGCGTCGCGGGCGCCGTCGTCGTCCCGGTCGGGGACCAGGGCGACGTGCTCGCGTGGTTCCGGCCCGCGTTCGCGCAGGTCGTCGAGTGGCTCGGCGACCAGTCGGCCGGGAACCGGGACACGCCGCTCTCGCCGCGCAACAGCTTCCACCGCTGGCGGGAGACGGTGGACGACCGGTCCCTGCCGTGGGACGACGTCGAGGTGTCCGAGGCGCTCGCGCTGCGTGACGTCCTCGTGCGCCACCTCGCGCAGGCGCGCGCCCGCCGCGCGGCCGCGCGGGCCGCCCTCACGGCGCGGGTCACGAGCCGGCTCGCCGAGACGCTCGACGCCGAGGAGGCCGTGACGCGGCTCGCCCGGCTCGTGGTGCCCGAGCTCGCGGACTGGTGCGTGGTCAGCCTCGTCGAGGAGGACCACCCCGGCGGCCGGCGGCTGCTGCGCGACGTCGCCTCGTGGCACCAGGACCCGGAGCGTCGTGCGCTCGTCGAGCGGTACGCGGGCATGCGGCGCGCGGCGATGCGCACGCGCTCCTACGTCGGCCAGGCACTCGAGTCGGGGGAGGTCGTCGTCGTCGAGCGCGACGCGACGGCGGCGGCTCGCGCCGTCCTGCGGCGGGGCGAGGCGCAGGACCTGCTCACCGAGCTGGCTCCGGAGTCCGGCGCGGTGCTGCCGCTGCGCGCGCGCAACCGGACGGTCGGGCTCATCACGCTGTACACCGCTCCGGGCCGGCGGTTCGCGCCCGACAGCCTGACCACGGCGCAGGAGGTCGCGGTCCGCGCCGGGCTCGCGCTCGACAACGCCCGCCTGTACCGCGAGCAGCTGCTGCTCGCCGAGGGGCTCCAGCGGTCGCTGCTCACCGAACCGCCCCGGACGCGTGACCTCGCGGTCGCCGTGCGGTACTCGCCCGCGGCGGAGGCCGCGAAGGTCGGCGGCGACTGGTACGACGCCTTCGTGCAGCCGGGCGGCGCCATGAACCTCGTCATCGGCGACGTCACGGGTCACGACGTCATCGCGGCCGCCGCCATGGGCCAGCTGCGCTCGCTCGTGCGCGGCATCGCCGCGACGACCGACGCGCGGCCGGCGGAGGTGCTGCAGCGCGTCGACCGCGCGATCGAGACGCTGCGGGTGGACACCGTCGCGACCGCGGTCCTGCTCCGGATCGAGCCGGCGCAGGCCGCCGACGGCTCGGTGGACGTCCGGTGGTCGAGCGCAGGGCACCCCACCCCGCTCGTGCTCCTGCCGGACGGCTCGGCGTACGCGCCGCCGGGACGGCCGGACCTCGTCCTCGGCGTGGTCCCCACCACGCAGCGGCACGAGCACCACGTGACCGTCCCGCGCGGCAGCGTGCTGCTGCTGCACACCGACGGGCTGGTCGAGCGCCGTGGGGAGCGGCTGCAGGACGGGCTCGAGCGCCTGCGGTCCCTGCTCGAGGGGCTCGGCCACCACGACGTCGAGTCGCTGTCCGACGAGCTGCTCGACGGGATGCTGCCCGAGCGGCCGGACGACGACGTCGCGATCGTCGTGGCGCGCGTCGGGGGCTGACGGCGGCCTTCGGACCCGGGGCCCGGACCCCGGGACCCGGCGTGCGGCGCAGGTCCGGCGCTGCCACAGTTCGGCCATGGGAGCAGCGGGCATGGGTGCCAGGACCGCACGAGCGGGTGCCGCACGGGCGGGCGACAACCCCCTGGTCGAGCGGGGGGCGCGCCTCGGTTACGCCGCCACGGGTGTGCTCCACCTCCTGCTGGCCTGGGTCTGCGTGCAGCTCGCCTGGTCGGGGTACGGCGGCTCGGCCGACCAGGACGGCGCGCTCGGCCTGCTCGCGGGGTCCACCGTCGGAGCGGCGCTCCTGTGGCTGTGCGTCGCCGGGTTCGCGCTGCTCGCGCTGTGGCACGCGACGGAGGCCGTCGCGGGCCACGAGACGTCCGACCGGCTGCGCAGCGCGGGCCGCGCGCTCGTCCATGCCGCGCTCGCCGTGACCACGGTGGGCGTGCTCCGCGGCGGGTCGGGCGGTGCGTCCGGGGGTGCGACGGAGGGCGCGACGGCCGGCCTCATGGCGCAGCCGGCCGGCCGGGTGCTGCTCGGGGCCGTCGGGCTCGCGGTGGTCGCGGTGGGCGCGTATCACGTGGTCAAGGGGTGGCGGCGGACGTTCCTCGAGGACCTCAAGGAGCACCCGGGCACGTGGACGGAGCGCGCCGGCCGCGTCGGCTACGTCGCGAAGGGCGTGGCGCTCGGCGTCGTCGGGGGCCTCCTGGTGACGGCGGCGGCCGGCGCCACGAGCCAGGCGGAGCCGGGGCTGGACCCGGCGCTCCGCGCGCTCCTCGCGCTGCCGGCCGGGGCGGTGCTGCTCACGCTCGTCGGGCTGGGGTTCGCCGCGTACGGCGTCTACTCGTTCGCCCGCGCGCGCCACGCCGACCTCTGACGGACGCGCGGCTCCTGACGGACGCGCCGCTCCCGACGGACGTCGACGCGCAGGGGCGCCGTCGCGCGCCCGGCGCGGGGATCAGGCCGAGACGAGCAGCTCGCGCGGCTCGAGCGTCCCGGTGGTGAGGGTCGTGACGGTCGCGCCGTCGTCGTCCCCGTCGAGGACCACGAGGACCTCGAGCCCGTGCTCGTCGACGACGAGGAACGCGCGCGAGCCGCACACGCAGAGGCGGTCGAGCTCGCCGTCGTCGAAGTAGACGCAGACGTGGGTGCTGGTGCTCATGACGCGACCGTAGGCACGCCCACCGACACGACCGCGTGCGACATGCCGACGACCCGCGAGTCCACCCCGGCTCGGCCGCGCTCCGGGGCGCGGCTCACGGCGCGTCCCGGGCGACACGCCGGTCCGAGCGCGCCGCGTGCGGCTCCGGCGCAACCCGGACCACCCGTCCGGCTCACGTCGTCCCGCACCCGGTCCGATAGATGAGTCGTGACAGCGCACAGCTCCACCACCTCGGCCCCCGTCGTCGCCGCGCCCCCGGCCCCTCCTGCGGCGCCCCCCCGCGCGCCCGCGCCCCTGGCCGGCGGTCGCCGCCC
>NZ_JACVQL010000107.1 GCF_019733465.1 Actinotalea ferrariae | reverse complement strand
GCACCGCGTTGCAACAACCACTTGAACCGAAGGCGCGTGTCGGCACCGGAACGCTCCAGTCCGTGGGTCGTGGGTGGTGAGTGGCGGCGGTCAGCGGCTGGTGGTGCCGATGATGTCGACGACGAAGACCAGGGTGTCGGTGCCGCCGATGCCGGCCTGCGGCATGCCGCGCTCGCCGTAGCCGAGGTGCGGCGGGATGGACAGCAGCACGCGGGAGCCGACGGCCTGCCCGACGAGCCCCTCGTCCCAGCCGCCGATGACGGCGCCGACGCCGATCGGGAAGGAGATCGAGGAGCCGCGGTCGTACGAGTTGTCGAACATCCGGCCGCCCCACACCTGGCCGTAGTAGTTGACCTCGATGTCGTCGCCCGACTCCACGAGCTCGCCCGTGCCCTGCGAGATCACCTGGACGCCCAGCTCGGTCGGGGCGGGGGTGTCGGGGAAGGTCAGGACCGGCTTGTCGCCGAAGGACCCCGACGCGGTGGGCAGCGTGTTGTCGGCCATGGATCGCCTCTCGTCACGGCCGACGCCGGGTGCGCGGCCGTCGTCCATCGTGCCCCAGCCTCCCCGCCGCGCGCGAAGCGGGCGTGGGTCAGAGGCGGCCGGCGAGCCAGCGGAGCTGCTCGGCCTGCTGGTAGGCCTGACCGCCCTCGTGCTGGTTGAACGGGTACTCGACGATGTCGGTCACGGGGCTCGCGTCGGTGGCGCCCGCGTAGTGGTTGAAGGCGGAGTAGACGGTCGAGGGCGGGCACGTCGTGTCCCGCAGCGCCACGGAGAACAGCGCGTCGGCCCGCGCCCGACGGGCGAGGTGCACGCCGTCGAAGTAGGACAGCGTGCGGAACGCGGTGTCGGCGTGGCCGCGGTGCACCGAGAGGTAGCGCACGACCTCGCCGTAGGGGTAGTCGTCCGTGATCGACGTCGCGCGCCGGAAGTCGCACAGGAACGGCACGTCGGGCATGGCGGCCGCGACGTCCGGGACGAGACCCGCGACGGCGAGCGTCATGCCGCCACCCTGGCTGATGCCCGTCACCGCCACCCTCGAGGCGTCGACGCCGGGGAGCGCGCGTGCGGCGTCGACCGCGCGGACGGCGTCCGTGAGCAGCCGCCGGTAGTAGTGCTGCTCGGGGTCGAGGATGCCGCGGGTCATGACGCCGGGCGCCGCCGGCCCGGAGCCGCCCAGGTCCGGGGTGTCGCCGCCCGAGCCCCACGAGCTGCCCTGACCGCGCGTGTCCATGACGAGGTGCGCGTAGCCCGCGGCGGCCCACGTGAGCCGCTCGTGCGGCAGCCCGCGCCCGCCCCCGTAGCCGAGGTACTCGACGACGACCGGCAGGCCGTCGTCGGCGCCGGCCGGGCGCGTGAGCCAGCCCTTGACGGGCTGGCCGTCGAAGCCCGCGAAGGTCACGTCCTGGACCTCGACCAGGGCGAGCCCGGTCTCGACCTGCTCCAGACGGAGGCCGAGCTCGTGCTGCCGCGCCTCGGCGAGGGTCCGGTCCCAGAACGCGTCCAGGTCCTCGGGCTCGTCGAGCGCCCCGCGGTAGGTGCGGAGCTCGTCGAGGGGCAGGTCGAACAGCGCCACGGTCTACTCCTTCGTCGCGGCAGGGTGCGGGGCGGGCTCAGCGGGCGAGGAAGCCCAGGAGGTCGTGCCGCGTCACGACGCCCACGGGGTCGCCGTCCTGCACGACCATGAGCGCGTCGGCGTCGTGCAGCGCCGTGCGCGCCGCCTCGACGTCCTCGCCCACGCCGATGAGGGGCAGCGGCGCCGCCATATGGCGGTCCACGCGGTCGGCGAGGTTCGCCCGCCCGCTGAACACGGCCTCGAGCAGCTCGCGCTCGCTCACCGAGCCCGCGACCTCGCCCGACTTCACGGGCGGCTCGGCCTTGACCACCGGCATCTGCGAGACGCCGTACTCGTGCAGGATCTCGATCGCGTCGCGCACCGTGTCGTTCGGGTGGGCGTGCACGAGCGCGGGCAGGTCGCCCGACTTGCCGCGCAGCACGTCCCCGACGACGTGCCCGCCGTCCGCGTGCAGGAACCCGTAGGACCGCATCCAGGAGTCGTTGAAGATCTTCGAGAGGTAGCCGCGGCCGCCGTCGGGCAGGAGCACCACGATCACGGCACGCGCGGCGGCCTCCGCGTCCTCGTCCTGCAGACGGCGGGCGAGGCGCAGCGCAGCCACGACGGCCATGCCGCACGAGCCGCCGACGAGGAGGCCCTCCTCGCGCGCGAGGCGCCGCGTCATCTCGAACGAGTCGGCGTCCGTCACGGCGATGATCTCGTCCGGGACCGCGGGGTCGTAGGCCGTCGGCCAGAAGTCCTCGCCGACGCCCTCGACGAGGTACGGGCGTCCGTCGCCGCCCGAGTACACCGAGCCGGCCGGGTCCGCGCCGACGACGTGCACGCGACCACCCTCGGCCGCGTCGCGGTCGCCGCTGACCTCCTTGAGGTACCGGCCCGTGCCCGTGATCGTGCCGCCCGTGCCCACGCCGGTGACGAAGTGCGTCACGCGCCCGTCGGTGTCGGCCCAGATCTCGGGGCCGGTCGACTCGTAGTGGCTCGCGGGACCGTTCTGGTTGGCGTACTGGTTCGGCTTCCAGGCGCCCTCGATCTCGGTGACCAGGCGGTCGGAGACGGAGTAGTAGGAGTCCGGGTGGTCGGGCGCCACGGCGGTGGGCGTGACGACGACCTCGGCGCCGTACGCCGCGAGCACGTCACGCTTGTCCTGCGACACCTTGTCGGGGCACACGAAGACGCAGCGGTAGCCCTTGCGCTGGGCCACGAGCGCGAGGCCGACGCCGGTGTTGCCGCTCGTCGGCTCGACGATCGTGCCGCCCGGCCGCAGCTCGCCCGAGGCCTCCGCGGCCTCGATCATCTTGAGCGCGATGCGGTCCTTCACGGACCCGCCCGGGTTGAGGTACTCGACCTTGGCGAGCACCGTGGCCGCGAGGCCCTGCGTCACCGTGTTGAGCTTGACCATCGGCGTGCCGCCGACGAGGTCCGAGATGTGCTCGGCGTACTTCACGTGAGGTCCACTCCAGAGAGGATGTACACGCCGATCAGCGTGACGATGGCGACGGCGCCGGTGCACGACCACACCAGGCTCGGACGGGTCGCGGCCCAGGGGCCGAAGTAGCGGCCGGCGAGGGCGCCCAGCCCCGTGGTCGAGGCCATGTAGAGCGTCCCGGCGATCGCGGCGGCCGGTGCGGGCTCGGGCCCGCCGGCGGACGCGGACGCCTGGATGAGCAGCGAGAACACCGGGTAGCCCCACAGGGCCCCCGCGGCGAAGCCGGCCACGAAGAAGACCAGCGTCGCCTTGCGCTGGTCCATGCCGCGGGTCACCTTCGACGCCGCGACGCCGACGACGACCCCGGCCGTCAGCAGGAACGCCACCGTCACCGGTGCCGCCACCAGGAGCAGGCCGGGCGTGCGCAGGATGAGCGCCATGAACATCTCGGCGACGAGCATCACGGCGGCCGCGACCGCCAGCCCGGCTGCGAGCACGCGCCAGCCGGGCAGCGGGACGTCAGCGACGTCGGGCAGCTCGTTCTCGTCCGCCAGACCGCCCCGGGCGGCCCGGCTCACTCGCGGTTGAAGATCGCGAGCAGGCGCAGGATCTCCAGGTAGAGCCAGACCAGCGTGACGATGAGGCCGAAGGCGGCCGTCCAGGCGAACTTCGCCGGCACGCCCTGGTCGACGCCGCGCTTGATCGCGTCGAAGTCCATGATCAGCGAGGCGGCGGCGAGGCCGACCGCGAAGAGGCCGACGGCGATGCCCATCCAGCCGTTGCGCAGCGGGCCGAAGCCCTCGCTCGCCATGAAGAAGGAGAGGACGAAGTTCAGCAGCGAGAACGCCAGGTAGCCGACCATCGCCACGAGCAGCCAGCGCGTGAACTTCGGCGTGACGCGCACGCGGCCGGACTTGAAGAGGAACAGCGCCGCGCCGAACGTCGCGAACGTGCCGAGCACCGCCTGCAGCACGATCGGCTGCACCTGGGTCCCGTCGAACGTCATGTTCTGGAACGCGAGGCTGATGCCGCCGAGGAAGACGCCCTGCGCGACCGTGTAGGCCACGATGAGGGCGGGGCTCGGGGACTTCTTGAAGGCGTTGACGAGGCCCAGGACCAGGCCGACGATCATGCCGATCGGCCACAGGCCCGGCGCGACGAACCACGTGGCGGCCGCGACGACCACCAGGAGGGCGAGCAGCCCGCCGGTCTTGACGATGACGTCGTCGTACGTGAGGCGGCCCGTGTCACGCGTCGTCGCGGTCGGGGCGCCGTACATCTGCTCGAGCGTCTGCGCGCTCATGCCGGGCGCGGTGTCCTGCACGCCGGTCGGGGCGCCGTAGGGCGCGCCGTACGGGTTGGGCCGCACCGCGGTTCCGCGACGCGGCTTGCCGAACGCGTCGCTGCTGTTCCAGACGGGGTTGCTCATCGTGCCTCCTGGTCGCGGCGCCCGGTCCCTCGGCGAGGGGCGGGCGCGAGTCGCTGGCCGTGACTCATCCTACGGGGACAACGCCACGGGGCGGCGTGACGTTCCCGTCACGCCGCCCCATGATCCCTGCGCTCACCCGTCCGGCCGGACGGCCTGCGGCGCGTCCCCTCCCGGGGAGCCGCCTCCTAGAACCAGGGGAACGGCCACCACGCCGGCTTCGGCGGCACGACGAGGATCTCGTCGCCGGCCCGCAGGTCGCCCTGCACGCCCACCACCGAGTAGATGCCGAGCTTCGTGCTGCGCGGCACGGTCACGACGGCGGACCCGCTGCCGTCGTCGCCCACCTCGACCCGGCCGATGGCGACCGACGTCCCGCGGCGGCTGTTCGGCGGCCACGACTCGAGGCGGACCTCGACCGTCGTGCCCGGCGCGTAGCCGGTGACCTGCACGGGCAGGCGGTTGCCGGCCGCGACGACCAGGTCGCCCGCACGCAGCCGCGGGTCGAGCACCGGCGGGGCCTCGGCCTCGACGAGCTCGGCCACGCCCCAGCGCGACGTCGACTGGTAGCCGGCGCCCGTCGGGTCGGCCCAGGACTTCACGGACGTCCGGACGCCGTCCGTGCCGTCGTTGACCTGGAAGTCCAGGCCGTGGAAGGTCCCCGGGCCGCCCGCCTCGAGGAGGCTGACGGACGCCTCGACGAGGTAGCCGGTCGGCGTCGTCGTCGTCGCGCTGGTCAGACGCGCGGCCTGGAACGCCTGGTCACCGGTGCCGAACGAGACGACGTTCTCCGCGGAGATCCGGATCTGCGTGTCGTCGTACCGGTAGGGGCCGTTCCGGACGTTGCCCGTGTCGAGGAAGATCTCGACCGAGTCCTGGACCCACGGGTCGGAGCCCGAGACGTCCAGCTGCGCGTCCGTCACCTCGGCGAGCACGTACAGCGTGTCCCCCTCACCGCTCCACAGCGTCCGCACGGACGCCGTCGCACCGGACCCGTCGCCCTCGATGACCGTGTCGGTCGTGACCGGCTGCGAGAGCGCCCAGGCTGCGTCCACCACGCCGTCGACCGTGGGCGCGGCCGGCGCCTCGGCGACCTCGAGGAAGGACTGCGGCTCCACCAGGGTGAGCGCGCCGAGCGCACCGGGCGTGTTCCACCCGGTCGTCGTCGTGCCGTCGGTGACCTGGAGGTCGAGCTGGACGGTCTCGCCCTGCACGCCCGTGATCGGCAGGTGGACGACGGCGGCCCAGCCGTCGTCGGTCGGCGTGACGACGCCCTCGACGTCGCCGGTGCCGTCCCGGCCGAAGGTGTAGGTCGCGTCCCCGACCACGAAGGTCACCGCGTCGGTGGCCTCGGGGGTCGCGTCGGTGACCGTCACGTACGCGGTCAGGTGGTCGGGCGCCCAGCGGAGCTGGAAGTCGGCCACCTCGCCCACCTGGTGCAGGGGCAGGCGCTCCCACTCGGGCGACGTCGTCGCGGCGTCGTCGAGCGGCACGTCACCCGCGAAGACGAAGGCCGCCCGCAGGCGCGGGGGCAGCTCGCCGCCGACCGCGCCGTAGTACGCCGGCTTGGCCTGGAGCTGTGCGTCGAACGCGAGCGGCGCCTGCGCGCTGCGCCAGCTCCGGTCGTCCGTCAGGCCCCAGATCGTCACCGAGTACAGGTCGTCGGCGTGCTCGCGGAAGACGTCGAACGCGTCGCGGTAGTAGTAGCCCTGCTCGATGAGGTTGGCCTCCGTCACGGGCGTGCCGACCGTGACGTCGAGCTCGGTGACGACCTGCTGCAGGCCGAGCCCCTCGAAGGCGTCGAGCGCCGCGTCGAGCGCCGTGACCGGGGTCGAGAGGCTCGTGTGGAACTGGTGGCCCACGCCGTCGATCGGCACGTCGCGCGCGAGGAGCCGCTCGACGAGCGCGTGGTACCGCTGCTGCTTGCCGTCCTGCTCGGTGTTGTAGTCGTTGATGAAGAGCGTGACGGGCCGGTCGGTGCCGGGTGCCGCGTACTCCTCGTTGAACGCCTCGTCGGCGTACTGGAACGCGAGGTCGATGAACTCCTCGCCGAGGATCCGGTACCACTCGCTGCGGCGCAGCCCGTCCTCGAACTCGGAGCCGTCGGCGATCACCTCGTTGACGACGTCCCACGCGACGAGCGGGTTCTCCTCGCTGCCGAACAGCCCGTACGCGCTGCTCAGCGACTCCGCCACGGCGAAGACGTGGGTCCGCAGCCGGTCCCGCATCTCCTGCCTGCCGGCCTCGTCGGCGGGCAGCGGCTCGCCCGCCTCGTCCTGGAAGAACCAGGCCGGCGTCTGGCTGTGCCACGCGAGCACGTGCCCGTACACCCGCAGGCCCTCGGCCTGGGCGAACTCCATCATCGCCGCGGCCTCGGGGTGCAGCCGGAAGTTCCGGTCGGCGTCGTACCAGGCCTCGGGCTTCATGTGGTTCTCGCCCGTGATCTGGTTGAAGTGGCGCGTGAGCAGCTCGGCGGCCGCACCCACCGTCTCGCGCTGGTCGATCGCCGCGCCCACGGGGAACGGGACGGTCTCGCGGATCGGCGTGAGGTCCTGCACCTCCGACGGCGCCTGCGACGTCACGAGGACGTCGTCGACGAGGAACGACGGCGTGCCCGACGCGGACTCGACATACAGCAGCGCGCTCTCGGCAGCCGCCATCGTGTACGAGGCCTCGACCTGGACCCACGTGCCCGCGGTGACGCCGGTCGCCGTGACGACGGTGTCGTACGCCGACGCGCCCTCGGCGTCGCGCTGGACGCTGATCCGCAGGTCGGTCGGCGCCTCGCCCTCGGCGAGCTTCAGCCAGGCCGAGATCTGGTAGGTGCGCCCGGTCGCGAACAGGCCCGTGACGTCCGTGCCCAGACCGTGCCAGGACTGCGTGCGGCCGGCGACGAGCGCCGCCTGCGTGCTCTCGTGCGCGTCGGGGCTCAACGTGACCTGCGGGGCGCCGTCGGCCCCGCGCGCGGTCCACGGCTCGAGCCCGTCCTCGAAGTCGCTGTCGATGAGGACGACCTGCTCGCCGCCGCCGGGCAGCGGCGTGAGGCCGCCCACGGGGAGCGTGAACGTCCAGCCCTCGGCCAGGCGCTCCGTGACCACGGTCCGGACGGCCTCGAGCGTGCCGTACCGGTCGCCACCGCCGTCGTGCGTGAGCACGACGCGACCGGGCTCCATGGCGGTGCGGAGGTTCTCGGTGAGCGTGGGCACGTCCTGCGTGACCCAGTCCTCGATGACGCCCGTGACCGCGAGCGGCTGCATGCCGAGCGCGACGGCGACGGCGGGCGTGACGCCCCAGCTGCCGTTGGGGGCGCGGAAGTAGGGCACGGGTGCCTCGGGGTCGCCGAGGGCCTCACGGATGATCGCGAGGTTCGCGACGAGGTCGGCCTGGACCTGCTCGGCCGTGAAGGCGCCCATGTCCGCGTAGCCGGTGCTGTGGTTGCACAGCGTGTGGCCCTCCTCGACGATCCGGCGCAGGATCTCGGCGCCGCCGGGCGCCTGGATGTTCTCGCCGATGACGCAGAAGACCGCGGGGAGCTCGTTCGCGGCCAGGAAGTCGAGGAGCTCCTCGGTCTCGCCCGGGTTGGGGCCGTCGTCGAACGTCAGCGCCGCGACGTCGCCCTCGCCCTGCGCGGCCGCGACCGGCGTCGCCGTCGGGTTCACCGCACCGCCCGGCACGACGTCCGGGTCGACGACGCCGCCGCCCGCACCGGTGATGAGCACGTCGTCGACCAGGAAGGACGGGTGCGTGCCGTCGATCGGGGCCGCTTCGAGGTACAGGCTCGCGGCGGGGAGACCGGCCGCCGGGGTCCAGGCGCCGCCCACCTGCACCCACTCGTCGGCGGTCACCGTGACGGCGCCGCCGACCCACTCGAACGGGTTGGCCGCCGCCGGGGCGTCGACCGTGAAGTGCACCGCCGCCTCGCCGGTGGTGCCGGGGGCGAGCTTGACCCAGGCCGAGACCTGGTAGGTGGAGCCGGCGCTCATGAGCGCGAGCGCGTCAGTGGCCGGGCCGTTCCAGTCGCCCGTGCGGCCGCTCACCAGCATCGACTGCGCACCGGAGTGCGCGTCGTCCGCCGTGACGGCGAGGGAGACCGGACCGCGAGGGCCCCACGGCGCGACGTCCGTGCCCTCGAAGTCGTTGCTGAGCACCACGGTGCTCTCGTCGGCCGCGGTCACGGCCGGTCCCTGCGGGAGGGCGACGGCGGTGCCGCTCCCTCCGGCGAGCGCGAGGGCGACCGCCCCGACTCCCCATCTCGAAAACTTTCGAACCCGCGACATCATCGCCCCTTTGCGATCGACGGTCTGTGCGGCTGACGCTAGATCCGACTCGGGCATTTGTCTACAGATTGAACAATCGTTGCGTCTCTGATCAACCGAAAGTTGCGAACCATCGTGGGGGGCACGGGCAGCCGCACCGTCGTCGTCAGCGGCGACCGCCTCTCCGCTGCGAGGATGTCCCCGGCGCACGCCCCCGTAGCCCAATCGGCAGAGGCAGCCGGCTTAAACCCGGCCCAGTGCAGGTTCGATCCCTGCCGGGGGCACCGACGACGACGGGCCGGTCGGTCGGGTCCCCCCGACCGACCGGCCCGTGCGGTCCGGCGTCCTCAGCGCTTGGCGGCGCCCACCACGCCCGCGGCGGCGGGCGAGCCGGCGCGCTCACCCTTGTCGCCCGGCTTCTGTGCGACCTTGGCCCGCGGCGCCGAGGCGTCGCGGAAGTCCGCGCGCGGGTCGTGCAGGCGGCCGAGCGCGACGAGCTCGCGGTGGAAGAACAGCGCGAGCGTCCAGTCGAGCACGATGCGGACCTTGCGGTTGAAGGTCGGCATCTGCGCCATGTGGTAGGTCCGGTGCATGAACCAAGCCGGCCACCCGCGCAGCTTGACCCCGTAGACCTGCGCGACGCCCTTGCCGAGGCCGAGCGACGCGACGGTCCCGACGTGCTTGTGCTTGTACTCCTCGACCGGGGCGCTGCGCAGCGCCTTGGCGAGGTTGTCGCCGAGGTGACGCGCCTGCCGCACGGCGTGCTGCGCGCTCGGCGAGCAGAACTTGCCCGGGTTCGCGAGGTCCGGGACCGCGGCGCAGTCCCCGGCCGTCCAGGCGCCGTCGACCACGGTGCCGTCCTCGGTCGCGACCTGGAGCGTCGGCAGCGCGGTCACGCGCCCCATCCGGTCGAGCGGGAGGTCCGACTGCTCGAGCACGGGGTTCGCCTTGACCCCCGCGGTCCACACGATCGTCTCGGAGTCGAACTCGACGCCCGTCGAGGTGACCACGTGGCCGTCGACGCACGACGACAGGAAGGTCGAGAGGTGCACCTCGATGCCGCGCTTGCGCAGCTGCTCGAGCGCGTAGCCGCCCATCTCCTCGCCCAGCTCGGGCAGGATCCGCGCGGAGCCCTCGATCATGACGAACCGGAGGTCCTCGGCGGAGATGCCGTCGTAGAAGCGCAGCGCGTCCTTGGCCATGTCCTCGACCTCGGCGATCGCCTCGATCCCCGCGAACCCGCCGCCCACGAACGTGAACGTCAGGAGGCGGCGACGCAGGTCGGCGTCCCAGGTCGAGGCCGCGATGTCGAGCTTCGTCAGCACGTGGTTGCGGAGCGCGATCGCCTCCTCGACCTGCTTGAAGCCCATCGCCTGCTCGGCGAGGCCCGGGATCGGCAGGGTCCGCGCGACGGAACCCAGCGCGACGACGAGGTGGTCGTACGTGATCTCGTACGGCTGACCCTCCACCGGCGCGATGGCGATGCGCCGGTCGGCGTGGTGGATGTCGGTGACGCGACCCGTGAGGACGTCGACGCCCTCGAGCTCGCGCCGGTGGGAGACGACGACGTGCCGCGGCTCGAGCGAGCCGGCGGCCGCCTCGGGGAGGAACGGCTGGTAGGTCATGTAGGAGCGCGGGTCGACGACGACGATCGCCGCCTCGCGCTTCCCGAGGCGCCGGCGCAGGCGCAGCGCGGTGTAGAAGCCCACGTAGCCGCCGCCGAGGATGACGATGCGGGGCACCTTGCGCGGGCGGGGCGCGCGAGCGGTGGACTCGGAGCGGGTCTCGTTCATGCCTCAACGGTACGTACGTGTGAAATGCTTCACAAGGTGCGCGGGCCGTTGGTCCCGCTCCCTGGACGTGACGTTGCGCACAGTCATGGGACGACTTCCCTCCAGCGCGCCCTTCTCCCCTGCGACGGCCACCCGGAGGCGGGTGAGGGCGTGCGCGCGGTCAGCCGGTGCGGCCCGCGGCGAGCGCCAGGGCGTGCGCGAGCACCTCGTCCAGCATCGCCTCCGTGAGGCGCCCGGTCTGCGTGTTCTGCTGCGACACGTGGTAGCACCCGACGAGGTGCACGACGACGCCGTCGGGCCGGGTGAGCGGCGCGACGGCGCCGTGGCCGAAGCGCGGCGCCGGACGCGGCACGTCCCACCCGAGGTGCCGGGCGACCGTCAGGACGACGCCCCAGCCGAAGGCCCCGAGCGCCATCACGGCGCGCACGGTCGGTGCCGTGAGCTCGAGCTCGCGCCGCAGCCACGGCTCGCACGTGTCGCGCTCCGACGGGAGCGGCTTGTTGTCCGGCGGGGCGCAGCGCACGGCGGCCGCCATCCGGACCCCTGCCAGCCGCAGGCCGTCGGCGGCGTCGACGCTGGTCGCCTGGTTCGCGACGCCGGCCCGGTGGAGCGCCGCGAAGATCCAGTCCCCCGACCGGTCTCCCGTGAAGAGCCGCCCGGTGCGGTTGGCCCCGTGCGCGGCCGGCGCGAGGCCGGCGATGAGCAGCCCCGCCGCCGGGTCCCCGAACCCGGCCGCCGGGCGGCCCCAGTACGGCTGGTCCCGGAACATCCGCCGCTTGACGACGGCGACGTCCTCGCGCCAGGCGACGAGGCGCGGGCACGCCCGGCACACCGACGAGTCGCGGTCCAGGTCGTCGAGCGAGGTGGCCGACGCGGCGAGCCGGGCGACGTCGTCGGGCGTGCGGGCCACCGGTGTGCCGGGCGCGGCGACGTCCCCCGGCCAGCCGGTGCCCGGCGGCACGGGCGACTCGAACGCCTCGCCCGTGCGCGGGTGGGGCAGCAGCACCGGCTCCTCGACCATCCCCCGATCATGCCCCGCCCGTCCCACCACGCGGATCAGGGGGTCGCGGTCGCCGCCTGGTCGCTCGTCGGGTCCGGCGCGACCAGCGCCGGGGCCTTGGCGAACGGCGCCGGCGGTGTTCGGAGCTCGCCGTCCGCCGTCCGCTCCCCGGTCTCCTGGTCCAGCGTCCAGGCGTCGGCCGGGGCGCCGCGCAGCGGGTAGACGTTCCAGCGCGCCCGCCCGTCGGCGTCCGTCCGCGCTCCGAAGGCCCAGAGCTCGTCGACCCCGGGCAGCGCCCAGTCCTGCATGCCGTCGTCGTAGGTGGTCCGCACCTGACGGCCGCGGTCGTCGAAGATCTGCACGTCGGACAACGGGTTGCCCTCGGCGTCGTAGACGAACAGGTTGCTGACCAGCATCCCGTCGACACGCACACCGTCCTCGGGCGGGGTGGTGACGTAGACCGGCGTCTCGACGTACACCGTGCTCGGCGACGCCCCCGCCCGACCCGCCAGCTCGGCGTGGGCGTCGCCGACGAAGGTCGGCAGCGCGACGAGCGCGAGGAGGTTGAGGACCGCGAGCGCGGGCGTCGCCAGCACGTCACGCGGACGGCCCGCCTGCCCGATGCGCACCGAGAGGACGACGAGCCCGACGAGCAGCAGCACCCCGCCGACGCTGCGCGGCACGTACCGCTCGGCCCCGGGCGCGTGGTACCAGATGCTCGCGATGCCGGTCACGATGACGTAGACGCACCACGCGCGCACTACCCACCAGAGCGGCGCGAGGGCCCGCGCCTGGGTGACCACCCAGCGGACCGGCGGACGCGCGAGCAGCGGCGCGGCGGCGTCGCGCGCAGCGGCGGCCGTGCGCCGGCCGGCGTCGAGCACACCGTGCACGACCCCCGTGCCGCGACCGGCCGGAGCCCGACCCGCACGCGGTGCCAGCCCGGCAGCGGCGCGCAGCTCGGCCGCGTAGACCTCCGCAGGGCCGAAGCGCCGCGCCAGGTCGAGCAGGTGGTCCCCCGCCGGCGCGGCCGCCGGGTCCTCGAGCGCCTCGGCGAGGTCGGCCTCGAGGCCGTCCGTCAGGTCGTCGACCTGCTCCGGCCCCAGGTCGTCCAGCTGTCCGCGCACGGCCGTCGCGTAGGCGGCGACGTGGTCGAGCACGAGCGCGTGGTCGGTCACGGCGGTCATCGCAGATCCCCCTCGTCGAGCAGGTCGGTCATGGCGGTCGCGAATGCGTGCCAGTCCTTGCGCTGGGCCTCGAGCATCGCGCGGCCCTGCGCGTTGATCCCGTAGTACTTGCGGTGCGGCCCCTCGTCGGAGGGCACGACGTACGTGGTCAGCGCGCCCGAGGCGTAGAGCCGGCGCAGCGTGCCGTAGACCGAGGCCTCCCCCACGTCGTCGAGACCGCCCGCGCGCAGGCGCCGGACGACGTCGTAGCCGTACCCGTCCTCCCGGGCGACGACGGCCAGGACGGCGACGTCGAGCACGCCCTTGAGCAGCTGGGTGGTGTCCATGCCTGTCCCTCGGCCGTCTCCTCCGGGCCCGCGGCCCGCACCGGACCGCTCTCCGGTCCTGCACGTCGCACACTACTCTCCGATGCGCAGTACTGGCTGGACCGCAGCACCGGCGTGTCGTACGCCGCGGCGGCGAGACGACGGGTGCCTAAGTGCGGGTCAGGCAGGTGCGGCGGCGCGCTCGGCGGCGGACCAGGCGATGCCGTCGAGGATGTCGTGCTCGGACGAGACCACCGTGTCGAGGCGGCCACCGGCTCGACCGACCTCGGCGCGCACGCGCGAGACGACGTCGGACCAGACGAGCGCACCCGCGCCGATGACGTCGACCCGGCCGGGGTGCATGTACGGCTCGCGGGCCCGGCGTGCGCGGCTCATGCCCAGGAGCGCGCGGCACGACGCGAGCACCGTGTCCGTCGGCAGCACGGCGCCGTCGATCGCGTGGGGGTCGTACTCGTCGAGCTCGAGCGCGTGGGCCGTGACGGTGGTGACGGAGCCGGCGAGGCCGACCAGGGTCGCGGTCCGGCCGAGCGGCACGACGGCGCTCGCGGCGTCCAGGGCCGCGGTGACGTCGGCGCTCGCGGCCGCGACCTCCTGCGCGGCGGGCGGGTCGGAGTGCAGGTGCCGCTCGGTCATCCGGACGCAGCCGACGTCCATCGAGTACGCCGCCACGACCGACGTCGTGCCCAGCACGAGCTCGGTGGACCCGCCGCCGAGGTCCACGACGAGGAACGGCCCGGGGTGCTTGCCCGCGAGGACGCCGGTCGCACCCCGGAAGGACAGCGCGGCCTCCTCGTCGCCCGCGACGACCTCGGGCTCGACCCCGAGCGCGGCGCGCACGCCGTCGACGAAGTCCTGCCGGTTCTCGGCGTCGCGCGACGCCGACGTCGCCACGAACCTGATGTGCTCCGCGCCCAGGTCCGCGCAGATCTCGGCGTAGCGGCGCGTGGCCGCGAGCGTCCGCTCGAGCGCCTCGGGCGCGATCCGCCCCGTGCGGTCCACGCCCTGCCCGAGGCGCACGACCTCCATCCGTCGGTCGAGGTCGACGAGCGTCCCCGCCTCGAGGTCGACGTCGGCCACGAGGAGCCGGATGGAGTTGGTCCCGCAGTCGATGGCAGCCACACGCGTCATGGCGCAAGCCTGTCACGCCGACGGCCGACGGCGTCGCCCGGATGGCGGCGCCCGGCGGGGCCGGACGTGCCGCGCGACGCGGCCGGGATGCCAGGATGCCTGCCATGGACACGCACGAGCCCGGCGGGGACCAGCGGCGCACGCGAGGGTCGGGGCCCCTGCGGGTGCGGATCGCCATCCCGACGTTCCACCGGCCCGAGGGGCTCCGCGACGCGCTCGACGGCGTCCTCGAGCAGGTCGCCGCGCTCAGCCCGTCCCTGGCCGAGGTCACCGTGATGGTGGTCGACAACGACGCGCAGGGCTCCGGACGGGCCACGAGCGAGGCGCGCGGCGTGCTGTACGTCGTCGAGCCGCAGCCGGGCATCGCCGCGGTGCGGAACAGGTCGCTCGGGGAGGCGGCCGACCAGGACGCGATCATCTTCCTCGACGACGACGAGGTGCCGTGCCCGGGCTGGCTCGAGACGCTCGTCGGCCGCTTCGTCGAGTCCGGCGCCGAGGGCGTCGCCGGCAAGGTCCTGACGCCGTTCCCCGACGACGTGCCCGAGTGGATCCGGGTCAGCGGGGCGTTCGTCCGGCCGGTGCGCACCGACGGCGAGCCCATGACCGAGGCCGCGACCAACAACCTCATCCTCGACCTGCACGCCGTCCGGCGCTCCGGGATCACGTTCGACGAGCGGTTCGGGCTCTCCGGCGGCAGCGACAGCCTCTTCACGCGCTCCTTCACCCGGTGGGGCGCCCGCCTCGTCTGGGCCGAGCACGCCGTCGTCGTCGAGCGCGAGGACCCTGAGCGGTTCAACCGGGCCTGGGTGCTGCAGCGGACGTTCCGCCTGGGCAACTCGCTGTCCCGTGTCAACGTCACGCTCGCCCGGACGGCCCCCGAACGCGCGCTCGTGCGCGCGCGGATGACCGCCGTGGGCACCCTCCGGATGGCCTCGGGCGGTGCGCGCATCGTCTGGGGACGGGCCACCGGGTCACTGGCGCAGCGTGGCCGAGGTGAGCGGACGGCGTCGCGCGGGCGCGGCATGGTCGCGGGCGCCCTCGGGCACGTCCACCGCGAGTACGCGCTCCGGCGCGAGGCGATGGCCCGACCGGAGCCGTGACGCGGCCCGCGCGGTGATGCGACGCGCGCCGTGATGCGACGCGCGGCGTGATTGCGGCCGGACCCCTGACCCGGACGGAGCAGTCGCCGTCGCGGGCACTGCCGCGCCGGCACCGCCGTCGCTAGGGTGCGACCATGAATCTGCGCGAGGTCGCGTTCACGACCAAGACGCGTACGGTGCGTCGGCCGGCCGGGGCCTTCTACCAGGACCTCCTGCGCAACGAGCGGCTCTCCCCCGACGAGCTCGCCGACCTCCAGTGGCGACGGGCGCAGGACATCCTCGACCTCGCGCTGCGCGAGACGGCGTTCTACCCGCGCCACTACGCCGACCTGGGCCTGACGCCGGGCACCCGGCTGACGCGCGAGGACTGGAGCCGGCTGCCGATCCTCGACCGCGCGACGGTCAAGGAGAACGCGGCCGACATGGCGACGCCGGCGGCGAACGACCGCACCTCGCGTCCCGCGCTCACGGGCGGGTCCACGGGCGAGCCGCTCCGGACGCGGCACGACGCGCGCGTGCCGACGCTCGCGCACAGCTGGCGGATGTACCGCTGGTGGGGCGTCGAGCCGTGGGACGACCTCGCGCGCATCGGCCGCTGGGGCTTCGGACGCTTCGCGACGCTGAAGAACGACCTGAGCTGGTGGCCGACGCGGCAGCGGTACACGGACGCGGGCCTGCTCAGCCCGGAGTCGATGCGGCAGTTCCACCGTGACGTCGTGCGCATCCGTCCGGCCCTGATCGAGGGCTACGTCGGCTCGATGCTCGAGTTCGCGGACTTCATGGAGGCCGAGGGGCTGCGGGTCGACCCGCCGACCGCGGTCGCGACCACGGCCGCCCCTCTGACGTCGTCGACCCGGTCACGGCTCGAGGAGGTGTTCGGCGCGCCCGTGTACGACGAGTACCGGGGCGCCGAGATCGGCTGGATGGCCGGCGAGTGCCGCATGCAGGACGGGCTGCACGTCTTCGCCGACACACGCCTCCTCGAGGTCGTCGACGCGGACGGCAACCCGCTGCCGCCCGGAGAGACCGGCGACATCGTCATCACGGACCTCACGAACCGGGTGTTCCCCCTCATCCGCTACCGGCTCGGCGACCACGGCACCCTCATGGACGGCGCGTGCGCGTGCGGGATCTCGCTGCCCCGCATGCACCAGCCGGACGGCCGGTCCACCGACCTGCTGCGCCTGCCGGGCGGCCGCTCCATGGGTCACCGGCTCATGGGCATGTTCGGCAGCCACCCTGAGGCCGTGCGGCTCTTCCAGATCCACCAGCAGGCGGACTACTCGATCGTCGTCCGGGTGGTCGAGGGGGACGGAGCCGACGCGCGGACCCACATCGAGCAGGCCGTCGACAACCTGCGGCGTCGCGTGGGCGGCGCGGTCCCGGTCACGGTGGAGTACGTGGACGCGCTGCCCTACACGCGCGGCAAGATCAAGTACGTCATCAGCGACGTCGCCCCGGCCGGCTGACCGGCCGCCGACGGGTCAGCCGGCCGGTCAGCAGGAGCAGACGTCCGGCCGCCACTGGTCGGCGATGAGCGCGAGCGCCTCGTCGCCGAGCGGGTTGACGCCCGGCCCGGCCGCGAGCGCGTGCCCGACGAGCACGTGCAGGCACTTGACCCGCGTCGGCATCCCGCCGGCGGAGACGCCCGCGATCTCGGGGACGTCGCCCAGGGCGGTCCGCTCGGCGAGGTAGTGCTCGTGCGCGGCGCGGTACGCGTCGGCGAGCGCGGCGTCCTCGGCCAGGCGGGCGGTCATCTCACGCATGATCCCGGAGGCCTCGAGCATGGAGACGGCGGCGACGGCACGCGGGTGCGTCAGGTAGAACGTCGTCGGGAACGGTGTGCCGTCCGGCAGGCGGGGCGCGGTCCGCACGACGGTCGGCCGGCCGCAGGCGCAGCGCGCGGCCACGCCGACGACGCCGCGCGGCGGCCGGCCCAGCTGCTGCTCGAG
>NZ_JACVQL010000106.1 GCF_019733465.1 Actinotalea ferrariae | reverse complement strand
GCCGGCGCCCCGGGACCCACGCCCGGACCGGGCACGACGCCCGTGACGCCACCACCGACCGGGTCGACCGCCGGGACCACCCCGACGGCGCAGGTGCCCGCGACCCGACCGCCGGCCACCACACCACCCGCGCCGCCGCCCCCACCACCCCCGCCGCCACCACCACCCGTCGTGGCGACGTCGTGCACCGCCGCCCGCTCCGGCGCCACGGACGCTCGCGGCGCGGACCTCTCGGGCTGCGACCTGCGCGGCGCGACCCTCACGGGGTCGTGGGCGGGCGTGAGCCTGACCGGCGCGGACCTGCGGGGCGCGAGGCTCGTCGACCTCGACCTCACGGGCGCGCAGCTGAACGGGGCCGACCTGCGCGAGGCGACGATCACGCGGACGCGGTTCGACGACGCCGCGCTCACCGGTGCGCGCTTCCGCGACGCGAACGTCACCGGGTCGAGCTTCGCCGGTGCGACGCTCGACGGCCGCACGCTCGAGGGCGCGCGCGTGAGCGACAGCACCGGCCTCGCGTGACGGCAGCCCTCAGCGCAGGTGGCTGCCGCCGTTGAGGTCGAGCACCGCGCCCGTGACGAAGCCGGGCTCGGTCGCGAGGTAGAGCACGGCCGCGGCGACGTCGTCCGGCGTGCCGGGGCGTCCGACGAGCGTCCCCGCGACCGCCGCGCGCTGCGCGGCCTCGGGCGTGTAGCGCTCGTGGAAGGGCGTGTCGCCGATGAACCCCGGTGCCACCGCGTTCGCCGTGATCCCGCGCGGCGCGAGCTCCTTCGCGAGCCCACGCGTGAGGCCGTCGAGGCCCGCCTTCGAGGCCGCGTAGGCCGCGGCACCGGGGCCGCCGCCGTCCTGACCCGCGACCGAGGTGACGGACACGACGCGGCCGCCGTCGGGCATGACGGCGATCGCGGCCTGGGTGACGAGGAACGCGCTCGTGAGGTTGAGGTCGATCACCGCGTGCCAGTGCTCGACCGTCATCTCCGCCACGGGCTGGCGCCCGACGAGCCCGCCCGCGTTGTTGACCAGCACGTCGACGCGGCCGCCGAGCGCGGCCGCGGCCCGCGCGACGACGTCGCGCACCGCGGCCGGGTCCGTCGCGTCGAGCTCGTAGGCCTCGGCCGCGCGGCCCGCGTCCCGGAGCTCGGCGACGAGGTCGGACGCGTCGTGCGAGCGGTAGGTGACGGCGACGTCGGCGCCGGCCCGGCCGAGCGCGAGGGCGACCGCGCGTCCGATGCCCGTGCCGCCGCCCGTGACGAGCGCCGTCCGGCCGGCCAGCGGGAGCGGCGTGCCGGCGTCGGCCGTGCTCATCGGTCGACCCGCGCGCTGCCGCCGCCCGCGAGCTTGAGGACCTCGGCCTTGGTCACCATGGTCGTGTCGCCGGGCGTGGTCATCGCGAGCGCGCCGTGCGCCGCGCCGTACTCGACGGCGGTCTGCAGCGGCTGGCCGTCGAGCAGGCCGTAGATGAGGCCGGAGGCGAACGAGTCGCCGCCGCCCACGCGGTCGAGGATCTCGAGGCGCTCGCGGTACGTCGCCTGCACCACCCCGGTGTCACGCGACCAGGCGAGCGCACCCCAGTCGTTGATGCTGGCGGAGTGGACCGTGCGCAGCGTCGTCCCGATGACCTGGAAGTTCGGGTAGGCGGCTGCGGCCTTCTCGATCATCGCGGCGAAGGCGTCGACCTTGATCGAGGAGATGTTCTCGTCGACGCCCTCGACCTCGAAGCCGAGCGAGGCGGTGAAGTCCTCCTCGTTGCCGATCATGACGTCGACGTGCTCCGCGATGCGCCGGTTGACCTCCTGCGCCTTGGCCTGGCCGCCGATCGCCTTCCAGAGCGACGGCCGGTAGTTGAGGTCGTACGAGACGACCGTGCCGTGCCGCTTGGCGGCCGTGACCGCCTCGACGACGACCTCGGCCGTCGTCTCGCTCAGCGCCGCGTAGATGCCGCCCGTGTGCAGCCACCGCACACCGAGCTCGCCGAACAGGTGGTCCCAGTCGACGTCGCCCGGCTTCATCTGCGAGGCGGCGGTCAGGCCGCGGTCGGAGACGCCGACGGCGCCGCGCACGCCGAACCCGCGCTCGGTGAAGTTCAGGCCGTTGCGCACGCCGCGGCCGATGCCGTCGTACGGGACCCACTGGATGAACGAGGTGTCGAGACCGCCGGTGAGGACGAAGTCCTCGACGAGGCGCCCCACCTCGTTGTCGGCGAGAGCGGTGACGACGGCGCCGCGCAGGCCGAAGGCCCGGCGCAGGCCGCGCGTGACGTTGTACTCGCCGCCGCCCTCCCACGCGCGGAAGGAGCGGGCCGTGCGGATGCGACCCTCGCCCGGGTCGAGGCGCAGCATCACCTCGCCCAGCGAGACGGCGTCGTAGCGGCACTCGGCGGCAGGGCGGATGGTCAGGGCGGTCATCGTCGTCCTTCGTCTGGGAGCGGGCAGGTCCGTCGTGGACGGGCGGCTGGTCGCGCGGGCGGGTCAGTCGCGCTTCGTGAGCGCGACGGCCTCGGCGGTCAGGCGCGTCACGCCGGCGAAGTCGCCGGAGCGGATGAGGTCCTTGGGGACCATCCACGAGCCGCCGACGGCGACCACCGAGGGCACGTCGAGGTACTCGTGCAGGTTGGCCGCGCTCACGCCGCCGGTCGGCACGAACGTCACGCCGCCGAACGGTGCGGACAGTGCAGCGATCGCCTTGGCGCCCCCCGACGTGCCGGCCGGGAAGAACTTGACGGTCGAGAGGCCGAGCTCGAGCGCCGCCTGGATCTCGGTCGCCGTCACCGCGCCGGGCAGCGGGAGGACGCCGTGCTCGCGGCAGCGGTCGACCACCGCGCGGCTCAGGCCGGGCGAGACGACGTACGACGCGCCGGCCGCCACGGCCTCGTCGACCTGCGCGGGCGTCAGCACCGTCCCGGCGCCGACGAGGATGTCGCCGCGCTCGGTCATCGCGCGGATCGAGTCCGCGGCGGCGGCCGTCCGGAAGGTCACCTCGGCGACGGGCAGGCCGCCCTCGACGAGCGCTGCGGCGAGCGGCGCGGCGTCGGCGGAGTCGTCGAGCACGACCACCGGGACGAGCCGCGCGGCGGCCAGCTGGGCCAGGGTCTCCATCGACGATCTCCCACCGTTTCGCTGTCCGGAACGCAAGTCCCGCGTACCGGAACGATTGTGCCACGAGCGCCCGGGAACGACCAGCACCCGTCGTCGGGCGGGCCGGTCAGGGAAGCGTGAGGCCTGCGGGGAGGAGGGGTGGGAGGACGTCGGCCATGCGGTCGCGCAGGGAGGCGAACCGCTCGCCCGTCATCCGGTCGGCGGGGGCCGTCACGGAGACCGCGGCGACCGCGGCGCCTCCCCGCAGCAGCGGCACGGCCACGCAGCTGATGCCGGCCTCGTTCTCCTCGACCTCGGTCGCGAAGCCGTCGCGACGGGCGCGCTCGAGCACCGCCCAGACGTGCGCGGGGTCGACGTCGGCCGCGGCCAGGTAGCCCGCGAGCGCCGCGCGGTCCGTGCCCCGGTGCGCGAGCAGCGCGCGCCCGAGCGCCGTCGTCACGGCGGGGCTGCGCCGCCCGATGGCCGACCACACGCGCACCGGCCGCTCGGGCTCGACCTTGTCGAGGTAGACGACCTCGCGACCGCTGAGGACGCCGAGGTGCACGAGCTCGTCGACCTCGCGGCTCAGGGCCACGAGCGCCGGGTGGAGCAGGACGGGCAGGTTCTCCTCGCCGAAGTAGTCGTCGCCGAGCCGGGTCGCCGCGGGACCGAGCGCGTACCGGCCGGACGGCTCCTGCATGGCGAAGCCGCGGTGGCGCAGGGCGGCGAGAGTGCGGTGGATCGTCGTCTTGTTGAGCCCCAGGCCCGCGGCGAGCTCGGCCAGCGACGCCCCGTGCGGCCCGGCCGCAGCGAGCGCCTCGAGCACGCGCAGCGCCCGGTCGACCGCCTCGACCGGGGACGGCGAGGGGTCGGTCGACGGCGCGTCTGCTGGCGAAGCCATGGCCCCCAGCCTAGGAGCGCCGACCGCCCGGGGCGGCCCGCGCGGCGACGCGCCCCCTGCCTGCGCGTCACTCGGCGCGGCGGCGGGACGCCTGCTGCACACGGGTGACGCTGTGCCGAACCGCTGCGGGGAACGGGTGACGGCGGCGTCGACGCTGTCGCGCCGGCGTCTACGGTCACCGCATGACCTCGCCCTCGCCCTGGGAGCAGCCGGCCCCCTCGCCGTACGCCGCGCCCGTGCAGGACCTCGGAGCGCCCGCCGTCCAGCAGGCGTGGACCCAGCCGGCGCCGACGCCCGTGCCCCAGCAGTGGGGTCAGCCGGCGCAGCAGCCCGTTCAGCAGTGGGGCCAGCCCGGCCAGCAGTGGGGCCAGCAGCCGAGCCAGCAGTGGGCTCAGCAGCCCGCACAGCAGTGGGCTCAGCAGCCCGCACAGCAGTGGGCTCAGCAGCCCGCGCAGCAGTGGGCTCAGCAGCCCGCGCAGCAGTGGGGTCCGTCCGTGCCGCACGCGCCGGTGATCCCCTGGCAGGCCGGTCCGCCGGCCCACCGGCCGCAGTCCTCGGGGACGGAGCGCAAGGCCGTGTGGTCCCTCGTCGCCGGTGTGTTCAGCATGCTCGGCGCCATCTTCCTCGCGGTCGTGGCGATCTGGATGGGCGTCGAGGCGCTGCGCCTCACGCGCGTCAACGGCTCGGGCGGCCGCGCCCTCGCGATCGCGGGCATCGTGACCGGCTCGATCGGCGTGCTCGCGTTCGCCTCCGTGATCATGTCCAGGATCACCGCGGGCATGTGACGGCGGGGACCGGCGGCTCCGCCGGTCCCGCTCCCCCGTCCGGCGCGGCCGGCCCGGGCTCCGTTCGGGGCGCGTCAGGTGCCGCGTCCCGGGTACGGTCACCGGGCCGCCCGACGCGTGCGGGCGGCCCGCACAGCACCGGACCGACCTCTGGGGGAGCCATGGCGCAACCACGCCCGGAGCTCTTCGACCACGTCTCGCCGGGCAGCGAGCGCAATCTCGCCGACACCCTGCGGGGCGAGAGGGCGGGCGCCGTCCTGCTGCTCGTCGGCACGGTCGTCGCGCTCGTCTGGGCCAACTCGCCGTGGCGCGACGCGTACGCGGAGATCGCCGGCACCGTCGTCGGGCCGGCCTCGCTCCACCTGGACCTGAGCATCGCCGCATGGGCGACCGACGGCCTGCTCGCGATCTTCTTCTTCGTCGTCGGGCTCGAGCTCAAGCGCGAGATCGTCGACGGCGAGCTGCGCCGGCCGTCGACCGCGATCGTGCCCATCCTCGCGGCGGTCGGCGGCATGGCCGTCCCCGCGGCGTTCTACGTCCTCGTGGTCACGCTGCGCGACGGCCCGCTGCACGGCTGGGCGATCCCCGTCGCGACCGACATCGCGTTCGCGGTCGCCGTCCTCGGCATCGCGGGCCGCCGGCTGCCGACCGCGCTGCGCGCCTTCCTCCTCACGCTCGCCGTCGTCGACGACCTGCTCGGCATCGTCGTCATCGCGATCTTCTACGCGCAGGGCCTCGCGCTCGGCTGGCTCCTCGCCGCCCTCGCGACCGTCGCCGCGTTCGGCGTCGTGGTCCGGCGCACGACGTCGCCCTGGCTCCTGCTGCCGCTCGGCGTCGCGGCCTGGACCTTCATGCACGCGTCCGGCGTGCACGCGACGATCGCGGGGGTCCTCCTCGGGTTCACGGCACCCGCGCTCGCGCGGCGCGGCGAGGAGGAGAGCGTCGCCGAGCGGCTCGAGCACCGCTGGCGCCCGATCTCCGCGGGCGTCGCGGTGCCGATCTTCGCGCTCTTCGCGGCGGGCGTGATGCTGAGCCCGGAGGCGCTCGCCGGGACGGTCGCGGACCCCGCGGCGCAGGGAGTGGCGCTGGGCCTCGTCGTCGGCAAGCCCCTCGGCATCGTGCTGGCGACGTTCCTCCTGGTGAAGCTCACGCGCGCGACGCTCGACCCGTCCGTGCGGTGGGCCGACGTCGTCGCGGTGGGTGTCGTCGCGGGCATCGGCTTCACGGTGTCCCTGCTCATCGGCGAGCTGTCGTTCGAGGACGGGTCGCCGCACACCGAGCACGTCAAGGCCGCGATCCTCATCGCGTCGGTCACGGCCGCCGTGCTCGGCGCGCTGCTGCTGCGCTGGCGCACGCGCCGGCACGCGCGGCACCTCGCCGAGCGACGCCGGGGCGTCGCGGCCGACGGCCAGGGGTGAACTCGGCCGCGCGCCACGGCGGTCCCACGGCCGAGCGTCGCCGAACCCCTACCCTGAGCGCGTGGCCAGCACCCCCTCCCACGGACCCGTGACCCTCAGCCAGGTGGCGCGCGAGGCCGGCGTGTCCCTGGCGACGGCGTCGCGCGCGATCAACGGGAGCGCGAACCGCACCGTGCGCGAGGACCTGCGCCAGCGCGTGCTCGAGGCGGCCGCGCGGCTGCAGTACTCGCCCGACGCGAACGCGCAGGCCATGGCCCGCGGCCGTACCACGTGGCTCGGCCTCATCGTGCACGACATCGCCGACCCGTACTTCTCGTCGATCGCCGCGGGCGTCGGGCTCGCGTCCGAGCGTCAGGGACTGACGATGACGCTCTCGAGCACCCAGCACGACGTCGCGCGCGAGCCCGGCATCGTCGAGCTGCTCACGCGGCAGCGCGCCCGGGCGATCGTCGTCGCCGGCGGGCGCCGGGACGACGACGACGTCAACGACCGCATGCGCGAGGCGCTCGCGGGCTTCAAGCGCTCGGGCGGCACTGTCGCGCTCGTCGGCCAGCCGCTGCTCGACGTCGACACCGTGGTGATCGACAACCGCGCGGGCGCGGGCGACCTGGCCCGGGCGCTGCACGCGCACGGCTACCGCCGCTTCGGCGTGCTCACAGGGCCGCCCGACCACCTCACCGCGCGGGACCGCCTCGCCGGCTTCCTCGAGGTGCTCACCGAGCTCGGCGCGACGCCCGACGACGCCGCGCTCGTGCCGTCGGAGTTCACGCGCGACGGCGGCTACGAGGCGATGCGCCGCCTGCTCCGGAACGGCCCGGGCGTCGAGGTCGTGTTCGCGGTCAACGACGTCATGGCCGTCGGCGCGATGGCCGCGGCGCGCGACGAGGGCGTCCGGGTGCCCGACGACGTCGCCGTCGCGGGCTTCGACGACATCACGACGCTGCGGGACATCACCCCCGCGCTGAGCACGGTGCGGGTCCCGCTCGTCGACGTCGGCATCGCGGCGACCGAGCTGTCGCTCGCCGCGCCCTCGAGCGAGCCGCGCCTGGTCCACGTCGGCGCGAGCGTCGTCCTGCGCGAGTCGACCCCGCCCCGCGGCTGACCGGCTCGGCACCGGCCGCACGCGAGCGGTCGCCGGGGGCGGGGTGCTCGCCTAGCGTGGCTCGGGCCCAGTCCGGCTACCTCGGAGCGTGGTCCTGTCGTGAGCACCCTGACGCACCATGACGTCCTCGTGGTCGGCGGAGGCAACGCCGGCATCTCGCTCGCCGCGAAGCTGCAGCGCCTCGGCTGCCGCGACGTCGCGCTCGTCGAGCCCAAGGCGGTGCACCACTACCGGCCGCTCCTGTCGTACGTCGCCGGTGGGGAGGCGACGCTCGACGACCTGCGCCGACCCCAGGCCGACGTCGTGCCGGACGGCTGCACCTGGTACCAGGACCGCGTCGTCGCCGTGGACGCTGACCGCTCGACCGTCCGCCTCGCGAGCGGCAGGGAGCTGACCTACGGCGACCTCGCGGTGTGCCCGGGCTCGGAGGTCGACTGGGACGCGATCCCGGGCTCGCGCGAGGCGGTCGGCACCGCGTCCGCGTCGACGAGCTACACGCCCGAGCTCGCTGTCGAGACGTGGGCGATGCTCTCGGCACTCACGGCGGGCCGCGCCGTGTTCGTGATCTCGGACCAGCACGTGCCGTGCGCGCCGGTGGGGCTCAAGCCGCTGTTCATGGCCGCCGACCACTGGCGTCGCACGGGCGTGCTGGGCGCGATCGAGATCGAGCTCGTGGTCGAGGCGGACCGCCTCGTGCGCGAGGAGCGGGCCGACGGCGAGCTCCGCACCGCGGCCGAGTCCTACGGCGTCGCCCTTCGGACCGGGACCGCCGTCGAGGCGATCGACCCCTCCGCGCGGACCCTGCGGCTCCGCACGCCCGACGGCGCCGCCGAGACCCGGTACGACGCGCTCTACCTCGCCCCGCCGCACCGCGCGCCCGCCTGGGTCGCGGCGAGCGGGCTCGACGCGGACGGCAGCGACGGGTTCGTCGCCGTCGACCCCTCCACGCTCCAGCACGTCGCGCACCCCCGCGTGTGGGGCCTCGGCGACGTCGCGACGGTGGCGACGTCGCCGTCGGGCGGCGCGCTGCGCAAGCAGGTGCCGGTGGTCGCGGAGAACATCGCGGCCCGGCGCAGGGGCCGGCCGATGCGCCGGTACGACGGGTACTCCGTCGCACCCGTCACGACGTCGCGGCGCCGGCTGCTGCTCGCCGAGTTCGACCGCGAGGGCCGGCCCGAACCGACGCTGAGCGTGCCGGACCTGGTGCGGCCCCGGCTGAGCACGTGGGCGTTCGACCGCTACCTCGAGCCGCTCGTGTACTGGCACCAGCTGCTCAAGGGCAAGGTCAGCTAGGGCGCGCCCCGAGGTCTCGCACGCGCCACACCACGTCGAGCGCCGGGCTGGTACCGCTGCGTTCGACCCGCTCCACGACGAAGCCCTCCCGCTCGTAGAACGCCCCCGCCCGCTCGTTGCTCGCGAAGTGCTCGACGCACAACCGGCTCGCGTCGGGCGGCAACCGCCGGACCACGGCCTCGATCAGGCGCGGCCCGAGCCCCGACCCCCGGTACCCGGGGTCGACGTAGAGCTTGTAGAGGACGTGGTCGGCACCGCTGCGCCCGCGCTGCACCACGCCGACGACCCGGCCCCCGGCCTCGGCGACGACGACCAGCTCCGCGGACACGGCGGACCGGATCTGCGCCTCGCTCCACCAGCTCGTCACCTGCCGGTCCGCCGCCTCGGCGCCGATCAGCGGCGTGTAGTGCGGTCGGATGTGGGCCTCTCCGAACGCGCAGACCGCCCTGACGTCGTCTGTGCCGGCATCCCGTACGACCAGGTCGTCCACCGTCCCGACCCCCGTCCCGTGCTCGCCTCGTCGGACCATCATCTCGGCGCCCCGCTCACGTGGAGCGCCCTCCCTTCGCGGCCGGGCTGTCGCCGAACGGCTCAGAAGCGGCCGCCGCCGCCGCGCGAGCGCGAGCTGCGGCTCGAGCTCTTCCGCGACGAGCTCGACCGACGCGACGACGACGAGCTCGACCGGCGGCTCGAGCTGCTGCGGCCGAACGACCCGCCGCTCGACTGACGGGACCGGCTCGAGCTCGACGAGCGCCCGGACGAGCCGCCGCTGAGCCATCCGCCGCCGCCACCGCCACCGCTGCCGCCCCAGCCGGAGCTCCCCCTCGAGCTCCACCGGTACCCGCGCGTCCGCTCCTCCCAGTCCGTGCCGGACCCCTCGCCGCCGGAGTCCCAGGCGAAGTCACCCGCAGGGGTCGCCCGCTCGACGTCGTACTCGGCCGTGCGGCGCGCCGTGGCTGCCCGGCTCTCGGCGCGGTCGGCGGCGGCGAGCGCGGCGACGGGATCGGTCTCGCTCAGCGCGTTGGCCTCCTGCACCGCGGCCTGAGCCTCGGCGAGCGCGGCCCGCGGCGCCGTGCCGACCGTCATGCCGTGGATCTGGACGAACCGGTTCACCGACACGAGCGTCACGTCCACCCGCTGCAGCACCTCGCGCAGGCGGACGGTCGCGCGCGCGACCGCCTCCTCGCGTGCGCGGTGCGGCGCGAGGGCGGCGTCGAGCGCGGCCTCGGCGTCGGTGAGGCGACGCACAAGGGCGAGCGGGTCGCCCTGCTGGCGCTCGGTCGGCACGGCGGCGAGCGTCTGACGCGCGGCCTCGGCCGCGGCGGCGACCGAGGGATCCGTCGGAGGGCTCGGCACCGCGAGCCGGTCGGCGTCGGCGACGTCGGCCGTGAGCGACGCGACGGCGGCGTCGATC
>NZ_JACVQL010000105.1 GCF_019733465.1 Actinotalea ferrariae | reverse complement strand
GCGTCCGGGTCCCCACCAGCCGGCGGGCTCGCGGAGCCCGGTCAGGACGCCCGCGACCCGGCGCGGCTGGTGCGGGACCGCCGCCGCGACCCGGGCGAGGTCCTCGTCGGTCGGCAGCGCGCCGCCGGCGAGACGCGGTGCGGGCGGCGCGTCCGGCGCGGGACGGGTCACGAGGCCGATCTCCGAGATCGCGAGGTCGGTCGTGCCGCGGGCGACGTTCCGCCGTGCGGTGTCCAGCAGGGTCACCAGGAGGTTCGTGCGCAGCTCGGGCTGCTCGTCCGACAGGGGGTTGACCAGTCGCACCGCCCGACGCCGCACGTCGTCGGCGGGCAGGCCGAGCTCGTCGTGCTGGTGGTGCCCGACGAACGGGTAGCTCAGCGTCTCGACGAACCCGGCGCCGACGAGCGCCCGCGCGACCGCCCGACGCACGCGCTGGCCGTCAGTGAGGCCGCGGCCGGTCGGTGCGGGCGGGACGACCGACGGGATGGCGTCGTAGCCCCGGACGCGCGCGACCTCCTCCACCAGGTCGACGGCGACCTGGAGGTCGGGCCGCCAGGTCGGGGGCGTCACGAGCGCCGACCCCGCCGCGTCCTCGGTGACCTCGACCGAGCAGCCGATGGCCTCGAGCGTCGTCCGCGCCTCGTCGGCCGTGTACGGCACGCCGACGAGGCGCGCCGGGTGGCCCAGGTCGAACGGGATCGGGGCGGGCGGCACGGTGCGGTCGACGTCCGTGAGGCCGTCGAACCGTCCCCCGCCGTGCTCGACCAGGAGGTCGGCCGCTCGGCGGACCGCGACGAGCGGCAGCTGCGGGTCGACGCCGCGCTCGAACCTGCGCGACGCCTCGCTCGGCAGCCGGTGCCGACGCGCCGTCCGGGCGACGGAGACGGGGTCGAAGTGCGCGGCCTCGAGCAGCAGGTCCGTCGTCCCGGGGCCGACCTCGCTCTCGGCGCCGCCCATGACGCCGGCGAGGCCGAGCACCCGGCTCGCGCGGTTCCCGGCGGGTGAGTCGGTGATGAGGAGGTCCTCGGGGTCGAGCGCGCGGTCGACGTCGTCGAGCGTCGTGAGCCGCTCGCCCGGGAGCGCCCGGCGCACGACCACCGGCTCCGCGAGCGTCCCGAGGTCGTAGGCGTGCAGCGGCTGGCCCAGGTCCAGCATCACGTAGTTCGTCACGTCGACGGCCAGCGAGATGGGACGCATGCCCGCCTGCGTGAGACGACGCTGCATCCACGCGGGCGACGGGCCCGACGCGGCGACACCGCGGACGACGAGCGCGACGAAGCGGTCGCAGCCCTCGACGCCGTCGATCGGGGTGGCGTCCGCGAGCTCGACGCCGAAGCCCTCGCCGGGCACGTCGTCGTCGGGCACCGGGAGCGCGCGGTCGTGGAACGCCGCTCCCGTCGAGTGCCCGTACTCGCGCGCCACGCCACGCATCGAGAAGCAGTAGCCGCGGTCGGGCGTCACGTTGATCTCGAGGACCTCCTCGCCGAGCCCCAGCAGGGCCCGCGCGTCGGCGCCCACCGGGGCGGCGCCGGCGTCGTACCCGAGGCGCTCGAGCACGATGATGCCCTCGTGGTCGTCGCCGAGGCCGAGCTCGCGCTGCGAGCAGATCATGCCGTCAGAGACGTGCCCGTACGTCTTGCGCGACGCGATCGGGAAGGGCCCCGGCAGGACGGCGCCCGGCAGGGCGACGACGACGCGGTCGCCCACGTCGAAGTTGTGCGCACCGCAGACGATGCCGCGAGGGCGCACGGTGCCGTCGTCGGCGACCTCGTTGTGCTCGGGGCCGACGTCGACGCGGCACCAGTTGATCGTCTTGCCGTTCTTCTGCGGCTCGGGCGTGCGCTCGACCACCTCGCCGACGACGAGCGGCCCCGTGACGGCGGCGGCGTGGACCGCCTCCTCCTCGAGGCCCACCCGGACGAGGTCCACGGCGAGCTGCTCCGCCGTCGTGCCCGCGGGCAGGTCGACGTGCTCGGCGAGCCAGGACAGCGGGACGCGCGGCATCAGAGGATCCCTTCCAGCTGGAGCGAGAAGCGGACGTCGCCCTCGACCATGTCGTGCATGTCGGCGATGCCGTGCTGCAGCATCAGCGTGCGCTCGATGCCGATGCCGAACGCGAAGCCCGTGTAGACCTCAGGGTCCACGCCGCACGCGCGGAGCACGTTCGGGTTGACCATCCCGCAGCCCCCGACCTCGATCCAGCCCGGACCGCCCTTCTTCTGCGGGAACCACATGTCGAGCTCCGCGCTGGGCTCGGTGAACGGGAAGAACGACGGCCGGAACCGCGTGTGCGCCTCCGGGCCGAACATGGCTCGCGCGAAGTGGTCGAGCGTGCCCTTGAGGTGCGCCATCGTCAGGCCCTTGTCGACCGCGAGGCCCTCGACCTGGTGGAAGACCGGCGTGTGGGTCGCGTCGAGCTCGTCGGTGCGGAAGACCTTGCCCGGGCACGCGATGTAGACCGGCAGTTCGCGCTCGAGCAGGGCGCGCGCCTGCACGGGCGACGTGTGGGTGCGCAGGACGAGCCCGGACCCCGCACCCGCCGTGGGGTGCTCGACGAAGAAGGTGTCCTGCATCTGCCGCGCGGGGTGGTCGACGCCGAAGTTCAGCGCGTCGAAGTTGAACCACTCGGCCTCGAGCTCGGGGCCCTCGGCGATCTCCCAGCCCATGGCGACGAACACGTCCGCCACCCGCTCCTGGAGCGCCTCGAGCGGGTGCCGTGCGCCGCGTGGCGACCGGTCGACGGGCAGCGTCATGTCGACCGCCTCCTCGACGAGGACGCGTGCGTCGCGCTCCGCCTCGAGGACCTCCTGACGTGCGGCGAGGGCGGCCTGCACGCGCCCGCGCGCACCGCCCAGGAGCTTGCCGGCCGTCGCCTTGTCGGACGGCGCCAGACCGCCGATGGAGCGGTTGGCGAGCGCGAGCGGGCTCCGGTCGCCGGCGTGCGCGAGGCGTGCGGCCTTGAGGTCGTCGAGGTCGGCCGCCGAGGCGATCGCGGCGAGCGCCGCGTCGACGGCGGCGGCGATGCCGTCCGCGTCGAGCGGGGACAGCGCCGGCGGCGCGTCGGACGTGGACGTGGGGACGTCGGGCATGGTGGTCAGGGCCTTCCAGGGCGGGGCGTGCGTGCGGCACAGGGCGGCCGGTGCGGCCAGGGCGTGGGGCGTGGCCCGCCGTGGGCTGTCGCGAGCGGGCGCCGCGCGCCCGTCCGTGCGCGGCTCAGCCGCGCGGCCCACCTGCGGGCCGGCTAAATCGGTGACCACCGGCCACCGGGCGCCTCTGCGACATGCCGGTCATCCTGCCACAGGCCCCAGCGGGAAGGTCTCGACGACCTCGTGCAGCGCGGCGCCGCCCGGACCGGCGCCGAGCTCGGAGCTGATCAGGTGGACCGCCTCGACCGTCCAGGCCGGGCCCTCGTACACGGCGAGCGCGTGGGACAGGGCGGTGACGGCCGTGACGCCGGGCGCCTCCCGCCTTCGGGACGACTGGCGCCGGGCCTGGTCGCGGACCCGGCCGACCGTGAGATGGGCACGTGAGCGCACGCGGTCGTCCGTCCGGCCGAGCACCTCCGTCCCCAGCAGGGACGCCCCCTCCATGAGGGCGGCCATCGTGGCCACCTCCCCTCCGCACCCGATCCACAGCGTGCGACGGTCGAACAGCCCGGAGCCGCGCAGCGCGAGGTCGAAGGGACGGTGCTCGGCCGCGAGGCTCGCGAGGCCGCCCGCGACCTCGGGCACGGCACCGTCGGGGGTGCCGCCGTAGAACGCGACGGTGAGGTGCCGGTCGCCCGCAGGCGTCCAGCGGACCGGTCCCTGACCCTCGTCGACGAGCGATCCCGCACGCGCGAGGGCGAGCGCGCGCTCCAGGTGGTCGAGCACGTGCGGCGGCGGCAGCACGGCGACGAACAGCCTCATCGCCCGTCTCCTGCCGCGCGCCGGCGCTGGGCGCGCGCCGACGCGTACAGGCACACCGTGGCCGCGGTGGCCAGGTTGAGCGACTCGGCGCGGCCGTGGATCGGCACGCGGACGACGGCGTCCGCCAGTGCGCGGTCCTCGTCGTGCAGCCCCCACGCCTCGTTCCCGAGCACCCATGCCGTGGCGGCCGCGAGGTCGGGGGCGTCCGCCGGACCGGTCCCGGCGACGTCGAGCAGGTCGTCCAGGTCGCGGTCCCCCACGCCGTCGGCCGCGAGGACCGAGCTCCCGGCGGCCCGCAGTCGCGCCACGGCCTCCGCGAGCGGCGTCCCCACCACGACGGGGAGGTGGAACAACGACCCGGCCGTCGACCGGACCACCTTGGGGTTGTGCAGGTCGACGCTGCCCGCCGTGAGGACCACGGCGTCCGCGCCGGCGGCGTCGGCGGCGCGGATGACGGCGCCGGCGTTGCCCGGGTCCCGCACCTGCGAGAGGACGGCGACGAGGCGTGGCCGGCCGGCGACGACGTCGTCGAGGCTCGCGGTGGCCGTCCGCACCACGGCGAGGACGCCCTGGGCGTCGGCGCTCATGACGTCGAGCACGTCCGGTGTGCCGGTCCGCACGACGAGGCCGGAGCGCGCGGCGTCGTCGGCGATCTCCGCGTAGCGGTCGGCCGCGGCCGGCGTCAGGTAGAGCGCCTCGACGCGGTCGCTCGCGTGGCGCACCGCCTCCCGGACGCCCTGCGGACCCTCGACGAGGAAGCGGCCCTGCCGCTCGCGCATCGACCGGCCCGCGAGCGCCCGCACCGCACGCACGCGCTCGGCGCGCGGGTTCGTGAGGTCGGCCTGCTCGTCGCGGCCGGCGGTCGTCGCGTGATCCACGTCCGACATCATCCCGTGCCCTCGGTCACGGGTGCGCATCGCGGGCTCGACGGCTACGCACGGGTGGAGAGGGCTGGGGACGGTAGAGAGACGGGTGCAGCCTGGTACAGCGGGGTGCAGACGCACGGAAGCCCTCGGACGGCGAGGCGTCCGAGGGCTTCCGGAGGTGCTGCTGTGGTGCTCAGGCAGCGGCAGCCGGCGCGTTGACGTCGGCCGGGAGTGCGTCCTTGGCGACCTGCACCAGGGCGTTGAACGCGGGCGCGTCGTTCACGGCGAGGTCGGCGAGGACGCGACGGTCCACCTCGACACCCGCGAGCTTGAGGCCCTGGATGAGGCGGTTGTAGGTCAGCCCCTGCTCACGGGACGCAGCGTTGATGCGCTGGATCCAGAGCTTGCGGAAGTCGCCCTTGCGCGCCTTGCGGTCGCGGTAGGCGTAGACGAGGGAGTGGGTGACCTGCTCCTTCGCCTTCCGGTAGAGGCGCGACCGCTGGCCGCGGTAGCCGCTGGCGCGCTCGAGGGTTGAACGGCGCTTCTTCTGGGCGTTGACCGCCCGCTTCACGCGTGCCACGTGATGCTCCTTGCGTTTCGGGGCTCACAGGTGAGGCCGGGCGCGCTGCGTGCGCGCCGCGAGCTCACTTGCCGAGCAGCTTCTTGATCTTGGGCGTGTCGGCGGGCGAGACCACCTGGTCCGAGGCGAGGCGCCGCGTGCGACGGCTCGACTTGTGCTCGAACAGGTGGCGCGCGCCTGCCTGCTCCCGCATGAGCTTGCCGGTCCCCGTGACGCGGAACCGCTTCTTCGCACCACTGTGCGTCTTGTTCTTCGGCACTGGTGTGCTCTCTTCCATCAGGTCGTCCCGATCGGGACGAGGTTCACGTGCGGGCTGGGGCCCGCACCCGGTCAGGACGACGCGTCGTCGGTGGACTTCGTCCGGGCGGCCGGCTTGGGAGCCGGACGCGCCGGCTTGGCCGGTGCAGGCTTCGCCGCCGCGGTGGGCCGGGGCGTCGCGGACGGCTTCGGTGCCGCGGCCGGCTTGGCCGGTGCGGCCGCCGGTGCGG
>NZ_JACVQL010000104.1 GCF_019733465.1 Actinotalea ferrariae | reverse complement strand
GTGGCAGGCCGACGCGCGGTCCGGTGCGCTCGTGCGGCTGCAGCGCTGGTCGCGCCTGCGCGGCGCGATCGGCGCGTTCGACGCGTGGGGCGCGATCGACGTCGGGCGCCTGGTGCGCTCGGGTCGGCTCGACGGCGACTCCGCCGAGGAGGCCGTGCGCCTCGCGTTCGCGGAGACCGTGGTCGCCGAGCGCCTCGACGCCACGGGGCTGCGCGCGTTCGACGAGCGGCAGCGTGCGCGACTGACCGGGCGGTTCCTCGACACGGGGGAGGACGTGCGCGAGCGCATGCGCGTCGAGCTGCCCGCGCGCATCGTCGCCGCCCGCACGTTCGATCCGCGCGTGCGGGCCGGCCGCAGCAGCGAGTTCATGGCCCAGCTCGGCCGGCGCCGCGGCGGCCTGACCATCCGGCAGCTGCTCGCGCGCTACGGCTCGATCATCACCGAGGTCACGCCGTGCCTGCTGATGAGCCCGAGCTCGGTCGCCCGGTTCCTGCCGCCCGAGGGCATCGGGTTCGACGTCGTCGTGTTCGACGAGGCGTCGCAGATCCGCGTCGCCGAGGCCGTGGGCGCGATGGGCCGCGGGGCGTCCGTGATCGTCGTCGGCGACTCCAAGCAGATGCCGCCGACGTCGATGTTCGCGGCGTCCGCGGGCGACGACGACGAGACGGTGGTCGAGGACGTCACCGTCCCGGCGGACATGGAGAGCATCCTCGGTGAGGCGAAGGAGTCGCGGCTGCCGAGCCTCTCCCTGTCCTGGCACTACCGCAGCCGCGACGAGACGCTCATCGCGTTCTCCAACCGCTCCTACTACGACAACCGCCTCGCGAGCTTCCCGACGCCGCCCGGCCGGCGCGACGGGCTCGGCGTCTCGTGGCGACGGGTCGACGGCGTCTGGGAGGGCGGCTCGCGCGGGGCGGCGCGGGTCAACCGGGCCGAGGCCGACGCGGTGGTCGACGAGATCGGCGTGCTGCTGCGACAGGACGCTGAACGGTCGATCGGCGTGGTGACGTTCAACTCCCAGCAGCGCGACCTCATCCTCGACCTGCTCGAGGGCTCGGGGGACGCGCTGGTCGAGGCGGCGCTCGCGCGCGAGGAGGAGCCGCTGTTCGTCAAGAACCTCGACAACGTCCAGGGCGACGAGCGCGACGTCATCATCTTCACGCTCGCGTTCGCGAAGGACGCGCGGGGGCGGGTGCCGCTCAACTGGGGGCCGCTGACGCGCAGCGGCGGTGAGCGGCGGCTCAACGTCGCGGTGACGCGCGCCAAGGAGCAGGTCGTCGTGCTGTCCTCGTTCGAGCCCGAGGAGCTGGACCTCTCGGGCTCGTCGTCGCAAGGTCTCGCGGACCTGCGCGACTACCTGCTGCTCGCCAAGCACGGGCCGCAGCGCGCGGGTCTCGTGCGCGAGCGGCCGCGTGACCTGCACCTCGAGGACGTCGCGCGCTCGCTGCGGGAGGCGGGGCTCGAGGTGCTGACGCACGTGGGGCTGTCGGACTTCACGGTCGAGCTGGCCGTGCGGGCGTCGGCCGACCTGCCGTGGGTGGCCGTGATGCTCGACGGCCCGGCGTGGTCGCGGCGCACCACGGTGACGGACCGCGAGGGGCTGCCGCGGACGGTGCTCGAGGGGTCGATGGGCTGGTCGCGTGTGGTGCAGGTGTGGCTGCCGACCTGGCTGCGCGACCGGGACGCCGTCGTGCAGGCGGTCGTGGACGCGGCGCGGAACCCGGATGCCGCGCCGGCGGCGGGCGGGCCGCTCGTCGAGGTGGTCCCGGGCGACGTCGCGCCGGTCGACGACGCATTGCCGGTGGAGGACGTGCCGACGCAGGGCGGGGACGGGTTCGGCGCGCACCGTGCGCCCGGCACGGGCGACGGCGTCGCTGGAGAACCGATCCAGGACCTGCCGACCGTCGGCCAGGCCGACGAGGACGAGCCGTCGTCGGAGGCCGCCGACGCCGACGCCGTTCCGCCGCCGCCCCACGGCAGCGGGTGGTGGACGCGGGCGAGCGAGTACCCGACCGGCTCGACAACGGTGCTCGACGGGCTGCACCGACCCAGGAACCTCGAGCGGGTCCGCGCCGAGATGGACGAGGTCCTGGCCATCGAGGGTCCGATGCTCCTCGACCGCCTCGTGCGCATCACCGCGCGACGCTTCGACCTCTACAGCCTCCGCGAGTCGCGGCGGGAGGCGCTGGTCGCCGTCGTCCCGAGCGAGCAGGTGCGCGTGGCGCCCAACGGCGACGTCGTCGCGTGGCCGCGCGACCTCGACCCCGCGACGTGGACGGGCTACCGTCCGCCGGCCGACGGTGCGCGCGACGTCGCCGACGTCCCGTACGACGAGCTCCGCAACGCGATGGTCGACGTCGCCCGCCGAGCGCACGGCATCGAGCGCGACGACCTGGTGCGGCAGACCGCGCAGGTGTTCGGCATCGCCCGCGTCGCGTCCAAGGTCCGCCCGCGGCTCGAAGGCGTCCTCTCAGCGGCGCTGACGGAGGGTGCGCTGGTCGAGCAGGGGACGCACGTGTCGGCGGTGGGCTGAGCGCCCTTCACACCTGCGGACAACCGCTGCGGCAGGTCAGGCCTGGCAGCCTTCCGTCACAGGAGTCACCCAGGTCTGCGGATGGGGCCGATTCAGCGGCTGCTACGCCCCGACCTCACGCGGCCCTGATCCGAGCAGCGATCAGGAAGTCACCCGCGTCGCACCTCGCGGTGGACGCGTTCGACCCGCCGGCCCAACGCCACGGGCCGACGGACGAGTAGGTCCGGGCGTTCCAGTCGCTCCGGCAGGTGACCTCCGCGCGGTACTGGCCCTGCCCGCCGCCGCAGTAGACGGAGACCGCGTTGCCGTGGCGGTACGGCTGGTCGCAGATCACGTCCGCCTGGGCGGGACCGGCGACCATGACGCCGCCGGTCGCCAGGGCGAGAGCTGTAAGGACGCGGATGGCGGTGCGGCGCATGATTCCCCCTTGTCGGGTCCCCCGTGGACCCTGTCGCCCTGGGATGCTACCGACCGACCGGTCCGCCGGCCCGCCATCATCGTCACAGGCCTCCTCGGCATCGAGCCGGGCACATCGCGCGGCGGTGGACTGCCGTCCCCCGCACCCCCGGCTGGCCCGTCGCTGCTCCGCGATGTGTTCGCGCCTGTTGGGCGTCCCCACGGCGGCACCGTGCCACGAGGCCGCCGGTGTCACCTGTGGACAAGCGCTGTACCGCTCCCACGTCGGGGAGTCTCTCGACAACGGGAGGTGGCTGATGCCGGTGACGGACGGGTTCGAGCTCGACTACGACGAGGCGTGGGCGAGCGGGTCGGTGCTGCTCGGCGTGGGCGACGACCTGAGCGCCCAGGGCAGGGCCGGGCTGCTGCTCGGCAGCGGTGCCTACGGCGGCGCACCTCTCTCTGCGGCCGCGGAGCGCTTCACCGCGCGGTTCGGTCACACCCTCCGCGGGCTCGGCGAGGAGGTCGTCACAGCGGGCGAGAACATCCGCGCGTCAGTCACGGCATCGCGCGAGACCGACCTGCTTGCCCCGACGCTGTTCCCGTCGACCGCTCCCGCATACGCGCTGTGACCGCGACGCTCGCCTCGACGACCGACCCGGGACTGCTGATCCTCGGTTCCGTCGAGGCGCTTCACACCGACGCCGCGGACCTAGAGGCTGATGCTGGCTCCATCGACCTGTCCGCGGCGGACGTCGCGCACCAGCAGGTCGCGGGATGGATCGGCGAGGCAGCAGCCGGGTGGGCCGATCGGAGATCGGCGCTCGAGACGTCGCTCGCCGCCGTCGCCGAGACGTTCCGCGTGGCGGCCACGGTGCTGCGTTGCCACGCCGACGTCCTCGCGTGGCGACAGGAACGCGCGGCTGCTGCCGTGGAGCTCTGGGCTGCCGCCGAATCCATCGCCCCGACGTCACCGAACTTGGCGCCGGCGCCATCTCTCTTTCGGGCCGACCAGACCCCGTTCCCGCCGAAGCCCGCGTTCGGCACCACCCCGGACTTCCTCAACCTGCGCGCCCTGGCTGAGCGGGTGCTCGCGGAGGCGCGGCGCGAGGTGAGGCTCTCGGCGCAGGCGGCCGCCGAGCTGTTGGATCAGCTGTCTGACGGCCTTCCCGACGGGCGCTGGCACACCGACCAGTTCCTCGCAGCCCTCGGCGAGTGGGCCGCCACCGCGACCTCCGAAGTGCTGCCGATCGTGCTCGTCACCCGAATCATCGTCGACCACGACGGCGTAGTCGCCGAGGCGCAGGCCGACGGAGAAGCCTTGCTCGCCGCGGCCGAGTACCTCTCGGCGAATCCCGATCAGGCGGTCCCAGTGCTCCTCGATCTGCAGACCCTCGAGGACAACCCTGCTCGCTGGTGGGGCTCGATCGCGCCCGACCTCGCGCTTTCCGCGGTAGGAGCGGGTGCGACAGTGCGTGCACTGAGGTTCACGCACGCCGCTCCACCGCGTATCCCGCCACCGGCCAGACCGCCCGAGACCTCGTCGGCACCGCCAGTAGCCACCCCGAACGGGAGCGGCGGAGGCAGTGGCGCCCCGAAGCCGGCGCAGACCTTCATGCCCCCGACGAATCCCCCGCAGCTTCCACCGACGTCTGTGCCGCCCGGGTACGAGCTCCGAGTGATGCGTCCGACCGAGCAGTACCCGAACGGGTACTGGCGGCTCAAGAGCGACGAAGGCCACTACATTGACCCGAGCACCGGGCGCCAGCCGGGTACTGGGACGAAACCGCAATTCAATTCCCGAACGCATGTGCCTCTGCCGGACGACTATTGGGAGAACTGATGTATGGGCTACCAGCGAGTGCCGATCTGACGTTCCTCCGAGGGCTGGCGCTGACGCAGGTCTGCTTCGGCGAGAACGAGGTGATTCTCCGGTTCGACGAAGGAGTCGAGATCACTGTGGAGACGAACATGGCTCTTCTCGACGGGAACGGAGGCTCCACGGAGCGTCTCGAGGTTGCCACCGAGCTCGTAGGGTCAGTCGGCGCCACGGTGGAGCACGTCGAGTGGGGCACGAGTGGCAGGGTCGTGGTGGCATTCGCCGGCCGCCCATCCCGTCTGGAGATTGTCGACGACAACGCCCATTACGAGAGCTACCAGATCTATGTCGGCAAGGAACCCCGCTACATCGTGTGACACGCGCCCGCCCGTCCACGGAGCCACGAAGTGAAGATCGAGCCGATGTTCGTCCCGAGTGACCAGGAGTTCCTGGAAGAGCTCGGGGTGCAACCGGAGCCCATCGACGAGTACGGCGGGCGGGTGCTGCGCTTCGTCAACGCGGACCGGGGAGAGGCCCTTCAGCTCACCTACGACCTGATGGAGCAGATCGTCGCCTACCGGTGGTGGGTGGACGGCGTCCTCGTCGCCGACGTCGTCCGTGACGCGGTGACGGACCTCCGCATCGTCGGCATGTCGCGCACCAGTGTGGAGGCGCGGTACGGGGTGCCGGACTATCACGGGGTCCTCGTGATCGACATCCATCCTCGTGTCATCGTGACGGACCAAGTCCTGCGGGGCAGCGCGAGCTGAGCGGCGCAGATCGAGGTCGGCCCGGGCGAGCGACGCTCGATGCCGGACGCGCTCAAGCGCACCGCGGTTTTGACGACCGACAAGTCACCGCTGAAGATGGAAAGCGCATTCCATCTTCGCTCCGCCCGTTGACCCTCGTGGCCGGCCGGCAACGACGCCACCGGACGAGACCCTGGAGTACCCGTGCAACTTTCCCGTCGTACCGCGACCACCCAGCCCACCGCGCGCCGCCGTCGGCGGATAGCTCGCGGGGCGGCCACGCTAGCCGCGGGCTCCCTGCTCCTCGTCGGCTGCGCGCAGGGCGACGCAGGCGCCGGCGCGACGGCGGACGACGACGGTGGCGGGGAAGGCGGGGAGGCCACGATCCGCTTCGCCTGGTGGGGGTCGGACCACTACCACCAGATGTACCAGGAGGTCGCCGACGCCTTCATGGCCGAGCACCCGGACATCACGATCGTCCCCGAGTTCACCGACTGGGGCGGCTACTGGGACAAGCTCGCGACGACGGTCGCGGCCGGTGACACCCCGGACGTCCTCATGCAGGAGCAGCGCTACCTGCGCGAGTACGCCGAGCGCGGCGTGCTCGCGGACCTCTCCGACGCGGTGGACACCTCCGCGATGGACGAGGCGCTCGTCGCCACGGGCGAGGTCGACGACGGCCTCTACGCGATCCCGACCGGCACCAACGTGTTCTCGATCGTCGCCAACCCGGCCGTCTTCGAGCAGGCCGGCGTCGAGATGCCGGACGACACGACGTGGACCTGGGACGACTTCCACGACGTCGCGACGCAGGTCGGTGCCGCGGGCGACGACCTGTGGGGCAAGCAGGACTGGGGCAGCAACGACGCCGGGCTGAACATCTTCGCCCGGCAGCACGGTGAGCAGCTCTTCACCGAGGACGGCGAGCTCGGCGTCTCGAAGGAGACGATCGCCGAGTGGTGGCAGATGTCGCTGGACCTGCAGGAGTCGGGCGGTCAGCCGCCGGCCTCGGCGTCGTCCGAGATGCTCAACATGGGTCCCGAGCAGTCGCTCGTCGCCACGAACCGCGGCGCGACGATGGCCGAGTGGACCAACCAGCTGACGGCCATCGCGAACGCCGCGGGGCACGAGCTCGAGCTGCTGCGCTGGCCCGGTGAGTCGAGCGGCGAGCGCACCGGCATGTACTACAAGCCCGCGCTGTACGCCTCCATGTCCGCCACGTCCGAGCACCCGGAGGAGGCCGCGATGTTCATCGACTTCATGCTCAACTCCGAGACGGCGGGCGACATCATCATGGCCGACCTCGGCCTGCCGGTGAACCTCGAGACCCGTGAGCGCGTGGTCGCCGAGCTGCCCGAGACGGACAAGCAGTCGGCCGAGTTCGTCGCGGACCTCGAGGACGAGATCGTCGACAGCCCGCCGGTGCCGCCGGTCGGCGCGGGCGAGATGGCCGCGATCCTCGGCCGCCTCAACGACGAGGTCCTCTTCGAGCGGCTCACCCCGGAGGACGCCGCCGAGCGGTTCATCAGCGAGGTCGAGGCCATCATCGGTGGCTGACGTCCCCACCCGCGGGCCGAGCGCTCCGAGCCGCCCGAGCGCGCTCGGCGGCTACGAGGACTGGCCCGCGTGGCAGGCGGCCGCCGCACCGTTCCCCGGTGCGGTGGCCGCCGCGCTCGGCGTCCCGACGCCGTCGCCCGTCGAGC
>NZ_JACVQL010000103.1 GCF_019733465.1 Actinotalea ferrariae | reverse complement strand
GCCCACGCCCGCGCGTGGGCGTCGAGGCGCGCCGCCTGGGCACGCGAGGCGTCGGACGAGGGATCCGCGCCGCGCGCCTGCGCGGCGTGGACGGCGAGCGCGGCCTCCACCGTGGCGCTGTCCGGCCCCGCGACATTTCCCCCCGTCACGGCCAGCGAGGTGACGAGGACGACGACGCCGGCCCGGCGAACGCCGGTCACGAGCCGGTGGAGCCGGTGTCCGCGGCCGGCCCGTGCGGACGTCGCGGCGCGCACGCGGTGCCGGGCCGGTCGGCCGGTCGTCGCGCGCGGTGCTGGCATGGCGTGGTCCTCGGTCCGGCCGCCCGGGCAGCGTCGCCCGCACGGACGCGGTGGTCTGTGGCTGGACGTCCAGGTTCGCACACGTTCGTCCGGCCCGACAGGTCCATGTCGGGGGTCCGCACGCACCGACAGGCGGACTTCACCCTGTGCCCGACGAGCCGGGTGCGGGATGATCACGCAGACTTTCGTCCGACGACCGTTCGCACCCGTCCTGCGCGTGCCCGCCGGCGTGCGGCGGCCGGACGCAGCTGCACCGCGAGGAGACCTGGGTGAGCGAGGGCAGGATCATCGGCGTCCTCACGCCCCTGGTCTCCGGGCCGTACTTCGGCGCCATGCTCGCGGGCATCGACGAGGCGGCCACGGCCGGCGGCCACCGCACGGTCGTGGTCCAGACGCTCGACAGCCACGGCGCGGAGCCGGGCGACGCCCACCGAGCCGTGGCGCGCATCCGCGCGCACGTCGCGTGGGACCGCGTCGACGGCGTCGTCGTCGTCACCGACGCCGCACCGGACGACTACCTCATCGAGCTGCGTGCGTCCGGCATGCCGGTCGTGCTCGTGAGCCACGCGGTGCCGGGGCTGGACGTGCCGGTGGTCACGCCGGACAACCGGTCGGGCGTGCGGCAGGCCGTCGAGCACCTCGTCGAGCACGGGCACCGTCGGATCGCGTTCGCCGGTCACCCGGTGCAGACGGATATGCGGGCAAGGCTCGCGGCGTACCTCGAGGCGATGGCCGAGCACGGGCTGACCGACGAGGTCGAGGTGCTCGACACGGGCGACAGCTCGGACGTCGGCGGCGCGCGGGCGGGCCGCGCCCTGCTCGAGCCGGGCTCGCTCGCGACCGCCGTCATCGGGGCGAACGACCTCAACGCGGTCGGCGTGCTGCGCGAGGTCCAGGACGCCGGCCGGCTGGTCCCCGGCGACCTCGCCGTCGTGGGCTTCGACGACACGCCCGAGGCCGAGCACCGCCGGCCCGGCCTGACGAGCGTGAACCAGGGCGTGAGCTCGGTCGGCGCGCGCGCCGCGGGGCTGCTGCTGCGGATGCTGGCCGGCGAGCACGTGGCCCCCGTGGCGCACGTCGTGCCCACGTCGCTCGTGCTGCGCGAGTCGTGCGGCTGCGGCCCGGGCTCGCTGCCGCGCGAGGTCGTCGAGCAGGACGCGCTCGACCTGTCACCGCGGGCCTGGCTGGCGCGACGGCTCGCGGACGCCGTCGACCCCTCGGCCGTCGACGCGCCCGCCGTCGTCCTCGCCGCGTGCGACGCGCTCGCGAGCGCGGTCGTCGCGGGCGCCGACGGCGACCTGGACGCGGTCGCGATCACCGCCGCGGCGGAGTCCCTCTACCGGCGCCGTCCGCGCGGCGAGACGGTCACGGCGATCCTCGCCGCGGTGCAGCAGCTCACGGCCCTGCTCCCCCGGGTCGCGGGCGAGCCCGGGGTGCCCGTCGTGCAGCGGGACGCACGGCGCGAGGACGCCGTCGTGCGCCGCAGGCTCGACGACGTCGCGCGGCACGTGGTCCGCGCGCTCAGCGACGCCCGGTCGGGCGAGCAGGCACGCACCACGCTCCGGCTCCAGGAGGCGCTGCACCAGGAGTTCAGCATCAGCATGGAGCTGCTGCGCGGGCAGCAGCACGACGCCGCGTCGCTGAGCTGGCTGAGCCACTCGCCCGTCCACGCCGGCGTGCTGGCCTCGTGGCGGGACCCGGCCGACCCGTCGAGCGACCTCCAGGTGACGAGCACCTACGGTCCGGGCCTGGACGCCGTCGTGCCGGGCACCGTGCGGCCCGAGGAGTTCCCGCCCGCGGCGCTCGTCGACGTGTCCGCCCGGCACCCCGGCACCCAGGTCGTCGTCCTGCCCGTGCGCACCGAGCAGCGCGACTGGGGCCTCCTGGCCCTCGTCGGGCGGCCCGAGCACCGCACGCCCACGGGCCGCGAGACCTACTTCCAGTGGGCGGGCATGCTCGGCGTCGCGCTCGACATCGAGGAGATGGTCGACTCGCTGCGCGAGCAGCGCCAGAGCCTCGCCGAGGCGTTCGAGCGCGAGCGCGAGCTCGCCGAGACCATCCGGTCGAGCGAGGAGCGCTACGCCCTCGCGGCCGCGGCCGCGAACGACGCCCTGTGGGACTGGGACCTCGCGACCGACCGCATGTACTACTCGCCGCGCTGGGCTGCGACGTTCGGCTACCGCGCCGGCGACATCGCGCCCGACCCGGACGAGTGGCTGGGCCGGGTGCACCGGCACGACGTCGGCGGGCTCGTCGCCGTCCTCACCGCGTGCCGCACCGGGACGTCGTCGGGGTTCGAGCACGAGCACCGGATCCGCGCCGCCGACGGCACGTATCGCTGGGCGCTCTGCCGGGCCCTCGCCGTCCCCGGACCGCCGGGCGCGGCGACGCGCCTCGTCGGCTCGATCACCGACGTGACCGAGCGCCGGGCGCTCGAGGACCAGCTGCGCCGCCAGGCGCTCTACGACCCGCTGACGGGGCTGCCGAACCGTGCGCTCTTCCTCGACCGGCTCGACCACGCGATAGCGCGCACGGCGCGCCATCCCGAGGAGCGGTTCGCCGTCCTCTTCCTCGACCTCGACCGGTTCAAGGTCGTCAACGACAGCCTCGGCCACGGGCCGGGCGACGAGCTGCTGCGGCAGGTCGCGGAGCGGCTGCGCTCGGGCCTCCGCTCGACGGACACGGCGGCCCGTCTCGCGGGCGACGAGTTCACCGTGCTGCTCGAGGACGTCCCCGACCTGGAGACCGTCTCGACCCTCACCCGGCAGCTCCAGGAGCGCCTGGCCCGGCCGTACCTCGTCGAGGGCACGAGCCTCGTGGTGAGCGCGTCCGTCGGGGTCACCACGAGCGCCCACGGCTACACCGACGCGGAGGACGTCCTGCGGGACGCCGACATCGCGATGTACCGCGCCAAGCAGCGGTCGCGCGGCACGTCGGCGCTGTTCGAGCCGGCCATGCACGAACGGGCCGTGAGCCGGCTCAAGACGGAGTCCGAGCTGCGCCGCGCGATCGAGGGCGACGAGCTCGCGCTGCGGTACCAGCCGATCGTCGAGCTGCGCACCGGGGAGACCACGGGCCTCGAGGCCCTCGTGCGGTGGAACCACCCCGACGGGCGCGAGGTCCCGCCCGCGGAGTTCCTGCCGGTCGCGGAGGAGACGGGGCTCGTCGTCGGCGTCGGCCGGTGGGTCGTCGCCCGCGCGTGCGAGCAGCTGACGCGGTGGGCCGCGGCGGGCGTCCCCGGCCTCGTGCCCGTGAGCCTCAACGTCTCGCACCGCGAGTTCTGGGACCCGGAGCTCGTCGACCAGGTGACGCGCTGCCTCGACCTGCACGGGCTCGACCCGGACCAGCTGACGATCGAGATCACCGAGGGCGTCCTCATGGACAACGTCGAGGAGGCGCGCGTCACGCTGCAGGCACTGCACGAGCGCGGCATCCGGCTGCACGTCGACGACTTCGGCACGGGCTACTCGTCGCTCGAGGCGCTGCACCGGTTCCCGATCGACGCCCTGAAGATCGACCGCAGCTTCGTCGCGCGCCTCGACACGGACCGGCGCAGCCGGGAGCTCGTCGGGACGATCCTGCTCATGGCGCGCGGGCTCGACATCGACGTCGTCGCCGAGGGCGTCGAGACGGCCACCCAGCGGGACGTGCTGGTCGACCTGGGCTGCCGGTACGGCCAGGGCTACCTGTTCGCGCGCCCCACGCTCCCGGAGGACGTGCCCGCGCTGCTGCGGCGCGTCGGCTCGGTCGACCGCGCCTGACCGCGCTGGTTGACTGACCGGATGACAGCCGCGACGCGTCATCGCCTGCTCGTCCGCCGCCCCTCCCCCGGCCTCGCCGACGGCGAGCTGACGCACCTCGAGCGGTGGCCCGTCGACCTCGACCTCGCGCGTCGGCAGTGGGACGCCTACGTCGAGGTGTTCGTGCGCCGCGGCTGGGAGGTGCACGAGGTCGAGGCGTCGGACGAGCACCCCGACGGGGTGTTCGTCGAGGACACGGTCGTGGTCCTCGGGACGACGGCGCTCCTCGCCGAGCCCGGTGTGGCGAGCCGCCGGGGCGAGGCGGCGGGGACGGCGCGTGCCGTCGCCCGGCTCGGCCTCGACGTCCTGCACGTCACGCCGCCGGCCACGCTCGAGGGCGGCGACGTGCTCGAGCTGACCGACGGCACCGTGTACGTGGGGCGTGGCACGCGCACGAACGACGCCGGCGTCGCGCAGCTCGCCGCGCTCGCGGGCGACCAGGGCCGCACGGTCGTCGCGGTGCCCGTCACGCGCGCCCTGCACCTCAAGACGGCCGTGACCGCGTTGCCCGACGACACCGTGATCGGCCACGAGGACCTGGTCGACGACCCGAGCGTCTTCCCCTCCTACCTGCCCGTGCCCGAGCGCGAGGGCACGGCGGTCGTCGTCCTCGACGACGAGACGGTGCTGCTGTCGGAGTCGGCACCCGCGACCGCGGCGCTGCTCCGCGACCGCGGGCTCGACGTCGTGACGACGCCCGTCTCGGAGTTCGAGAAGCTCGAGGGCTGCGTCACCTGCCTCTCGGTCCGGATCCGCTGACCACACCGCCGACGGCGGAATCAACCCGCCCGACCGCGTGTTCCCGCCTCGGGTCACCGACCCGCCCGGCCGGACGCAGCAAGCCTGCGGCGGCCCGCACGACGCCGGCCGTCGAGGCCACGCCCGAGGAGGACCATGAGCCCGCGCACCACCACCGTCCGTACCGCCGCCCTCACCGCCGTCGTCGGCCTGGCGCTCGCCGCATGCGGTTCGGGTGGCTCCGGTGGCTCGGGTGGCTCCGCGACGCCCGGGGCCTCCGCCCCGGCAGGCGGCGAGGACACCTCGCTCGCGGACGTGCAGGAGGCGGGCGTCCTCACCGTCGGCACCGAGGGCACGTACCGGCCGTTCTCGTTCCACGAGGACGGCTCGGGCGACCTGACCGGGTTCGACGTCGAGATCATCCAGGCCGTCGGCGAGGAGCTCGGCGTCGAGGTCGAGTTCTCCGAGACCCAGTGGGACGCGATCTTCGCGGGCCTCGACGCGGGGCGCTTCGACGTCATCGCGAACCAGGTGTCGATCACGCCCGAGCGCGAGTCGGCCTACACGTTCTCCGAGCCGTACACCTACTCGACCGGCGTCGTCGTCGTGGCGGCCGGCAACGACGCGATCGGCTCGTTCGAGGACCTCGCCGGCAAGCGCACGGCGCAGTCGCTCACGAGCAACTGGTACGCGCTCGCCGAGGAGGCCGGCGCGAGCATCGAGGCGGTCGAGGGCTGGGCGCAGTCCGTGTCCCTCGTCGAGCAGGGCCGCGTCGACGCGACCATCAACGACAAGCTGACCTTCCTGGACTACCAGCAGCAGACGGGCGCCGAGAACCTCGAGGTCGCGGTCGAGACCGAGGACGAGTCGCGCAGCGCGTTCGCGATGCGCCAGGGCAGCGACGCGCTCGCCCAGGCGATCGACGAGGCGCTCGCGGCGCTCGCGGCGGACGGCACGCTCGCCGAGATCTCGGACACGTACTTCGGCGCCGACGTGACGGTCACCGCGCAGGGCTGACAGCCGCGGGCTGACAGCCGCGGGCTGACGGCCCGCGGGCGGTCGCCGGCCGAGCCGCCGGCCACCGTCCGGCCACGGCCCCCGCGGGCCGGGTCGTGCGCCAGCGGACATGATGGGCGCGTGGACCAGCAGACGGCGGCGGAGCTCTTCTGGAGCTCGCTCGGCCCCATCGCGCTCGGCGCCCTCCGCGGGACGATCCCGCTCGCCCTGGTCTCGTTCGCGGTCGGCCTGGTCCTCGCGCTGCTCCTGGCGCTCATGCGCCTCTCGAAGCGCTGGTGGCTCTCGGGCGTCGCGCGCGGCTACATCTCGGTGGTGCGCGGCACGCCGCTGCTCGTCCAGCTGTTCGTGATCTTCTACGGGCTGCCCTCGATCGGCGTGCTCATCGACCCGTGGCCGAGCGCCGTCGTCGCCTTCTCGGTGAACGTTGGCGGCTACGCGGCCGAGGTCATCCGGGCAGCCATCCTCTCGGTGCCCCGCGGCCAGTGGGAGGCCGCCTACATGATCGGCATGTCGCACCGGCTCGCGCTGCGGCGGATCATCCTCCCGCAGGCCGCGCGCGTGAGCGTGCCGCCGCTGTCGAACACCTTCATCAGCCTGGTCAAGGACACGTCCCTCGCGTCGCTGATCCTCGTCACCGAGCTGTTCCGCGAGGCGCAGCAGGTCGCCGCGTTCAGCCAGCAGTTCATGCTGCTCTACCTCGAGGCCGCGCTCGTGTACTGGGTCATCTGCCTCGGGCTGTCCGCCGTGCAGGGAGCTCTCGAGACGAGGCTGGACCGCTATGTCGCCCACTGAGCCCTTCCCGACCGACGACGTCCCGTCCCTGCCGGTCCCGGCGGGACCGTCGGACACCGACGAGGTGCTGCTGTCCGTCCGCGGGCTGCGCAAGAGCTTCGGGGACAACGAGGTGCTGCGCTCCGTCGACCTCACGGTGGGCCGCGGCCGCGTGCTCGCGCTCATCGGTCCGTCCGGCTCGGGCAAGACCACGGCGCTGCGCTGCCTCAACGGCCTCGAGGTGCCCGACGGCGGCACCATCGCGCTCGGGAGCGGGGACCGGCACGTCGCGCTCGACTTCGCGGCCAGGCCCTCGAGGCGTCAGCTCGCCGCGCTGCGGGACCGCTCCGCGATGGTGTTCCAGCACTACAACCTCTTCCCGCACAAGACGGTCCTCGAGAACGTCACCGAGGGACCGCGCGTCGTGCAGCGCCGGCCCGCGGGCGAGGTGCGCACGGAGGCCCTCGCGCTGCTCGAGCGGGTCGGCCTGGCCGACAAGCGGGACGTCTACCCCTTCCAGCTCTCGGGCGGCCAGCAGCAGCGCGTCGGCATCGTGCGCGCGCTCGCGCTGCGGCCCCAGCTGCTGCTCTTCGACGAGCCGACGTCGGCCCTCGACCCCGAGCTCGTGGGCGACGTCCTGGGCCTCATCCGCGAGCTCGCGGTCGAGGGCTGGACCATGGTCATCGTCACGCACGAGCTGCAGTTCGCCCGCGAGGTCGCGCACGAGGTCGCCTTCGTCGACGGCGGGCGCATCGTCGAGCACGGCGAGGCCGGTCGCGTGCTGCGCGAGCCGCAGCACGAGCGCACCCGCCAGTTCGTCCACCGGCTGCTGCACCCGTTCTGACGGCGCGCGGCGGGTACGGCGCGACCGCGTCCGCCGTCACGCGGTGGGCCGCTAGCATCGGCGCCAGTCGCGTGGAGGGAGCCGGATGTCCGAGGCGACCCTGCGCGGTCTCGAGGCCCACGCACCCGAGCGCGCCGAGTTCGGCCGGGACGCGCTCGTCGTCTGCGACAACCTCGTCCGGATCTACCAGACCGGCACCGGACCGGGCGCCGTCGAGGTCCAGGCGCTCCAGGGGCTCGACCTGCTCGTCGACACGGGTGAGATGGTCGCCGTCGTCGGCGCGTCCGGCTCGGGCAAGTCCACGCTGCTGGCGGTGCTGTCCGGCATGGACGCACCCACGGCCGGGCGCGTCCGGGTCGGCCGGTGGGACCTCGGCGCCATGTCTCGTGCCGAGCGGGTCGAGTACCGGCGCAGCACAGTGGGGTTCGTCTGGCAGCAGACGTCGCGCAACCTCGTGCCCTACCTCACGGCCGCGCACAACGTCGCCCTCCCCCTCAACCTCGCGGGCCACCCGCGGCGGCGGCGGCGGGCGCGCGCCGCGGAGCTGCTCGAGCTCGTCGGCGTCGCCCACTGCGCCGCGCGCCGCCCGCGAGAGATGTCCGGCGGCGAGCAGCAGCGTGCGGCGATCGCCGTCGCGCTGGCCAACGCGCCCCGCCTGCTGCTGGCCGACGAGCCGACGGGCGAGCTGGACACCGCGACGTCCCAGGACGTGTTCGACGCCCTGCGTACCGTCAACCGGTCGCTCGGCACCACGGTCGTCGTCGTCACGCACGACCAGGCCGTGAGCGGTCAGGTGGAGCGCACGGTCGCGATCCGCGACGGGCGCACGAGCAGCGAGGTGCTCCGCCGCACGGAGCACGACGGCGAGGGCGGCTCCGCGGTCGTCGCCGAGGAGTACGCGGTCATGGACCGGGCCGGGCGCGTCCAGGTGCCGCGGGAGTACCGCGAGGCGCTCGAGCTCACCCGCCGCGTGCGGCTCGCGCTCGAGGACGAGCAGGTCACCATCCGCCGCGACCGGAGCCGCCCGTGACCGCGATGGTCTCCGTACGGGGCGTGCACCGCACCTACGGCTCCGGCCGCACGGCCGTGCACGCGCTGCGGGACGTGTCGTTCGACGTCGCCCCCGGCGAGCTCGTCGCCCTCGTGGGCCGGTCCGGCTCGGGCAAGACGACGCTGCTCAACGTCGTCGGCGGGCTCGACCGGCCGGACGAGGGGACGGTGCTCGTGGACGGCACGGAGGTGACCGCCCTCGACGACGGCGGTCTCGTGCGGCTGCGCCGGGACGTGCTGGCCTTCGTGTTCCAGACCTTCGGGCTCGTGCCCGTCCTGTCCGCCGCCGAGAACGTCGGCGTGCCGCTGCGGCTGCGCGCGACGCCCGTCGCGGAGCGCGAGCGCCGCGTCGAGCTCCTCCTGCGCCTCGTCGGGCTCGCCGACCACGCCGACCAGCGGCCCGAGGAGATGTCCGGCGGGCAGCAGCAGCGCGTCGCGATCGCTGCGGCCGTCGCCAACGCGCCGCGCGTGCTGCTCGCGGACGAGCCGACCGGCGAGCTCGACGAGACGACGTCGGGCCAGGTCTTCGAGGCGATCCGGCACGTCAACCGCGAGCTCGGCACGACGACGCTCATCGTGACGCACGACCCGTCGGTCGCCGAGCACGTGCGACGGACCGTGCAGATCCGGGACGGCCGGACCTCGACCGAGGTGCTCCGACGGTCGACGGTCGACGAGCACGGCCGCGAGCAGCTCGTGGCCGAGGAGTTCGCCGTGCTCGACAAGGTCGGCCGCCTGCAGCTGCCGCGCGAGTTCGTCGAGGCGCTCGAGCTGCGGGACCGCGTGCGGCTCGGCCTCGAGCCCGACCACGTGAGCGTGTGGCCCGACGCGACGGAGGAGGACCGATGACCGCGGCGCTGACGGGCGAGGGGCTGACCCGCACCTACGGCACGGGGGCAGGCGCCGTCCGCGCCGTCGCGGGCGTCGACGTCCGCGTGGACGCGGGCGAGCTCGTGGTCGTGCGCGGCCGGTCCGGGTCGGGCAAGACGACGCTGCTCAACCTGCTGGGCGGGCTCGAGCGGCCCACGAGCGGCCGGGTGCTCGTGGGCGACCGGGAGCTCACGGCGATGTCCGAGGACGAGGTCCTCGAGCTGCGGCGCCGGCACCTCGGGTACGTCTTCCAGTCCTTCGGCCTCGTGCCGTCCCTGTCTGCGGCCGAGAACGTCGAGGTCCCGCTGCGCCTGCTCGAGGTCGACCCCGCCGAGCGCGACCGGCGCGTCGCGGCGGCGCTCGACGCGGTCGGGCTCGCCCGGCACGCGCGGCAGCGCCCGGCCGAGCTCTCGGGTGGGCAGCAGCAGCGCGTGGGCATCGCGCGCGCTCTCGTCGCCGACCCTCGGGTGCTGCTCGCGGACGAGCCGACCGGCCAGCTCGACAGCAGCAACGCGGTGGTCGTCATGGACCTGCTCGCCGACCTCGTCCACACGCGCGGCGTCGCCGCGCTCGTCACGACCCACGACCCGCTCATGGCCGAGCGCGCCGACCGGGTCCTCGAGCTGCACTCGGGCCGCCTGCACGGCTGAGCGGGGACGCGCGCGGCCTATCGTGGGCCGATGGAGGCGGTCGCCGCGGTCGCGGACGGTCCGGGCTGCGAGGCGGCGCCGGGCGGCCCGCTCCAGGAGCCCGTCGCCGCGCTGACCAGCCTCGCCTTCGTCGTCGCGGCCCTCGTGATCGTCGTGGACGCACGGCGTCGCGCCGCACGGGTGCCCCTCGCCTACGCAGCGCTCGTCGCTGCGGTCGGCGTCGGCTCGTTCGTGCAGCACGGGCCCGACCCGGCGTGGTCCGACCCCGCGCACGACCTCCCGCTGCTGGCCACGCTCACGTACGTGGCCGCCGACGCCGCCGCCGACCTCACCGGCCGCCGTCGTCGCTGGTGGTGGTGGGCGTTCCCCGTCGCGGCGCTCCTGCCGGTGGTCGTCCTCGCGCCGCGCCCGGGCGACCTCGCCCAGGTCGGCGTCGCGGTGGTCGCCGTCGGGCTGACCGTGCGGCGCGCCGTCGCGCAGCCGCACCTGAGGCGACGGGTCGCGACAGCGCTCGCGCTGCTCGCGGTCGGGGCGTCCGTCGGCACCCTCGCGCGCGCCGGGTGGCCGTGGTGCGACCCGGCCTCCCCCTGGCAGGGCCACGGCGCATGGCACGTCCTTGCCGCCGCGGCCCTCGCCGTCCTGGCGCCCACGGTCGGACGCGGGGCGGTCCGGCGCGCCGGTGAGTCCCCCGCGACACGCCGTGCCGTGACCGATTCGTGACCATTTCGACTTACCGGTCTGTAAGCGTTCGTGGTGTTGTGAGGCATCGGTCGTCACACGAAGGAGTGAACGGTGCCCGGTCGCCCTCGCCTCGCCCTGCCCCAGCCCCGCCACCAGCGCGACGCGGACGGACCGCCCGGACGGGGCCGACGGCGCCTGACCGCGACGCTCGGTGTCCTGGGGATGCTGCTCCCCGGGGCGCTCGTCGCCACGGCGACGTCGGCGGCCGCGGCGACGGACCTGGCGATCACCGGCCGCGCGACCGCCTCCGCATCGCAGGACGACGTCGACGGCAGCTTCCCGGCCGCCAACGCCGTCGACGGCGACCCCGGCACGCGGTGGGCGAGCGGCAACGGACCCGACGAGGACGTCGAGTTCACCGCGTGGCTCCAGGTCGACCTCGGCACCTCCGCCACGGTCGAGGGCGTCAACCTCGCCTGGGAGGCCGCGTACGCCGCGTCGTACGAGATCCAGGTCGCGACCGCGGCCCCGGAGGACGACGCGAGCTGGACCACGGTCGCGACCGAGCCGGCGAGCGACGGCGGCACGGACGCCCTCACCTTCGCGGCGCCCGTCGAGGCCCGGTACGTGCGCGTCCTCATGCTCGAGCGCGTGGCGTTCGACTGGGACCCGGCACGCCCCCACTGGTACGGCTACTCGCTGTTCTCGTTCGAGGTGCTCGGCGTGCCGGACGACGTCGCCGTGTCCTTCGCCCGCGCGACGACGTCCGTCCCGTCCGGCTCGACGGCCACCGTCCCGCTCGTCCTCAACGCGCCCGCCGACGGCGACGTGAGCGTGCGGGTCACCTCGACCGGCGGCACGGCCGTGCCGGGCACCGACTACACGGCCCTCGACGAGGTCGTGACGTTCCCGGCGGGCACGACGACGGCCGAGGTGCCCGTCGCGACCGTCGACCGCGGCCCGCTCGCCCCCGTGAGCACCGTCGAGCTCACGCTCGGCGACGCGACCGGCGGCCTCGTCCTCGGCGGACGCACGACCAGCACCGTGACGATCACGCCGCACGGCGAGCTGCCAGACGTGGGCGCGGTGCACGTGCTCGAGGACTTCGAGGGCGGCGTCCCGACCGGCTACTTCCCGTGGGGTGCCCGCGCCGAGGTGACGCCCGCGCTCGCGACCGTCGCGGCGGACCGCGACGGCGCACCCGCCGGCAACCAGGTGCTGCAGGCGTCCGTCACCGGCCCCACGGCCGACGGCGACTGGTTCGGCTTCTCGCACGACCTCACCACGCCCGCCGACTGGTCCGACCACGACGGCTTCGCGTTCTGGTTCCTCGGCACCGGAGCGGGCGGCACGCTGCGCTACGAGCTCAAGAGCGGCGGCCAGCTGTTCGAGCGCTCGGTCGTCGACGACGTCGCCGGCTGGCGGCACGTGAACGTCGCGTTCTCCCAGCTGCGGCTCAAGGGCGACCCGGCCTCCGACGCCCGCTTCGACCCGGCGGCCTCGACGGGCTTCGCGGTCACGCTGACCGACCTCGGCGCGGGCGACTGGCAGCTCGACGACATCGCGCTGTACGACCGGAGCACGTCGATCCAGGACTTCGAGGGCGAGGTCCCGCTGGCCGAGCCCGGCACGACCGTGGGCATCTTCACGTGGGGCTCGGACGGCGCGCAGGTCTCCGTCGGCGTCGAGGAGCAGCAGCGCGAGGGCGGCCCCGAGGGCAACCACGTGCTCGCGGGCGAGTACCTCATCCCGGGCGGCGGCTGGGGCGGCTTCAGCCACAACCTCGCGGCGCCGCAGGACTGGAGCTCCTACCGCGGCATCCGCTTCCTCTGGTACGCGTCGCAGGAGACGCGCCCGGCCTCGCCCACCGCGGGCGCCGACATCAAGGTCGAGCTCAAGGACGGCGGTCCCGACGGCGAGCACTCCGAGCTGTGGGCGGCGACGTTCAAGGACACGTGGTCGCCCGAGGGCAGCCGCTGGCGGGTCGTGGAGATCCCGTTCAGCGACTTCCAGCTGGGCGGCTTCCAGCCGGGCGACGCCGCGACGCAGAACGGCACGCTCGACCTCACGACCGCGTGGGGCTACGCGCTCACGATGGTGCCCGGCACCGCCGAGGCCGTCCGGTACGCGGTCGACGACGTCGCGCTCTACGGCTCGGCCGTCCCGGCGCCGACCGTGCGCGTCGAGCCCGCGGACGACGTCGTGCTCGTGGACCCGGGCGAGACCGCGCAGGTCGCGGTGCGGCTCACCACGAGCGACGGCGAGCCGCTCGCCGAGCCGATCACGGTGACCTACGCCGACGCCCCCGGCACCGCCGAGGCGGGAACCCACTACACCGCCACCAGCGGGACGCTCACGTTCGACGCGGGCACGGCGTCGGGCGCAGAGCAGACGGTGGAGGTCGCCACGGCCGCGACCGCGGACGTCGACGACGCGCGGTCGTTCACGCTCACGCTCACGCCGGAGGGCGCCGAGGCGTCGTCGGCCCGCGTGGTGCTCAACGCCGTGGGTGCGGCCTACCTCGACGCCTCGCTGCCGGTCGAGGAGCGGGTCGAGGACCTGCTCGGCCGCATGACGCTCGCCGAGAAGGTCGGGCAGATGACCCAGGCCGAGCGCCTGGGCCTGCAGTCGCCCGCGCAGATCGCCGAGCTGGGCCTGGGCTCGCTGCTCTCGGGAGGCGGGTCGGTGCCGCAGGACAACACGGCGGCCGGCTGGGCGGACATGATCGACGACTTCCAGCGGCAGGCGCTCTCGACGCGGCTGCAGATCCCGCTGATCTACGGCGTCGACGCCGTGCACGGCCACAACAACGTGGTGGGCGCGACGATCCTGCCGCACAACACGGGCCTGGGTGCCACGCGCGACCCGGAGCTCGTGCGGCGGCTGTCCGAGGTCACGGCGCAGGAGACGCGCGCGACGGGCGTCCCGTGGACGTTCGCGCCGTGCCTGTGCGTGACGCGCGACGAGCGCTGGGGCCGCAGCTACGAGGCGTTCGGCGAGGACCCCGCGCTGGTCGAGGTGTTCGCCGACGACGCCGTGATCGGCCTGCAGGGCGAGGACCCGACCGACGTCTCCGGCCCCGACCGCGTGCTCGCGACCGCGAAGCACTGGCTCGGCGACGGCGGCACGCGGTACGAGCCCTCGCTGGCGGGCTCGGGCTACCCGATCGACCAGGGAGTGACGCACGCGTCGTCGCTCGAGGAGCTCATGCGCCTGCACGGCGACCCGTACGTCCCGGCGATCGAGGCGGGCGTGGGGTCGATCATGCCGTCGTACTCGGCCGTCGACCTGGGCGAGGGACCGCTGCGCATGCACGAGCACGAGCAGCTCAACACCGACGTGCTGAAGGGCGAGCTCGGCTTCGAGGGCTTCCTCGTGAGCGACTGGGAGGGCATCGACAAGCTCCCGGGCGGCACGTACACCGAGAAGGTCGCGCGCACCGTCAACGCGGGGCTCGACATGGCCATGGCGCCGTACAACTTCGCCACCTTCGCCGCGTCGCTCACCGAGAACGTCGGGTCGGGCGCCGTGAGCCAGGAGCGCGTCGACGACGCGGTGCGCCGCATCCTCACCGCGAAGATGCACCTCGGCCTGTTCGAGCAGCCGCTCGCCGACCGCACCCACGCGGACGACGTCGGCTCGGCCGAGCACCGCGCCGTGGCGCGCGAGGCCGCGGCCGCGTCCCAGGTGCTGCTCAAGGACGACGACGTGCTGCCGCTCGCGCCCGACGCGAGCATCTACGTCGCCGGCTCGAACGCCGACGACCTCGGCCACCAGATGGGCGGCTGGACCATCTCGTGGCAGGGCGGCTCGGGTGACACGACCCAGGGCACGTCGATCCTCGAGGGCATCCGCGAGGTCGCTCCGGGAGCGCAGGTGACGTACTCGGCCGACGCGTCGGCACCCATGGCGGGTGCCGACGTGGGCGTCGTCGTCGTGGGCGAGCCGCCCTACGCGGAGGGCATCGGCGACGTCGGCAACAACGGGCGCAGCCTGTCGCTGCCGGCGGCGGACCAGGCCGCGATCGACGCCGTCTGCGGCGCGATGCCGTGCGTCGTGCTCGTGGTCGCGGGCCGGCCGCAGCTCGTCACCGACCGGCTCGACGCGATCGACGCGCTCGTCGCGTCGTGGCTGCCGGGCTCCGAGGGTGCGGGCGTCGCGGACGTGCTGTTCGGCGACGTGCCGTTCACGGGTCGTCTGCCGATCTCGTGGCCCGCCACGGCCGACGGCGTCCCGGTGAACGTGGGCGACGACGCGTACGCGCCGCTGTACGCGTACGGCTGGGGCCTGCGGACGGACGCCCCGCGCGCCCGTCTGACGACCGCGCTCGAGCAGCTCGAGGACGGCGCGGCGCGCGACACGGTCCAGGCCGTGCTCGACGCGGACGTGTGGGACGGCGACGCGCTTGCCGGCTCCCCGGAGGCGGCGGCGCGGGCCGTGCGGCTGCTGACCGAGGCGGCCGCGGCGTTCGAGGGTCCGTGGACCGCTGCGGCGGACCTCGTGCTCTCGGTCGTCCGCGACGTGGCGCAGGACGCGATGCTCGCGGGCACGGCAGGCCCGGACGCGGTGCGGCTCACGGCCGACGCCGAGCACGCGCTCATGTCGGGCCGGGCCGGTGAGGCGGCCGAGCTGCTCGCCGCCGCGGCGGGCATCGAGCTCGTCGAGCCGGTCGCGTCCGTGACGGGCGTGCGCGTCACGCCCGACCGCACGCCGTTCGGCGAGGGCACGACCGTGACGGTCACCGTCCGCACCGACGGCGTGGTCGCGACGGGCACCGTGGACGTCCTGATCCGCGGCGAGGTCGTCGCGTCGTCGTCCGACCTCGACCGGCTGGACCGGAACCGCGCGCGGGTCCGGATCGCCCTGCCGGGCGACGTGCCGGTCGGCCACCACGACGTGGTCGCGGTGTACCGCGGCTCGGACGAGGTCGCGCCGTCGACGTCGGCCCCGGCGCGGTGGCGGGTCACCCGGGCGACGCCCGAGGTGACGACGGCCGGGACGGACTGGGTGGTCGACGCGGGCGAGCCGGCGATCGTCCGGGTGCAGGTCAACGGTGTCGCGGACGTCACCCCGACGGGCTCGGTCATGGTCTGGGTGGTCGGCGGACCCGTGGTGCCGGCCACGCTCGCGGCTGACGGGACCGCGCAGGCGCGCCTGCCGGACTTCGTCCAGTCCTCGATCGTGATCGTGCTGTACGGCGGGGACCGGCACTACGTCGGCACGTCGTCGCTGCCGAACATCCTCGTGGTCCGGTAGCCGGGGCGCCCGTCGTCACCCGGCGCACGAGAAGGCCTCCCCCGCTGCTGCGGAGGAGGCCTTCTCCGGTGCTCGCCCGCCTGGCGCGGGGTCGGCGTCCTCAGGCGACCGGCACGGACGCGGGCTCGGCGGCTGGGGACGTCGCCCGCAGGTGCGCGACGACGTTGCGCGCGGCCACGCGACCGGCGCGGTTGGCCCCGATCGTGCTGGCCGAGGGGCCGTAGCCGACGAGCTGGACGCGCGGGTCGCGGACGGCGGTCGTGCCGTCGAGCTGGATGCCCCCGGCCGGCGTGCGCAGGCGCAGCGGCGCCAGGTGGGCGACGTCCGGCCGGAACCCGGTCGCCCAGAGGATCGCGTCGGCGCGCTGACGTCGACCGTCCGCCCACACCACGCCGTCGGGCTCCACGCGGTCGAACATCGGCAGCCGCCGGTACGCGCCGCGCGCGCGGGCGGCCTCCTCCTGCTCGCGCAGCAGGAGGCCGGTCACGCCCACCACGCTCTGCGGCGGGAGACCCCGGCGCACCCGCTCCTCGACGAGCGCGACGGCGGCGCGCCCCTCGTCCGGGGTGAACGGCGTCGTCCGCCAGAGCGGCTCGCGCCGCGTGACCCACGTCGTGGTCGCGACCTCGCTCAGCTCGGCGAGCAGCTGCACGGCCGAGGCACCGGCGCCGACCACGACGACGTGCTGCCCCGCGAACTCGTGCGGGCCTCGGTAGTCGCGCGTGTGGACGTGACGCCCGGTGAAGGTCTCGGCCCCGCGGTAGTGGGGCAGGAAGGGGCGCTCCCACGTACCGGTCGCGTTGACGACCGTGCGCGTGAGCCAGCTGCCGCTCGCACTGCTCACGCGCAGCAGGCCGCCGTCGTCCTCGACGCGGTCCACGCGCACGGGCCGCAGGACGGGCAGGCCGCGGCGGCGCTCGTAGGCACCGAAGTAGGCCGGGACGACGGTGTTCGCCGGCTCGCCGGAGGTCGGCGGCGAGACGTCGTCGGGCAGGGCCGCGACGCCGTGGACGTCCGCCATCGTGAGGGTGTCCCAGCGGTGCTGCCATGCGCCGCCCGGCGCCTCGTTCGCGTCCAGCACGACGACGTCGTCCCACGCGCGCAGGCCGAGCCGGAGCAGGTGGTGGGCGGCCGAGAGCCCGGCCTGACCAGCGCCGATGACGACCGACGAGAGCACGGTTCCCACGTCCGGGCAACGCCCCGCCAGCACAGCATCTTCCCGTCGCGACCCGCACCTCACCCGGGCGCCGGCTCACACGCGCGCCGCCGCGACCGATGTGCAGAGGAGGAGGTGAGGGCGTGCCCACCATCGTCGCGCTCGTATCGCTCATGGCCGCCGTCGTGGCGACGGTCACGGGCGTCATGGTGCTGCGCCGACGCCGGACCTCGCCCCTCGCGTGGCCGCTCGCGCTCATGCTGCTCGGCGCCTCCGAGTGGGCCACGGCGCGTGCCCTCCTCACCGTGGCGCGGTCGTCCGAGGCGCTGACGCTCGCGCTGCACCACGCGGTGTTCCCCGGCGTCGCCGTCGTCGTCGCCTCGGCCTTCTGGTACTTCGTCGTCCTCTCCGGACGGCGCCTGTCGCGGCGCGCCGCCCTCCTGCTCTGCGTGCACCCGGCGCTGCTCCTGCTCACGCTCGCGACCAACGCGTGGCACGGCGCCTTCCTCCAGGTCGAGCAGGTCGACCTCCGGCACGACCTCGCGGTCGGGCCCCTGTACTGGGTGCACACCGCCTACAGCTACGGCCTGCTGCTCGTCGGCCTCGGCCTGTCGCTGCGCGCCATGGTGCAGGCCGTGCCCGGCCACCGGCACGTCTACGTGGTGTCGGCGCTCGGCGCCACGGTGCCCCTGGTGGGCAACGTCCTGACCACCGTCATCGCGGCGACCACCGAGAACCTGCACCTCACGCCGGTGTTCTTCCTCATCAGCGCCGCGGTGTGGTGGTGGGTCGAGCGCTACCGCCCGCTGAGCCGCGTCGTGCCCGTCTCGACCCGCCAGGTGCTCGAGGCGCTGACCGACGCCGTCCTCGTGCTCGACCCCACCGGCCGCCTGCTCGACGTGAACCCGGCCGCCCGCGCGCTGCTGCGCCGCCCCGACGGGACCGGCCCCGACGACCGCGCCATCGGCACGCCGTGGCGCGACCACGTCGGCCCCGAGTTCACCGACGCGCTGGGCGACGGTGCGAGCGGCCTGCTCACGACGCCGTCCGGGACCGTGCTCGACGTGCGCGTCACGCGGATGGCCGACGCGGCCGGCCGGCCGGTCGGCACGGTGGTCGTGCTGCGCGACGTCACCGAGCTCGAGCGGCTGCGCGCCGAGCTGGCCCACCAGGCGTCCCGCGACGCGCTCACCGGGGTGCACAACCGCCGGTCCCTCGAACAGGCGCTCGCCGACGCGGTCGACGTCGCCCGCGCGACGGACGCCCCGCTGAGCGTCGCCCTCATGGACCTGGACCACTTCAAGAGCGTCAACGACACCCACGGCCACGCCGTGGGCGATCGCGTGCTGGTCGACGTGGCCCGGGCGCTCCTCGGGTCGGTCATCTCGGGTGGGACCGTCGCCCGCATCGGCGGGGAGGAGTTCGTGCTGCTGCTGCCCGGCCTCACCTCGGCCGAGGCGGTCGGACGGGCCGACCTCGCGCGCACCCGCTGCGCCGAGGTGCGCGTGCCGGTTCGCGGCGGCGACGTGCAGGTCACGATCAGCGTCGGCGTCGCGCAACTCGTGCCGGGCGGCACGCCGGAGTCCCTGCTCCGGGCGGCGGACCGCGCGATGTACGAGGCGAAGGCGAGCGGCCGCGACCGGGTCGTCGCGGCACCGGAGCCGGCTCCTCTGCCCTGACCGTCGGCCGACCGGGACCGTCCGCACCGTGCCGCGAGGTGCGGCGCGTGCGGCGAGGCGCTAGGACGAGGGGATGGTCGCCACGCGGGGCATGCTCGCCACCCTCACGTCCGCGGCGGAGCTCCGTGCGGCCGCGATCGCCTACCGCTTCCGCGAGAGCCTGTTCCTCCTGCCCGCGACCATCGTCGCGGCCGGTGCGGTCGTGGCCGTCCTCGCGGCGGAGGCGGACCGCCGGCTCGGGCCCGAGGCACCGGCCTGGCTGCCCCGGTCCGACGCCGGGACGGCGACCTGGGTGCTCGCCACCATCGCCGGCGCGATGATCACCACGGCGGGCGTCGTCTTCTCCCTGACGGTCGTCAGCCTCCAGCTCGCGAGCAGCCAGCTCTCGCCACGGGTCATGCGGTCGTTCATCCGGGACCGGATCAGCCAGGTCGTCATCGGGGCGCTCGTCGCGACGTTCGTCCACTGCATGCTGACGCTGCGCCGGCTGCCCGGGGAGGCCACCGCACCCGGGCCACCCCTCGGCGTCACGATCGCCGTGACCATGTCTCTCGCCACCGTGCTGCTCATCGTCGCGCACCTGGACCACCTGGCCCGGCGGCTCCAGGTCGGCGAGATCGTCCGCGGGATCCTGGACGAGGGCCTGCGGACCATCGACCGCGTGGACCGCGTCGCCCGGCGGGAGCAGCGCCTGGCCGCCGACGCGGTCCCGGAGCAGCCCGCCGACGCCGCCGTCGTGCCCTCACCGCGCGACGGCTGGGTGACGAGCTCGCTGAGCCACCGGATGATGCGGCTCGTCCCACCCGGCACGGTGGTGCGGCTCGAGACCCGCACCGGCGCCTACATCCACGCCGGTGAGCCCCTGGTCACGCTGTGGCCGGCGGACCCGCGCGCCCACCGACGCCTCGAACGGGTGGCGGCGGGCATCGGGATCGCCGACGCGCGCACCATGCAGGAGGACGTCGACTTCGCGATCCGCCAGCTCGTCGACATCGGCCTGCGGGCCCTGAGCCCGGCCGTCAACGACCCGACGACGGCCGTCGAGGCGATCCTGCGTCTCGGTGGCCTCATGCGTCGCCTGCTCACGGCCGAGCTGCCGGCGGAGGTGGCCGGCGACGCCGAGGGTCGCGTCGTCGTCCGGCCGTGGGACCTCACCCCCGACGAGTACGTCGACCACGCGTTCGAGCAGCTCAGGCACAGCGGGGCGGACCAGCCGCTCGTGATGGCGGCCCTCGTGCGCGTGCTGCGGATGCTGCTGCTGCACCTCGAGCAGCAGGGACGTCCTGCGGACGGCACGGGGCTGCAGCGTCACCTCGACCTCGTCGAGGACGCCGTGGGGACGGGCCGGGGCATCACCGACGCGGACGTCGACCGCGTGACGCGGATCGCCCGGTCGCCCCGGGACCCCGCGGAGCACCTGCCCGACGCGTGAGCGTGCCGTCCTCGGCGACACGAGGACCACGTCGGCGGCAGGGCCGTCAGGAGGACCGCAGCCGGTCCGTCGGCACGATCTCGAGGGCCTGCGACGCGCTGGACCACCGCAGCTGCATGACGGCCCGGTTCGTCCGGTCGAAGTACTCGAGCACGATCGGCGCGGGTACCCCCGCCGTGAGCGCGACCGTCCCCGTGTCCACGCGCCGCGCGTGCGGGTTCCACTGGTCGATGACGAGCCGACCGCCGACCCACAGGCGCACGCCGTCGTCCGACGTCGTCGAGAAGGTGTACGTCTGGCTGTACCGGGGCACGACGGCGCCGCTCCAGCGGACCGAGAACGTCTCCGCGCCCACGCCCGGGGCCGGCGCACCCGTGCCCCAGTCGAAGGCGACGACCGGGTCGACACGGGTCAGCACGGGGTTCGTCAGGTCCTCGTCCTGGAAGTAGGTCCCGGTGAGCCCGCCGACGGTCCCTTGTGTGAACCGTGCCGTGAGCGTCCACGGGCCGGCCGGCGTGGTCCACGTGCGCGTGGGCGACGTCGAGCCGTCCGACCAGCGCTGGAAGACGTACGGACGGCCGCTCGCGTCGGTCTGCTGAGGCACGCCGAGCCGCAGCGGGGCGCCCGCCCACGACGTGACGGTGACGGGGGCGGTGACGGTCGTGCCGTCGACCGTCAGGGTGCGGCCCACGGGCGACGTCGCGAGCGTCACCGCCACCTTCTTGGGCCGCAGGTCGCGCACGGTCGTCGCCGTGGCACCGCCCGAGTCCGTCACGGTGAGGCTGACGCGCAGGTGGCTGTTGCCTGCCGCCGCGAGGTCCTCCGGGCCGGGCGCGACGAAGGCGACGTCGTTGCCCGTGACGGGTCCGAGGAACGGGTGCGTGTGCTGGTCGTGGACGCGCACCACCGTCCAGGTCATGCTGGTGGCGGGCAGCGTGCCGTCCTGCGCGTCCGTGCCCGAGCCGGTCAGGTGGTACGTCTGGCCGGTCGTGAAGCGGAGCCCCACCGAGGGTGACGTGATGATCGCCGTCGGCGCGGTGTTGCCCGAGCGGATCGTGGCGGTCACCGGCGCCGACGTCGCCCCCGCCGCGTCGCGCACGCGGAGGGTCGCCGTCCAGGTGCCGGCCGCGTAGGTGTGGCTCACGCTCGCCGTGGACGTCGTCACGTCGGGCGTGCCGTCGCCGAAGCTCCACAGGTACGTGAGCGCCCCGCCGTCGGGGTCGCGGCTGCCCGAGCCGTCGAGCACCGTCCTCAGCGGTGCCGGACCGGTGACCGGGGACGCGACGAGCGCCGCCGTCGGCGGGCGGTTCGCGGTGCCGGTGGGCGTGATCCGGCGGACCTGGCCGCCGCCCGAGTACGTCGTGTAGTAGAGCGACTGCCCCGCCGGGGACGGGCCGAACTCGAGGTGGACCGCTCCGCCCAGCCCGGTCGCGAAGTCGGTGCGCGTCGTGCCGACGAGCGCCATGACCTTGCCGCACACGTAGTCGGCGAAGAGGTAGGCGTCGTCGTAGGCGGCCGGCCACGCGCCGTCGGGCACGAAGGCCCCGCCGGTGATCGACCCGCAGCCCGCGCCGCGGCCGTAGTCGTGGAGGGGCCCCGTCATGCCGGCGGGCTGCGGAGGACCGCAGCTCCCCGCGGAGCCCGTGTTGGCGCAGTGCCCCTCGCGGACGTTCCAGCCGTAGTCGGCACCGGCCGTCCCGCGGTTGATCTCCTCCCACGCGTTCTGGCCGACGTCGTTGACGTAGAACGACGTGCCCGCCGCATCGGGGTCGAAGGCCATCCGGAACGGGTTGCGGAGCCCCCACGCGAAGGTCTCGCGGCAGACGGTGCCCGCGGCCACGGGCCCGAGGCGGCACGACGCCGTCCCGGCACCCAGGAAGGGGTTGCCCGGCGCGGCCTCGCCCGTGGTCCGGTCGACGCGCAGGATCTTGCCGAGCAGAACGTTCCGGTCCCGCGCCGCGTCGTTGCTCCCGCCGCAGCCGCTGTCGCCCGCGTAGTCGCAGCCGCCGTCGCCCGTCGAGACGTAGAGGTAGCCGTCCTTGCCCACGTGCAGGTCACCGGCGTTGTGGTTGCCCTCGGGCGAGTAGATGCCGTCGACCAGGATGCGCTCGCTCGCCGGGTCGACCGTGTTGTCGTCACGCAGCACGAAGCGGGAGACGCGGTTGACCGGTGCGCCGGCCGGGTTGCCGGTCTGGCTGGTCGGGCACGAGGTGCTCGTGCCACGCGCCGTGTAGAAGAGGTAGATCGCGCGCGTCGCCGGGTCCGGGTCGGTCGCGACGCCCAGCAGACCGCGCTCGGCGTTGGTGCAGAGCCGCGGCCCGAGGTCGATGGCGGGCGAGGCCAGGAGCGTCCCCGCGGCCGTCTGGACCCGCAGCTGGCCGCGCTGGGTCGCGATGAGCATCCGGCCGTCCGGCGTGAACGCGAGCGACGTCGGCGCGGGGACCGAGGTGACGAGCGTGTCGGTGAAGCCGGCCGGCACGGTCGCCGCGGCCGCCGGGGCGGCACCGGGCAGGAGGCTCAGCGGCGCGAGCAGCGCGAGCACGACCACAGGGACGAGCCTTCGGATCCGCATGCTCGGCCCCCTTGCCGCACCACCGCAGTTCCGGTGAGCATCCACCCGCCCTCCCCGGACCGCAAGACCAGCCCTCCGGCTCCCGATCTCCCGGGCCGCCCTCCCGGCCGCCCCTGCGAACAACCGAACAGCCGGCCGCGTCAGGAACCCGGCGAGGTGCACGGTTGCTCGCAGCGGCCGCTGCCGTGGCCGACGACGGGAGGACCGCCCGCCCGGGACGGTGCGACCGGCGGATGAGCTGCGACAGGTTCGTGCCCGTCGAGGGGTCGACGCGTGGGCGAGGCCGGCGCTGGTCGGATGAGCACCATGAAGCCTGCAGCGCGCACCGCGTCCGTGTCCGTCGTCGCGGTCGCCGTCGTGCTCGCCGTTGCCGCCGTCCTCGCGCCGGGCCTCCTGCCGGCCCTGGGCAGGACGGCGCCCGGCGACGTCCCGGCCCTCCCCGCGGACGCCGCGCCCACGGACGCCCTGTCCGGGACGGGCGCCGCGGACCCGCGCGAGCGCGACGACCAGATCGACCCGTTCGACGACGCCCACCCCGCGATCGCCGGCCTTGACCCGGACCTGCGGGCCGCACTCCAGGCCGCGGCCCGGGACGCGGCAGCGGCCGACGTCGACCTGTGGGTCACGTCGGGCCGTCGGAGCGCGGAGTACCAGCAGGAGCTGCTCGACCGAGCCGAGCAGACGTACGGCTCGCTCGAGGCGGCACTCGAGCGCGTGGCCACCCCGGAGACCTCGAGCCACGTGACGGGCGGTGCGGTCGACATCGGCCCGACGGACGCCGCCGACTGGGTCGGCCGCTTCGGTGACGCCTACGGCCTGTGCCAGACCTACGCCAACGAGATGTGGCACTTCGAGCTCGCGACGACTCCCGGCGGCGAGTGCCCGGCGCAGCTCCCGGACGCGACGCCATGATGTGCCGAGGCGGACGCACGGGAGCATGAGGCCGTCGTCGGCCCCGAGCGGGAGGAGCGCACGGATGGCACATCTGGAGCTGGGCCGCGAGCAGGTGCTGGCGTACCGGCGACGCGTGGGGCACCTCGAGGAGCGGCTGGCCCGCAGCGCCCAGGCGCTCGAGGCGGCGGCCCGGCCGGGTCTCACGGACAGCGTGCCTCGCGCGGCGCTGCTCTCGCTCCACGCCCGGGTCGAGGGCATCACCCCGGCGACGCCGTACGAACCGCCGTTCGTCCAGGTGTGGGGACCGCGGTACAGCGTCCACGTCGTGGCCGAGCGCGACCGCGGGGTCTTCACGGCGGCGCGGCGCATCGCGGACGAGAGGCGTCGGCTCCAGGCCGAGGACGTCGCCGAGCGCCTCGACGCCTTCCTCGCCGGCCGGGAGATGCTCATCGGCGAGGCCTCGCGCTCGATCGGCGAGCACCACCACATGCTCCGCTACGCCTCGACGACCGGCCGCCTCCTCATCCGGTGGGACGGCGCGCGGCAGCCCACGGTCCGGACGGTCCCGCACCCGGAGATCGACCCGGTCGAGGCGCGGCTCGAGCTCGCGCGACGGTACCTCCACGCGCTGGGTCCGGGCACGGTCGAGGGGTTCGGCGACTGGGCCGGGCTGCGCGCACCCTCGGCGCGCGCGGCGTTCGAGGGACTGCGCGACGAGCTGGTCCCGGTCCGGACCGAGGACCGCGACGGCTGGGCGCTCGCGGCGGACGAGGCCGAGCTCCGGACGCCGCCGGCACCGTCGAGCGCCGTGCGGCTGCTGCCGAGCGGCGACGCCTACTACCTGCTCTGGGGTCCAGATCGCGCGCTGCTCGTGCCCGATGTCGCCCGCCGCGCCGAGCTGTGGACGTCGCGCGTCTGGCCCGGCGCCGTGCTGGTCGCGGGCGACGTCGTCGGTACCTGGCGCCGCGCGGAGGAGAAGGTCTCGATCGCCGCGTGGCGCACGCTGACCGCGGACGAGCGTGAGGCCGTCGAGCGGGAGGCGGTCTCCCTGCCGCTACCCGGCCTGACGAAGCCGATCACGGTCCGCTGGGACGCCTGACCCCCGCCGCGGCGAATCTCCGGCGGTGCACGAGGCGGTCCACCCTGACGTCGTGCGCTTCGTGCAGCGCCGCACCCCGCACGCCCCCAGCGCCGCCTTGCCATGCGGGCGCGCTGGGCGCAGGCTGCTGAGCATGGAGCCGACGACGCCCGCCTCGCCGGCACCGCCGAGCGACGAGCGGGTCACGCGCGCCTCCGCGGCGTGGTTCGCGACCGCGGTCGCGCTCGTGCTCCTGATCCTCCTGGTGATCCTCATCCTGCAGAACCAGGAGTCGGTCGAGCTCCAGTACCTCGGCCTGACGACGCAGGTGCCGCTCGGCGTCGCGCTGCTGATCGCCGCCGTGGCGGGCGCCCTCGTCGTCGGGATCGTCGGCGTCGTGCGGCTCACGCAGGTGCGGGTCCGGACCCGGCGCACGCGGCGGGCCGCGGCCTCCCGCGGAACCGAGGGCACCGCGGCGTGACCGGCTGAGCCGGACGCCGAGGCACCGACCGCAGGTCAGGCGGGCGCGTACGTCGCGGCGACGTCGAGCACCCACACGACGCCGAAGCGGTCGCGGAGCATCCCGTACAGCGGCGCCCACCCGGCCGGGGCGAGCGGGACGAGGACCGTGGCGTCCGCGCTCAGCCGCTCCCACCGCTCGCTGATCTCCTCGGCGGAGGCGCCGCGGACGGACACGAAGTAGGCGTTCTGCCCGGGCTCCCACGGCAGGGACGAGGGCACGTCGTAGGCCATGACGTGGAAGCCGTCGGCCGAGACGACCTGGCCCCACATGACCTGGTCGGCCTCGCTCGGGTCCTGGACGGCCTGGGCGTCCCGGTAGGTCACGACGGTCAGCTCACCGCCGAACACCGACCGGTAGAGCTCGAGCGCGGCACGGGCGTCGCCGCGCAGGTTGATGTGGGTCGTGGTGCTGATGGACATGTCGCTCCTCGGGTGTCGGTGCGCCGCGCTGCTCGGCGACGCAGGAGCGACTGTCGCGAACTTTGTGGACAGGAAGTGTCCGGATGTACCGCCACACTGGTGCCGTGCCCACGACGTCGTCCCGCCTGCTCGCCCTTCTGTCGCTGCTCCAGGCGCGGCGGGACTGGCCGGCTGCGGTCCTGTCGGACCGCCTCGACGTGAGCGACCGCACCGTGCGCCGCGACGTCGACCGCCTGCGCGAGCTCGGCTACCCGATCACCAGCACGCGCGGCCGCGACGGCGGCTACCGGCTCGAGGCCGGGAGTGCCCTCCCACCGCTGCTGTTCGACGACGACCAGGCCGTCGCCCTCGCCGTCGCGCTGCAGACGGCGGCGGGGTCGGCCTCCGGGGTCGCGGAGGCGGCGACGCGCGCGCTGACGACCGTCCGGCAGCTGCTCCCGTCGCGCCTACGGCACCGCGTGGACGCGCTCGAGGTGCACACCGTCGGTGCGACCGAGACGGAGCCCGTGACCCCGGCGCTGCTGGCCGCGGTGAGCGCTGCCATCCGCGCGCACGAGGTCCTCCGTTTCGACTACCGCTCACCGGGCGGCCCCGGCGCGCGTCCGCCGCGCCGCGCCGAGCCGCACCACCTCGTCGCGAGCGGTGGGCGGTGGTACCTCGTCGCGTGGGACCTCGACGCCGACGACTGGCGCACGTTCCGCCTCGACCGCCTCGTCCCGCGCACGCCCGGCGGCGGGCGCTTCCGGCCGCGCGAGCTGCCCGCCGACGACGTCGCCGCCTTCGTGAGCGGCCGGTGGCGGGGCGGGGGCACGGA
>NZ_JACVQL010000102.1 GCF_019733465.1 Actinotalea ferrariae | reverse complement strand
CGCTCGCACTGGTCTGGCTCGCGGCCGCCGTCGTCGCCTGGGCGGTCCTCCTGCGCCGGGCGCTGGTCAGCCCGGCCTCGCGAGGCGGCGAGGTCCGCAGGCGGCGCGACGCGATGCTCCCGGCGCGCGACGACCGCCGCGGCCCGGACGCGCTCGCAGCGCGAGCGGTGCTGCGTCGGTCGCTGCGCTACTGGACCGGGGACCCCCGCTACGTCAGCGCGATGCTGGGCGCCGTCGCGGCGCCCGTGGTGATCGTGCTGCTGCTCGCGACGGTCGTCGACGCCCCCGCGGCGGTCGCGCTCGCCATGGGGCCGCTCATGGCGGGGACCATCGCGTGGGGCCGGCACAACGACCTCGCGTTCGACGGCTCGGTGCTCTGGATGCACGTGGTCGCCGCGGTGCCCGGGCGGGCGGACCGGCTCGGCCGGGTGCTCGCGACGGTGGCCTGGGCCGCCCCGGCCACGGCGGCCGTGAGCCTCGTCGTGGCGTGGGTGGGCGGCCGACCTGACCTCGCACCCGCGAGCCTCGGTGCGTCCCTCGGGGTGCTGGGCGTCGGGCTCGCCGTCTCCGCGGTGCTCAGCCCGCTCTTCCCGTACCCCGTCCCCGCTGCGGGGGAGAACCCGTACTCGGCGCAGGTCGGGTCGCTCGGCGCGAGCATGCTCGCGCAGCTCGTGACCTCGGGCGCGACGCTCGTGGCGTGCGCGCCGGTGCTCGTGCTCTACGGGCTGGCGCTCTGGTGGGAGCCGGACCTCGTGGTGGCGGTACTCCTCGCGGGCCTCGGCACGGGCGCCGGTGCCGTCGTCCTCGGGGTCCGCCTCGGCGGCCAGGTGTACGACGCCCGCTCGCGCCGGGTGCTGACGCGACTGGGGTCGTAGGGCGGTCGCCGGCGCCCACGAGCGGCCGTCCGGATCCGTCAGCCGGCCGTGCGCGCCGTTCAGGAGCGCGACGCGGCGAGCAGGTCCCCGGGTCGCGCGGTGACCTCCGCCTGAGCGGAGTCGGCGTCGGCGTCGCGGAGCCGAGCCCCCAGGGCCTGCGCGGTCATGGGGCGCGCGAACAGGAAGCCCTGCGCGAGCCCGTACCCGAGGTCACCGAGGTCGTCGGCCTGCTCGGCGGTCTCGACGCCCTCGGCGACGGCGTCGATGCCCAGCCCTCGCGCGAGCTGCAGGACCGCGCCGGCGATGGCGTCCGCGCCGGCCACCGGGGCGAACCTCCGGTCGAGCTTGATCTCGTCGACCAGGCAGTCCACGAGGAGGCTCAGCGTCGACCGGCCCGTGCCGAAGTCGTCCAGGGAGATCCGTACCCCCATCGCACGCAGGTCGCGGAGCGACGCGTCGGTCGCGCCTCCGCCGACGGCCGTGGACTCCGTGATCTCGATCGTGAGCCGGCCGGCGTCCAGGCCGCTGTCGCGCAGAGCGGCGGCGACGTCGGTCGCGAAGCCCGGATCCTGGAGCTGCTGCGCCGACGCGTTGACCGCGACGGTCCGCAGCCCTGCACCACCGTGGTCGGCGATCCACGACGCCGCCTGCCTCGTGGCCTCGCGCAGCACCCAGCGACCCAGCGGGACGACGAGGCCGGTCTCCTCCGCCGCGGGGATGAACGACGCAGGCCGCACGAGTCCCTGCGTCGGGTGCTGCCAGCGCACGAGGGCCTCGACGCCGGTGATGCGACCTTCGGGCAGCGTCACGACGGGCTGGTAGTGCAGGACGAGCTGGTCCTCGGCGATCGCGGTGCGCAGCTCGGCAGCGATGCGGTGCCGCTCGGCGCCGCGCTGCTCCATGCCGGGCCGGTAGCGCTCGAAGCTGCCCTCGCCCCGCTCCTTGGCCTCGTACATGGCGACGTCGGCCTGGCGCAGCAGGGCCTCCGGGTCGTCCCCCGCACCGCCCTCGACGACGCCGAAGCTGGCCCGGACGGTCACCTCGTGACCGTCGACCAGGAGAGGCTGCGCGAGGGACGCCGTCAGTCTGGTGAGGACGGCCTCGACGGCGTCCGCACCGAGGCCGTCGACGAGGATCGCGAACTCGTCACCCCCGAGCCGTGCGACCACGTCGTCGGAGCGGACGCCCGCCCGGAGCCGCTGGGCGACGCCCGCGAGCATCCCGTCCCCGACGGCGTGACCCAGGGTGTCGTTGATCGCCTTGAACCCGTCGAGGTCGACGAGGACGAGGCTGAGGCGGCGGTCCGCCCCGCCGTGGTCGACGGCGGCGGAGAGCCGCTCGGCGAAGAGGGCACGGTTCGCCAGCCCGGTGAGCGCGTCGTGCGTCGCCTCGTGCCGGAGCTTCTGCTCGTGCAGGCCAAGGCTGGTGAGAAGCGTGTCGTTCTCGCGGAACGCGACGAGCTGCCGGACGACGACCAGCGCGGTGAGGACCACGGCGCCGACGACGACCACGAGCTGGTCGGGCGAGCGGGTCACCGAGGTGAGCACGAGCAGGGCGTCGACCGCGACGACCGCCACGTAGGGCAGCACGCTGTACCGCCGCCGTCGTCGCGCCCGCAGACGCGCGTCCGCGCCGTCGCTGAGCTGGAACCACGCGCTCAGCGCGATCGTGAAGGAGGCGATCGGGTTCAGGAGGACCTGGGCGTCGATCTCGGGGCGCGCGGCGAGGAGCAGGACGCTCGCCGCCGTGCCGAAGCCGCCGACCAGGGCCGACACCGCGCGCAGGTACAGCGTGCGCGGCGGGATCACCTCCGACCCGCTGAGCGACGCCCGGGTCGCGAGGAAGACGGCGAGCAGCGCCGCCCCGACGACGGGACCGACCGCGCGCGCCTCGTCGCCGGTCAGGACGGCCCGTCCCGCGCCGAAGAGGTGCCACACCACCACGGCCGCGGCGACGAGGACCGCCGCGACGTCGAGAGCGAGCGCCGCCTTCTCGGCACGCGTCCGCAGCCCGAGGGGGATCCGGAACACCGAGAGGCTCAGGAGCAGGGCACCGACGCCCTGCAGGGCGTTCCCCGCGGGCGCGACGGCGTCGAGGCCGAGGGTCGCGACGAGCCGGACCGTGATGGAGACGGCGATGAAGCTCATGCCCCACGCCGTCAGCCGCCAGACGTGCTGCGCACGCGGGTGGCTCGCGGGGTCCGTCGCGGCGCGACGGCACAGCACGACGGCGAGCACCGCGATCGCCGGGTTGAGGAGCTGGCCGACCGGCTGGCTCCACGGCGCATGCCCCGAGAGCTCGAGGACGAACAGGGCGACGTTCGTCAGGGCGAGGGCAGCGACGACCCGTAGCAGCCCGCGGGGGAGCACCCGGCCGTGGATCGCGGTCCGCAGAGCCGGGTCGGTGTCGGTGCGGGGGGTGAAGCGGGGCATCGGGCTCCTCGGTGCGGCGGCACCGGTCCATCGGCTGACCGCGACCCGAGCTGAGCGGTCCGCGTGCGACGCCCTGACGGCTGCGGCGGACCGCCGCCGGACGCGGAGGAGTGTCGGTGGGGCGACGTAGAATGGGGGCATGAGCCAGCCGACGACCCCGACCGGCCCGGACGACCCGTACGGTCAGCCCGGCGGCAGCGGACCCGGTGGTTCGACGAGCGTCCTGGAGCGTGAGGAGACCCGGCAGGAGGTCGAGCCCGGGGACCACGAGCGGTTCTCGCACTACGTGCGCAAGGAGAAGATCCTCGCCTCGGCCCTCTCCGGCAGCCCTGTGGTGGCGCTCTGCGGCAAGGTGTGGGTGCCGGGCCGGGACCCCAAGAAGTTCCCGGTGTGCCCCATCTGCCAGGAGATCTACGACGGCCTGCGCGACCCGCAGGACGGCGACCAGCCCGGCGACGGCGCCGGCTCCGACGGCGGACGGTGAACGCCCCGCACCACGCGGCGCGTCACTCCCCGGATGGGCACGGCCTCGCCGCGCCCGGGGGCGGCCACGGACCGTCGCCCGCCGCGGCCTCGCACCTGCCGCCCGCGTTCCCCGGCCGGGCGCCGTGGGGCACCGCCAGCAAGCTGCGCGCGTGGCAGCAGGCCGCCCTCACCGAGTACGAGGCGCGTGAGCCGCGGGACTTCCTGGCCGTCGCCACACCGGGCGCCGGCAAGACGACGTTCGCCCTCCGGGTCGCGACCGACCTGATCCAGCGCGGCGTCGTCCGGCGCGTGACCGTCGTCGCGCCGACCGAGCACCTCAAGCGTCAGTGGGCCGACGCCGCCGCGCGCGTGGGCATCCACCTCGACCCGAACTTCCGCAACAGCCAGGGACGCCACGGCGCGAACTTCGACGGCGTGGCGCTGACCTACGCCGGCGTCGCGAGCAAGCCGGCGCTGCACGCCGCCCGCACGAAGGCGGCGCCGACCCTCGTCATCCTCGACGAGATCCACCACGGCGGCGACGCGCTGAGCTGGGGCGACGCCGTCCGCGAGGCGTTCGAGGGTGCGACCCGACGGCTCGCCCTCACCGGGACGCCCTTCCGCTCCGACACCGCACCGATCCCGTTCGTCACCTACGCCCCGGGCGGCGACGGCATCCGCCGCTCGATCGCGGACTACACCTACGGCTACGGGGACGCGCTGCGCGACGGCGTCGTCCGGCCGGTGATCTTCCTCTCCTACAGCGGTCAGATGCGCTGGCGCACCCGCGCGGGTGACGAGGTCAGCGCCCAGCTCGGCGGCGGCGACCTCACCAAGGACATGACGGCCCAGGCGTGGCGCACGGCCCTGGACCCCGAGGGCCAGTGGATCCCGTCGGTGCTCGCCGCCGCGGACCGTCGCCTCTCCGAGGTGCGCCGGAGCGTCCCGGACGCCGGCGGCCTCGTCATCGCGACCGACCAGGCCGACGCACGGGCGTACGCCGCGCACCTGCGCCGGATCACCGGCCAGCCGGCGACGGTCGTGCTGTCGGACGACGACGGCGCGTCCGAGCGCATCGAGTCCTTCGCCGAGGGCGACTCCCGGTGGATGGTCGCGGTCCGCATGGTGTCCGAAGGGGTGGACGTGCCGCGCCTCGCTGTCGGCGTGTACGCGACGTCGACCGCGACCCCGCTGTTCTTCGCCCAGGCCGTCGGCCGCTTCGTGCGCGTGCGACGGCGCGGGGAGACGGCGTCGGTGTTCCTGCCGAGCGTCCCGCAGCTCCTCGCGCTCGCCGCGACCCTCGAGCTCGAGCGCGACCACGCGCTCGACCGGCCGGAGAAGGACGACGACCCCGAGGCCGACCTGCTCGCCGCGGCCGAGCGGGAGGCGACCGGTCCGGACGCCGTCGGCCCCGACGGCGTCGCGGGCACCTTCCAGGCGCTCGAGGCGCAGGCGACCTTCGACCGCGTGCTGTTCGACGGCGGCGAGTTCGGGACCGGCGCCGAGGTCGGCTCCGAGGAGGAGCTCGACTTCCTCGGGCTGCCGGGTCTCCTCGACGCCGACCAGGTGAGCACGCTGCTGCGCCAGCGGCAGGCGGACCAGGTCGCCGGCAGGCGCGCGCCGCGGCCCGCGGTCGACCACCGGCGCCTCGCGGACCTCCGCAAGGAGCTCAACGCGCTCGTCGGTGCGTGGGCGCGACGCAGCGGGCAGCCGCACGGATCCGTCCACACCGAGCTCCGGCGCCGGTGCGGCGGGCCGGAGGTCGCGCTCGCGAGCGAGGAGCAGCTGCAGGCGCGCACCGCGCTCGTGCGCGACTGGTTCGTCGGCAAGCGCTGACGCACGCACCGCACCTCGTCGCCGCGGCGCGGCCGGAACCGCGCCAGCATCGCGCCGACGGGGCGGTTCGCGACCGCCCGCGACGGCCTCCACGTCACCCGGTCGAGCGACGTCGTCGGTACGGGTGATGGGCGGGCTCCCGGCGTCGTCGCAGGTCAGGGGCCTGAGGCGCCGCCGTTACCAGCAACGCGCCGCGCGCGCACGTCGCCGTTCAGGATGCGCGCTTGAACAAGTCCTGCAACGCTTCTCGACAAGACGCACCACCCGGTACCCCCCGGGAAGGTGCCCGGACGAAAGGGCCATCATGCCTACCTGGCTGATCATCCTGATCATCGGCGTCGTGCTGCTGATCCTCGGCGTCGCCGTCGAGGCCGCGCAGTTCCTCATCTGGCTCGGCATCATCGTGCTCGTCGTGAGCCTCGTCCTCGGCCTGGTCGGCCGCGGCAAGGCCCGCGTGTAGCGCGCCGGACCACCACCAGCCCCGCGCCCGGGGACCTCGGCCATCCCGAGGTCCCCGGGCGCAGCGCTGTCCGGGCAGCGTCGTCCGGGCGCAGTCGCTGTCCAAGCCGCAGTCGCTGTCCGGACCCCGTCGCTGTCAGCGCCCGGTTCAGTCGTCGAGCTGCAGGGTCACGGTCGGGATCGCCGGGTCGCCCACCGAGAGGCGCCGCGCGCCGCGCGGCAGCTCGGCGCGCGAGGCGTGGTGGCGCTCGACCGCGTGCTCGACGCCCGCACTGCCCGTCCACCGCGTGTCCACGGCCCCGGCGACGACGAGCGGCACGTGCAGCTCGCGCAGGTCGCCGTCGGCCGGAGCCCACGCCGCGACGGCGTGGTCCGGGCCGGTCACGACGACCTCCTCGACCGCGCGGCTGTCCGCACCGAGCCGCCGCGCCGCCGTCTTGCGGCCGCCGCTGCTCTCCTTGCGCGCCGACGCCTTCGCCACGGGCTCGAGCCGGCCGTCGCGCCCCTCGCGCGCGACGAGCTTGTAGACCATCCCGCACGTCGGCGCCCCGGACCCCGTGACCACGGACGTGCCGACCCCGTAGGAGTCGACCGGCGCGACCGCGAGGGCCGCGATGGCCTGCTCGTCGAGGTCCGAGCTGACGACGATCTTGGTCCGCCGTGCCCCCAGCTCGTCGAGCAGCCCGCGGACCTCGTGCGCGAGGAACGTCAGGTCCCCCGAGTCGAGCCGCACGGCGCCCAGCTCCGGCCCCGCGGCCGCGACCGCGTTCCGCACCCCCTGCATGACGTCGTACGTGTCGACCAGGAGCGTCGTGCCCGGCCCCAGGGCGGCGACCTGCGCGGCGAACGCGGACGGCTCGTCGTCGTGCAGCAGCGTGAAGGAGTGCGCCGCGGTGCCGATGGTGGGCAGGCCGTACCGGCGCCCGGCCTCGAGGTTCGACGTCGCCGAGAACCCCGCCACGACCGCCGCCCGGGCCGCGGCGACGGCGGCGTGCTCCTGCGCGCGGCGGGACCCCATCTCGAGGCACGGCCGGTCCACCGCCGCGCTCGTCATGCGCGAGGCCGCCGACGCCACGGCGGAGTCGTAGTTGAGGATCGACAGCACGAGCGTCTCGAGCAGCACCGCCTCGGCGAACGTGCCCTCGATCGCGAGGACGGGAGAGCCGGGGAAGAAGCACTCGCCCTCGGCGTAGCCCGTGATGTCGCCCGCGAAGCGGTAGTCCGCGAGGAAGTCGATCGTCGCCCGGTCGACGACGTCGTGCCGGGCGAGCCAGGAGAGCTCGTCGTCACCGAAGCGGAAGGACGTGAGCGCCTCGAGCACGCGTCCGGTCCCTGCCAGCACGCCGTAGCGCCGGCCCGGCGGGAGCCGGCGCGTGAAGACCTCGAAGACGCAGTGCCGGTTCGCGGTCCCGTCCCGGAGCGCTGCCTGCACCATGGTGAGCTCGTAGCGGTCGGTGAGGAACGCCGACGACGCGGGGACCGGGGCGGGCAGCCCCGTGGCGTCGAGGGTCGGCGCCGGGAAGGACGAGGGCAGCTCTGCGCTCATGCGCCAAACCTAGGGGGACGATCACCGCGTCGCGCGCGCGACCCGTCCGACGGTCGGCGGTTCTCGTCCGTACAGTGAGACCTGTGGTGCAGACATGGGGGAGGGCGGCGCACGCCCTGACGTCGGGGCCCGTCCCGGTCGCCGTCGCGGTCGCCACGGCGGTGCCGGACCAGGAGGTGCGCACCGACGAGCAGCTCGAGACCGCCGACACGTGGGTGACGATCGTCTGGAACGACCCGGTGAACCTCATGAGCTACGTGACGTACGTCTTCCGCACGTACTTCGGCATGCCGCAGGAGCGCGCCGAGCGGCTCATGCGGCAGGTGCACGAGGAGGGACGGGCGACCGTCTCCTCGGGCGCGCGCGAGCAGATGGAGACGGACGCCCAGGCGATGCACCGCTTCGGGCTGTGGGCCACCGTCCAGGCCTCGGGCCGATGACGCGCAGGCGGAGGCCCTGGACGTTCGAGGCGGACGAGGGCGGCTGGGTCGTGGCCGTCGCGCCCCCGGAACGAGCCGTGCTGCTCGACGTCGTGGACGAGGTGATCGAGCTGCTCGGCGGCGCGGAGTCCGTCGAGCAGCAGGGTGAGCGGGCGGCCCGCCACCCCCTCGACGCGATCGAGCTCGACCCGCTCCCGATCGCGCCACCCGTCGACCCAGCGCTGCGCCGGCTGCTGCCGGACGCCTCCGGCGACCCGGCGGTGGCGGCGGAGTTCCGTCGCCTGACGGAGGCCGACCTGCGCACGGCGAAGGCGACCAACCTCACCCGGCTGCGGGCCGCGCTGGCCGGTGCGCGCACCGAGGTCGTCGTCGTGCCGAGCGAGGCGCCGAGCATCGCGGCCGCCCTCACCGACGTGCGGCTCGTCATCTCGGAGCGGCTCGGCGTCCGCACGGACGAGGACGCCGAGGACGTCTACCGGCTCGCGAGCGAGGCGACGTCGGGCGAGCCGTCGCCGCGCCACCTGCTGGCCGCGGTCTACGCGGTCCTCACCCAGCTCCAGGAGTCGTTGGTCGGGCTCATGCTCGGCGCGCTGCCGCGGCGCTCGTCACCGCGCCGCGGGGGCGCCGATTAGGCTCGGCCCGTGAGCGACGCGCCCATCGGCATCTTCGACTCCGGCGTGGGCGGCCTGACCGTGGCACGCGCCGTGCTGGACCAGCTCCCGCACGAGTCGGTCCTCTACATCGGCGACACCGCGAACAGCCCCTACGGGCCCAAGCCCCTCGCCGCCGTGCGGGCCCACGCGCTCGAGGTCATGGACGACCTCGTCGACGCCGGGGTCAAGATGCTCGTCATCGCCTGCAACAGCGCCTCGGCCGCCGTGCTGCGTGACGCGCGGGAGCGGTACACGCAGCGCCGCGGCCTGCCCGTGGTCGAGGTGATCCTGCCGGCCGCACGCCGCGCGGCCGCGGCGACCCGCACCGGCCGCGTCGGTGTGATCGGCACGCGGGCCACCGTCGAGTCGCGCGCGTACGACGACGCGTTCGCCGTCGCCGCCGACCTGAGCCTCACCTCCCAGGCGTGCCCGGGCTTCGTCGAGCTCGTCGAGGCGGGGCGCACGTCGGGCCCGGAGGTGCTCGACGTCGCTCGTGAGTCGCTCGCCCCGATCGTCGCGGCCGACGTCGACACGCTCGTGCTCGGCTGCACGCACTACCCCCTGCTCACGGGCGTCATCTCCTACGTCATGGGCGACGGCGTGACGCTCGTCTCGAGCGCCGAGGAGACGGCCAAGGACGTCTACCGGACGCTCGTCGCGCACGGCCTCGAACGGGACCCCGCGCTCGGCCCGCCCGAGCACCGCTTCCTCTCGACCGGTGACGCGGGCTCCTTCGCGACGCTCGCGCGGCGCTTCCTCGGCCCGGAGGTCGCGGCCGTCGAGCCGGCTGCGAGCCTGCGCGCATGAGGCTCACGGTCGTCGGCTGCGCCGGCTCGTTCCCCGGCCCCGACTCGGCCGCGTCCTGCTACCTCGTGCAGGCCGACGACGCCGACGGGCGCACGTGGTCGGTGCTGCTCGACCTCGGCAGCGGTGCGCTCGGGCCGCTGCAGCGCCACCTCGACCCGGCCGACGTCGACGCGATCGCGCTCTCGCACCTGCACCCCGACCACATGGCGGACCTCTGCGGGCTGTACGTGTACCTCAAGTACCGGCCCGACGGTCGCACGCGCGCGCCGCTGCCCGTGCACGGGCCCGTCGGCACGGAGCCCCGGCTCGAGGAGGCCTACGGCACCGAGGCGGGCGAGCGCCTCGTCGACCAGCTCGCCGTGCGGGTGTGGCAGGCCGGCGGGCCCGTGCAGGTGGGACCGCTGACGCTCACGCCCGTCGCCGTCCACCACCCGGTGCCCGCCTTCGGCGTGCGCGTCGCGGGGCCGTCGGAGGACGACCCGGACCGCACGGTCGTGCTCGCCTACACCGGCGACACCGACGCGTGCGAGGGGGTCGACGCGCTCGCCACGGGCGCCGACCTCCTGCTGTCGGAGGCGGCCTTCGTCGAGGGCCGGGACGACGCGATCCGTGGCATCCACCTGACCGGCCGCCGCGCGGGTGAGGCCGCCGCCCGGGGCGGCTCCGGGAGGCTCCTGCTCACCCACGTCCCCGCGTGGAACTCGACCGACGCGGCGGTCCTCGAGGCCCGCGAGGTCTACGACGGCCCGGTCGAGGCGGCGCGGGCCGGGACGACCGTCCGGCTCTGAGGCCGTCGCCGGCCGACGGCGACCCCGGGGGCGTGGGACGTCGGCGGGTTCGCCTAGGGTCGTCGTCATGACGTCCCAGACCTCCGCCACGCGTGCCGACGGCCGCCGTCCCGACGAGCTGCGGCCCGTCACGCTCACCCGCCACTGGCTCGACGCCGCCGAGGGCAGCGTCCTCGTCGAGTTCGGGCGCACGCGCGTGCTGTGCGCCGCCTCCTTCACCGAGGGCGTCCCGCGCTGGCGGAAGGGCAGCGGCGAGGGCTGGGTGACGGCGGAGTACGCGATGCTGCCGAGGTCGACGTCGACCCGCAGCGACCGCGAGTCGGTCAAGGGACGTGTCGGCGGGCGCACGCACGAGATCTCCCGCCTCGTCGGCCGGTCGCTGCGCGCCGTCGTCGACGTCAAGGCGCTCGGCGAGAACACGATCGTGCTGGACTGCGACGTGCTCCAGGCCGACGGCGGCACGCGGACCGCAGCGATCACCGGCGCGTACGTCGCGCTCGCCGACGCCGTCGCGTGGGGCCGGCGCACGGGCCGCATCAAGGGCAGGGCGGAGGTCCTGACCGACTCGGTCGCCGCCGTGAGCGTCGGCATCATCGACGGCGTGCCGATGCTCGACCTGCCGTACGTCGAGGACGTGCGCGCCGAGACGGACATGAACGTGGTGGTCACGGGCCGGGGCGCGTTCGTCGAGGTCCAGGGCACGGCGGAGCAGACGCCGTTCGACCGCGCGGAGCTCGACGTGCTGCTCGACCTCGCGGTGGCCGGCACGGCGCAGCTCACGCAGATCCAGGCCGCCGCGCTGGCGCAGGGCGCGTGACCGTGGCGCGCCTGGTCCTCGCCACGCACAACCCGCACAAGGTCCGCGAGCTGCGCGAGATCCTCGCGCCCGTCGTGCCCGGTCTGGCCGCGCAGGACGTGGTGGGGGCGGCCGACGTCGGCGCGGAGCCGCCGCGCGAGGACGGCGTGACGTTCGCCGAGAACGCCCTCATCAAGGCGCGCGCGCTCGCCGCGGTGACGGGCCTCCCGGCGGTCGCGGACGACTCGGGGCTGTGCGTCGACGTGCTCGGCGGGGCGCCGGGCATCTTCTCGGCCCGATGGTCCGGTCACCACGGCGACGACGTCGCGAACCTCGTGCTGCTCCTCGCGCAGCTGGCCGACGTGCCCGACGAGCACCGCGGCGCGGGGTTCACGTGCGCCGCGGCACTCGTGACGCCCGACGGCTTCGAGCACGTGGAGACCGGGGTGCTGCGCGGTCGCCTCGAGCGCGCCCCGCGCGGTGAGGGCGGCTTCGGGTACGACCCGGTCCTCGTCCCGGACGCACAGCCGGCCCGTGCCGCGGGCCGGCTCCTCACGTGCGCCGAGCTGACGCCCGAGGAGAAGAACGCGATCTCCCACCGCGGCAGCGCGTTCCGGGCCCTCGCCCCGACGGTGGCCGCGCGGCTGTGAGCGCGCTCGCGCCGCCGTCGGTCGTCCCGGCCGGCGCCGTCCACCTCGTCGCCCGCGACGTCGCGGTCGGCTACCCCGGGCGGTCGGTGCTGACGGGCGTGACGTTCCGCGCCGGGCCGGGGTCGCGCGTCGGGCTGGTGGGGGAGAACGGCACCGGGAAGACCACGCTCCTGCGCGTGCTCGCGGGCGAGCTCCAGCCCACGTCGGGCGAGGTGCGCCGCGCGGGGTCGCTCGCGACGGTCGCCCAGGAGCTCGAGGTCGCCGGCGACGCGACGGTGGGAGACCTCGTCGAGGAGGCGCTCGCCCCCGTGCGGGCCGCCGCGGCGGAGCTGGCGGCGGCGACCGCGGCGATGGACGCCCTCGACGCCGAGGCGCACCCCGCGGTGCACGAC
>NZ_JACVQL010000101.1 GCF_019733465.1 Actinotalea ferrariae | reverse complement strand
GCGTCGACGAGCGCAGCGCCGCGGGCGGCGGGCCAGTCGCCGACCACCGCGCGGACGGCCTCGGCCAGGGCCGCCGGGTCGCCGGGGGGCACCTCGCGCGCGGAGGAGTAGGGTGCGACCGCCTCGGACAGCCCGCTCGTCGCGCTGACGACCACTGGCCGCGCCGCGAGCACCGCCTCGACCGCGGCGTTGCCGAACGACTCCTCGCCGACGGAGGGGACGACGACGACGTCGGCGTCGGCCAGGAAGGGCCAGACGACCGGGTGGAAGCCCCGCAGCCGGACCTCGTCGGCGAGGTCGAGCTCCGCGATGCGCTCACGCAGCTGCGCCTCGAACCACTCGTAGCCGGGGAAGACGTCGCCGACGACGTCGAGTCGCAGGTCGAGCCCGCCGTCACGCAGCCGCCCGACCGCCTCGACCGCGACGTCGACGCCCTTGCGCGGCGAGAGCCGTCCGACGTAGGCGAGCCGCAGCGGGTCGCGCAGCGCGACACGCGCCGGCGTGGTGTCCGCCGGTCCGGGGACGGCGTTGTGGACGACGACGGCGCGCCGGGTCGCGCGGGGCAGGGACGAGCCGAGCACCGTCCCGGTGAACTCGCTGTTGACCACGACCGTCGAGCTGAGCAGCACCGGGAGCATGAGGAGGCGACGCAGCCACACGGGCAGGCTGACCTCGGCCTCGTGGACGTGGCAGACGAGCGGCCGGCGCACCACGCGCGCGAGCGCCATCCACAGCGGGAGGGTCACGGTGCTGACGTAGACCGCGTCCGGGCGGACGCGGCGCAGCAGCCGCACGCCGTGCGCCGCCCCCGTCACGACGTCGGCGACGAACCGGAGCAGCCCCGCGGGTCGCAGGGCGCTGCGGCGCAGGACGGCGGTGCGCGTCCGGACCACGTCGGCGCCGAGGCGCTCGAGCTCACCGACGAGCGGGCCGGTCACCGGCAGGGCGACGACGACGCGCCACCCCGCCTCGACGAAGCCCGCGACGCTCTCGAGCATGACGCGGTCGGAGCCGTAGAGGTCGGCACCCGGGTGCGCGACGAGGACGGTGCGGCGGGCCGCGGACGCGTGCGGAGCGCGAGCGCTCAAGGTGCCGCGAGCTCGGTGGCGACGAGCTCGTCGAACGTCACCGTGAGCGGGAGGGCGGTCGCCGACGCGGACACGTAGGCGCCGAGACCGACGCTCCCCGCGGCCTGCAGCGACGGCGCGGCGTCGGTGGCCGCCACCTGCCAGCCGGCGGGCTCGGCGGCACCGTCCTGCCAGACGCGCGCGCGCAGCACCGTGGGCGAGGTGCCGCTGACCTGCAGGCGGACGTGGAGCTGCTCGCCCGCGTCGAGCGTCAGACCGGGGACACCCGCCACGGCGAGGGTCGTCTCGGTGCCGTCGACCCGGCTCAGGTACACCGTGACCCCGCCGTTCGCCATGACCTTGACCTTGACGCGGTAGTCCGCCGTCCCGACGCGACGTCCGACGAGCGAGACGAACGTCCCCGCACCGTCGGGCAGCCTGCTCAGCGACGTCCGGACGTGCGCGTCGGTCGAGGCCGAGGCCACGCCCGGGACGTACGCCGACGCCCCGCTGCCCGCACGCGGCAGGACCATCCGGCCCGCTCCGTCCGCGACCGAGAACGACGACGGCGAGCCGACGAGCGCCCACGGGCCCGCCCAGCCGGTGGCCACGGTGCGCGCGAAGTCGTCGCGCACGAACGCCCCGGCGGGGCCGGGGGCCACGCGCACGACGGTGACGACGCGCGAGGCGGACGAGGACAGCCCGTCGTCGTCGGTCGCGATGAGCATGATCGTGTACTCGCCCGGGGCCGCGTACGTGTGCGAGGCGGTCACGCCCGCGTCGGTCGCGCCGTCGCCGAAGTCCCAGGCGTAGCCGGTCACCGTGCCGTCGTCGTCCGTCGACGCCGAGCCGTCGACCGCGACGGTGAGCCCGTCGACGGTCACGTCGAACGCGGCGACGGGCGCCTGCTCCACCGGCGGCTCGCCGCCGACCGTGACGGCGTGCGTCACCGAGGCCGCGTCGCCGTCGTCGTCGGTCGTCGTGAGCGTGACGGAGTAGGTGCCCGGCACGCGGTAGGTGTGGGCCGGGGTCGCGCCCGTGCCGAACTCGCCGTCGCCGAAGTCCCAGCCGTACAGCGCGACCCTGCCGTCCGCGTCCGTCGTCGCCGTCGCGTCGAAGGACACGGTGGCGCCGTCGACCGTGCTCGCGAACGCGGGCCGGGGCGGCTGGTTCTCGACCGGGGGCGGCCCGTCGAGGTGCGCAGCACGCAGGTCGTCGACCGTGAACGCCACCGGGGCGGTCGTCGTCGACGCCGAGAGGTACGCCATGACACCCACGCCGCCCGCGGTCTGGAGCGCCGGCGTCGCGTCGGTCGCCGTGAGCTGCCAGCGCTCGGGCTCGGGCGCGCCGTCCTCCCACGCCTTGGCCTGGAGCGTCGTCGGCGACGTCCCGGTCACCGTGAGCCGCACGCGCAGCGCGTCGCCCGGCGCGAACGAGACGTCCGGGAGCGTGAGCGCACCCAGAGTGCTCTCGCCGCCGGACACGCGGGTGAGGTACAGGGTGACCGCACCCGACGAGGCGATCTTGAGCTTCGCGCGGTAGTCGTTGGGCCCGACCCGACGCCCGACGAGCGAGACGAACGCGCCGCCGCCGTCGGGCACGGTCGTCGTGGCGAGCCGAGCGCTGAGGTCCACCTCGTCCGACGTCGCACCCACGAGAGCCGCCGTCAGGCCCGCACCCGGACGGGGCACGCTCATGCGTCCGGCCCCGTCGACCACGGAGAACGCGGCCGGGTCGCCGACCAGGGACCACGTCCCGCCGACGTCCGCCGTGCCCCAGCCCCCCGCGAGGGCGCGGTCGAAGCCGTCCGCCGCCCACGCGTCGCCCGGTGCGTCCTGCGCAGCGACCGGAGGGGCCGCATCGGCGGGGGCCCCCGCGGCCGCCGGGGCCAGCAGGGTCCCCGTGAGGCACAGCCCCACCGTCGCCGCCAGGGTTGTCGCTCGACGTACGACGCCGGTCCGCTGTCGCATCGGCGACCCTCATTCCTCAGGCTGTCCGGGCAGGTGCTCGCGCACCACCCTACGGGCGCAGCCCGGCGGAAACCGGCTCCAAACGGGTGAAATCAGACATTCCGGCGAGGCGGCCGTGACGACCGCCTCGCCGTGTCGTGGATGCGTCCGATGGCCGTCCCGTCATGGGCGCCGCACCACGAGGTCGTCGAACGCCACCGTCGTCGGCGTGCTGGTCGCCGACGCGGAGACGTACGCCGTGACCCCGACACCGCCCGCCGCCTGCAGCGACGGGGCCGCGTCCGTCGCCGTGAGTCGCCACTCCGCCGGCTCGGGCGACGACGCCTCCCACGCCTTGGCGCGGATCGTCGTCGGCGACGTCCCGGTGACCTCGAGCCGGACGGCCAGCGGCTCACCCTCGGTCAGGCTCACGCCGGGGACCCCCGCGACGGCGAGGTTCGTCTCGGTGCCGTCGACCTTCGTGAGGTAGAGCGTCACGGCGCCCGTCGCCGTGATCTTGACCTTGGCGCGGTAGTCCGCCGCACCCACGCCCCGCCCGATGAGCGACAGGAAGCTGCCGCCGCCGTCCGGCACCGGGCTGGTCGACATCACGACGGTCGTGTCGGTCCGCGTCTCGGCGACGCCGGCGAGCATCGCCGTGGCGCCGAAGCCCGACCGGGGCAGCGTCATCCGTCCCGCCCCCTCGGCCACGGAGAACACCGGTGCCGGGCCGACCGTCGTCCACGGACCGCCCACGTCGGCCGTGCCCCACCCACCGGTCACGGCGCGCTCGAAGGCGTCGCCCGCGGCGACGCCCGGCGCCGTGACAGTGACCGCCTGCGTCGTCGAGGCCGTCGCACCGTCGTCGTCCGTCACCGTGAGCGTGACGTCGTACGTGCCCGGCGCCGCGAAGGTGTGGCCCGCGGTGACGCCCGACGCCACCGCGCCGCCGCCGAACGTCCAGGCGTGCGCCACCACGGTGCCGTCCGGGTCGCTCGACCCCGAGCCGTCGACTGCGACCGCGAGGCCGGTCGCGGTCACGGTGAACGCGGCCACGGGTGCCGCGTTGTCCGGGGGCGGCTGGGCCACGACGGTGACCTGCTGCGTCGTGCTCGTGGTGGCGCCGTCGTCGTCCGTGACCGTGAGCGTGACGTCGTACGTGCCCCCCGCGGGGAACGCGTGGGTCGCCGTCACGCCGGTCGCGGAACCACCACCGCCGAACGCCCACGCGAAGCCGGTCGGGGTGCCGTCCGGGTCCGTCGACGTCGAGGCGTCGACCGTCACCTGGAGACCGTCGACCGAGGTCACGAAGGCCGCGACCGGCGGCTGATTGGCCGGCGGGACGGCGCCGGGGGGCGCCGCGACCAGGTCGTCGACCGTGAAGGTCACGGGCGCGTTGGTCGCGTTCGCGGACACGTAGGGCGCGACGCCGACGCCGCCCGGTGCCTGGAGCTGGGCCGTGCCGTCCGTCGCCGTGAGCTGCCAGCCCGTGGGCTCGGGCGTGCCGAGCTCCCAGACCTTCGCCCGGAGCGTCGTCGGACTCGTCCCCGTGACCTCGAGGCGCATCCGCAGGGCCTCGCCCGTCCGGTACGAGACCCGGGGGACGCCCGTCGACGCGAGCGTCGCCTCACCACCGGTGGTCCGGCTGAGGTAGAGCGTCACCGCCCCGTTCGCGGCGACCTTGACCTTGGTGCGGTAGTCGGCGGCGCCGACCCGACGGCCGACGAGCGAGACGAACGCGCCGCCGCCGTCGACGACCTTGCTCAGGGCGACCGTCGTGCTCACGTCGGTCGACGTCGAGAGCGCGTCGGGCAGCAGCGCCGTGAGCCCGCCCCCGGCGCGCGTGACGGTCATCCGACCCGCGCCGTCCGCGACGGAGAACGCCGACGCGGCGCCCGTGACGGACCACGCCCCGCCGACGTCGGCCGTGCCCCAGCCGCCCGTGACGGACCGGCCGAACGCGTCCTGCGCGGCGACGCCCGCGGGCGGCGCCACGACCGTGACCTGCTGCGTCGTGGACGCGGTCGTCCCGTCGTCGTCGGTGACGGTGAGCGTCACGTCGTAGGTGCCGCCCGCGCCGTACGTGTACGACGCCGTGGGACCGGCGCTGCTGCCGCCGTCGCCGAAGGTCCACGCGTACCCGTCGACGGTCCCGTCCGGGTCGGACGACGACGAGCCGTCGGCCGTCACCGTGAGCCCCGAGGCGCCCATGGTGAAGGCGGCCGTCGGCGCCTGGTTCGGCGGCTCGGTGACCGTGACAGCCTGCGTCGTGGAGCGCGTCGCACCGTCGTCGTCCGTGACCGTGAGGGTCACGTCGTAGGTGCCGGGCGCGGCGTACGGGTGCACCGCCGTCGGCCCGGAAGCCGTGCCGCCGTCCCCGAACGTCCACGCGTGCGCCACGACCGAGCCGTCCGCGTCGGACGACGCCGCACCGTCGACCGAGAGCGTGAGGTCGTCCGTCGTCGCGGTGAAGGCGGCGACGGGTGCCTGGTTCTCCGGCTCGGGCTCGGCCACGCCGAGCGCATGGTGTGCGGCCACCTCCGCCGCGGAGAGCGGGCGCGAGTACACGGCCACCTCGTCGACGGTGCCCGCGAAGTGCGGCTGCGGCCCCCACGTGGTGTCGCTGCCGACCTTCCAGTAGCCCGTGTAGCCCTCGGACTCCGTCTGCGGGTGCGTCCCGACGGCGGCGCCGTCCACGTACAGGACCATGCCCGCGGCTCCCTGGGTCGCCACCACGTGGTGCCACCGGCCGTCGTTGTAGGCCGACGGCGACGTGATGGTGTTCGTCGCGCCGGTCCAGACCCCGAACGTCAGTCTGCCGTCGGTCTCCATGTAGACGTGCCGGTCGTAGTTGCTCGACAGGTCCTCGCGGTTGGCGCCGAAGCCGATGAGCTTGCCGCCCGCCGTCGTCGTCGTGCGGAACCACAGCTCGGTCGAGTACGTGCGCGGGTCGGCGAAGCTCCGGTCGCTCGACAGCAGCCCGCCGGCACCGTCGAACGTCGCCGCCGTGCCCCCCTCGCGCAGCCCCTCGGTGCCGAGGGTCACGCCGCGCCGGAACGTGCCCGGCGTCGCGCCGAGGCTCGCGTCGGCCGCCGTCGTGCCGCCCGTCTCGTCGAGCCGCCAGAAGAGGTCGGGCTCCGCGTCGTAGACCGCCGCGCCGTACGCGTCCGCGGGACGCTCGGGCAGGTCGACCGTGCGCCCGGACGCCCGGTAGTGGTCCACCACCTCGGCGAACGCGAGCGCGCGCGGGTAGACCGCGACCTCGTCGACGGCACCCGTGAGGAAGTCGTCCGCCGGACGGTCGGGCCACCCGCCCAGGTTGTCGCCGCCGATGCGCCAGTAGCCGCTGTAGGGCTGGGCCGACGTCGTGTCCGCCCGGCTCGCGATGCGCCGGCCGTCGACGTAGAGCTGCATGCCCGTCTCGCCCAGCGACGCGACGACGTGGTGCCACGCGCCGTCGTTGTACGCCGACGCGCTGCGCACGGTCCGGACGCCGCCCGGGTAGACGCCGAACGTGATCCGGCCTTCGGAGTCCATGTACACGTGGCGGTCGTAGCTGCCCGACGTCCCCGACGCGGCGTTGCCGAACCCGATGATCTTGCCGCCGCGCGTCGACGTCGTGCGCACCCACGCCTCGACCGTGAACCGCTCCGGTCCGGGCTCGGCCACCGGCGAGACGACGATGCCGTCCGCGGTGCCCGGGAAGCCCGAGGCCGCGTCGGGGTCGCCCACGACGGCTCCCGCCAGCCCGCGCGTCACGGCCGGGCCGACGCGCGCGTCCGACCAGCCCGCGTGGTCGTACGCAGCCGTGCCGTCCGCCTCACCGAGACGCCAGAAGTACGCGGGGTCGTCCTCGAGGACCTTCTCGGCGTAGTCGCTCTCGGTGGGCGCCGCGTCGCTCGCGACCACGGTGACCGCGTCCGACTGGACGCTGTTGCCGTACGGATCGGTGATCCGCAGGCGGTACCGGTACTGCGCACCCGGCGTCAGGCCCTCGTCCACGAACCCCATGCCGGGGCGCTGGTAGAACGTCGAGCCCTGGACCGTCTCGTACACCGGCGCCGCGGTGTTGCTGTTCCGGATCAGCGTGTACGTCAGGTCCTCGTTGTCCCAGTCGTAGTTGGCGGTCCACCGGACGCGCACCTCGCCGCGCGACAGCGACACGGCCGCCAGGTCGACCCGGCCGCCGACCACCTGGGGGCCGACGTCGTTCGGCGCGAGCTCGCGCACCGCGTAGCGGACGAGGCCCTGCTGGCCGCGGCCGTTGACGTTGCGGAATTCCCCGCCCATGAGCACGTAGTCGTCGGTCCCCGTGACGGTCCACGGGCCCTGGTTCTGGCCGGTGTAGGTGCCCGTGTCCATCTGGGGGTACCAGTTGAGCATCGAGGGTGCCGGGTTGCCGGCGAAGTTGAAGTAGCCGTAGGGGTCGTTCGTGACCGTCTGCGTCGCTGCCTTGCTGACCGCCGTCGCGCGGTAGAACGACCACGGGTCCGTCTGCGGGAAGCCGCCGACGTTGCCGCAGTAGTGCTTGTGGCTCGCCTGGTAGACGACGTCGCCGACGGGCCACACGGCGTAGGTGTCGCCGTGGCAGTCCTCGACCCAGCGCAGCGCGCCGTCGGACCAGTTCGCCGCGAACGCACCCTCGAGGTTGCCGCCCGCCCCGAACACGTAGCCCGAGCCATAGACCGTGTCGCCGTCGGCCGCCAGACCGGTGATGGAGGCGTCCCGGCCGCCGTTGCGGATGAGGCCGTTCACCGCGAACGGCAGGAGGTCGCCCGTCGTCGCGTCGACCGCACCGAGCCCGTAGCCCGGGTTCGACGAGCCGTTGAGCGAGGTGAACGACCCGCCGACCACGAGCTTGGAGCCGTCGGGCGAGATCACCATGGCGTTCACGCCGCTGCCGCCCTCGGCCTCCGGCGACCAGTCGAGCAGGGTCCCGTCGGACGCCCGCGCCGCCGCGAGGCGCAGGCGCGTCTCGGTCCCGACGCCGCTGAACAGGCCACCGAAGTACACCGTGCTCGCCGTCGCGACGATCGACCGCACCTTGGCGTGCGGCTTCGGCGTGAACGACGGGATGAGCGCTCCCGTGGTCGCGTCGAGCGCCGCGATGCGCCACACCCGCGCGCCGTCGACCTCGGTGAAGTCCCCGCCGACGTAGATCCGGCTGCCGTCCGGCGAGGCGGCGATCGTGAGCGCCTGCGCGTTCGTCCGGGGGGCCCAGGACGAGATCAGCTGGCCGGTGCGGATGTCGTACGCGAGCAGGTTCGCCCGGGGCGTCGTGCTCGTGCCCGGTGCCGCGCCCGGCGGCCGGGCGGTCGAGAAGCTGCCGGCCACGTAGACCCGGTTCCCCACCACGACCTGCTGCCACACGACGCCGTCGACCTGGACGGTCGGGAGCGCGTCGGCGGCCACGGTCACGGGCTCGGCGGGGTCGGACGGCATCGTGTCGGCCGCGACGGGCCCCGTGATGCCTACGACCGCGAGCGCGGAGGCGGCGAGCACGGCGACGGTCCTGGCCGACGCGGCGCGAAGGATGCGGTGCATGGGGGCCCCTTCGGTCCTCGATGACCGCGACGGGCGGCCCACGCGTAACGCTAGTGTTACGAGACCGGGCCTTTCTGGCACCAAACGGGTGAAATCGGACGCGCGGTGGGCGTGACGCGGGGGGCGCCCCGGCTCAGGCGTCGGGCGTGCGGGCCTCGAGCTCGTCGACGGTGACGACGAACGGCACGTTCGTCGCGGTCGCCCCGAGGTACGTGACGACCCCGATCGATCCCGGCGCCTGCAGCGGCGCGTACGTGTTCGTCGTCGAGCGCAGCCACCCGGGCTCCGCCTGACCGTCCCGCCACACCTTGGCGCGCAGCGTCGCCGTCCCCGTGCCCTCGACGGACATCCGGACGCGCAGGCGGTCCCCCGGCACGGCCACCAGGCCGGCGACCGTCGTCGTCGCGAGGGTCAGCTCCTGGCTCCCGGCGACCCGCGTGAGGGCGAGCGTGACGACGCCGTCGGCGCCCACGCGCAGCTTGGTGCGGTACTCGTCGGCGGCGACCCGGCGTCCGGTCACGGACACGAGGACCGCACCGGCGTCGGGCAGCGCGGGCAGGCCGACCACGGCCGAGACGTCCGTGCGGTCGGACACGACGCCGTCGAGGTAGGCGGACGCTCCCCCGCCGTTCATGAGGGTCGTGCGGGCGGCGCCGTCCACGACCGAGAACTTGGCCGGGTCACCCACGACGGTCCACGCGCCGCCCACGTCGGCCGTGCCCCAGGCGTTGGCCACGGACCGGCCGAAGGCGTCACGGGCGAGCGCGGGGGGCAGCCCCGGAGCCGTGACCGTGACGTCCTGCACCGTCGTCGCCGTCAGGCCGTCGTCGTCCGTCACCGTGAGCCGCACGGGATACGTCCCCGCGGCGCCGTACGTGTGCGTGACCGTCGCCCCGGTCTTCACGGCACCGTCGCCGAGGTCCCACGACCAGGCCGTCACCGTGCCGTCGGGGTCGGACGACGACGTGCCGTCGAGCGTGACGCCGAGGTCCTGGGCCTGCGCCACGAACGCGGCGACCGGCGGCTGGTCGGCGGGCGGCGCGACCCCGGGCTCGACGACGCTCAGGTCGTCGAACCGGACCACGACGGGCAGGTTCGTCGCCGTCGCGCCGAGGTAGGTGACGAACCCGACGCCACCCGGCTGCTGGAGGTTCGCGGTGGCGTCCGTCGTGGTCAGGCGCCAGGCGGCCGGCTCGGGCTGACCGTTCTTCCAGACGACCGTCTGCAGGGTCGTCGGCGAGGTGCCCGTGAGCATCGTCCGGACGTGCAGGCGGTCACCCGGGGCATAGGTGAGCCCCGCGACGCCGCCCGAGGCGAGCGTCGTCTCGGTGCTGCCGACGACGCGCATGAGCGCGAGCGTGACGGCGCCGTCCGCACCGATGCGCACGCGCGTCCGGTAGTCGTCGGCGCCGACCTTCCGGGCGACCGCCGAGACGAGCACCGCACCGGCGTTCGGCAGCTTGTCCAGGGACACGACGCTGCGCATGTCCGTGTCGCCCGCGGAGGTGCCGAGGTGCGCGGAGGCACCGCTGCCCGCCGTGGACAGGGACATCCGCGCGACGCCGCCGGCCACGGAGAACCGCGTCGGCGAACCCGTGAGCGCCCACGCCCCGCCGATGTCGGCGGTGCCCCAGGCGTTGGTCACGGCGCGGTCGAACGCGTCGACGGCGAGCACACCCGGCGGCGGCGGGTCGGTGGCCGTGACGGTCCGCACGACGGTGCTCTGACCGCCACGGTCGTCGGTCACCGTGAGCCGGACGTCGTACTGCCCGGCCTCGTCGTACCTGTGCGTGGCCGTCGCGCCGGAGGCGGTCGAGCCGTCCCCGAAGTCCCAGGCCCACGTGGCGATGGTGCCGTCCGGGTCGGCCGAGCCGCGCCCGTCGACCTGGAGGTCCAGGTGCTCGACCGTCTCGGTGAACGCCGCCGTCGGCAGCGTGTTCGGCGGCCCCTGCGCGAGCTGGGCGTGCAGCAGGACCTGCTCCGGCGTGAGGGCCGAGCCGTACACCGCGACCTCGTCGATCGACCCCGCGAAGTACGTCTGCGGGCCCCAGGTGCGCTCCCCGCCGACCTTCCAGTAGCCCGCGTAGGACTGGGCGGTCGTCGTGGGGTCGGACCCGACGAGGGCGCCGTCGACGTACAGGCGCATGCCCTCCCCGGACTGCGTCGCCACGACGTGGTGCCACTGGCCGTCGTTGTACGCCGCGGCCGACCGGACGATCGTCGGGTTCGTCGTGCGCACCCCGAAGGCCAGGCGCCCGTCGGCCTCCATCACGATGTTCCGGTCCCGGTTCGTCGAGAGCGCGGTGTTCGAGCCCGCGAGACCGAGCAGGGTGCCGCCGGCCGTCGTGGTCGTGCGGAAGAAGAGCTCGAGCGAGTAGATGCGTGGGTTCGTCACCTGCCGCGCGCTCGACAGGATGTCGTTGGCCCCGTCGAAGGTGGCGGCGGTTCCCGGGACCCCGGCGAGCGCGCCGGGCGCACCGAGCACCGGGCCGTTCCGGTACGTGCCCGGGTTCGCGTAGAAGGACGCGTCGGCCGCCGTCGTGCCGCTGCGCTCGTCCGTGCGCCAGTAGAGCTCCGGGCCGAGCGCCTGGACCGCCTGGCCGTAGGCGTCCGCCGGCGCCGCGGGGAGCGGCGACGTGCGTCCGCCCGCTGCCCAGTGGGCGGCGACGCGCTCGTGCGTGAGCTCCTGGTGGTAGACCGCGACCTCGTCGATCACGCCCTGGAAGTTGTTGCTCGTGGGCCGGTTCGCCCAGCCCGTGAGGTTGTCGCCGCCCACCCGCCAGAAGCCGTAGGCGTCGCGCCCCTTGGTGACGTCGTCGCGCGAGCCGACGCGCACGCCGTCGACGTACAGCCGCATGCCGCTCGCGCCGAGCGTCGCCGCGACGTGGTGCCACTGGTTGTCGTTGTACGCCTGCGCGCTCGTGACGACCTGGCCGGAGGAGCCGCCGCGCGAGCCGAAGTTCAGCCGGCCGTCGTTGCCCATGTAGACCTGGCGGTCGGTGAGCGGCGAGTTGCCGCTGGGCAGGTTGCCGAAGGCGATGATGCCGCCGCCGCGGGTGGTCGACGTCCGGAACCACGCCTCGACCGTGAGGCTGTTCTCGCCCCACGCGTCGGTCCTGGTCACCGCGACGCCGTTCGCCGTCCCGTTGAAGGTGGCGGCTGTGCTCGCGTCGCCGGCGAGCGCGCCCGGCGTGCCACGCGTCACGCCGGTGCCGACCGAGAGGTCGTTCCAGCCCGCGTCGTCGATCGCGCGGGTGCCGCTGCTCTCACCGAGGCGCCACAGGGACACGGCGCCGTCCGCCTGGACCAGGTCGGCGTAGGTGCTGGTGGGCGCCGTCGTGCCCGACGCCGTCACCGTGATGAAGTCCGACCACGCGACGTTGCCGTGCGGGTCCGTCGCCTTGAGGCGGTAGCGGTACGCCGTCCCCGGCACGCGTCCCGTGTCGACGAAGCCCATGGCAGGGCGCTGGTAGAACGTCGACGGCTGGACGACGCGGTGGATGGCCGGTGTGGTGGTGCTGGTGCGGTAGAGCTCGTAGGTCAGGTCCCGGTTGTCCGGGTCGTGGTTGGCCGTCCACTGGAGGCGGATCGTGCCCGCCGTCGGTGACGTGCCGCTGAGGTCGACCTTCCCGCCCGTGATCTGAGGACCGACGTCGTTCGGTGCGATCGACGGGACCGCGAATCGCACGAGACCCTGCTGCGGCCTCCCGTTCACGGTCGTGAACTCCCCGCCCATCAGGACGTACTCGTCGGTACCCGTCACGGTCCACGGGCCCTGGTCCTGGCCGGTGTACTTGCCGAGGTTGAGGTCGGGGAACCACGGCAGGAGCGACGGCGTCGGGCGGCCCTCGAAGTTGGCGTAGCCGTACTGCTCGCGCGTGATGAGGTGCGTCGCGTCCTTGGTCATCGCCGTCGCGCGGGAGAAGGTCCACGGCTCGGTCTGCGGGAACCCGCCGATGTTGGCGCAGTAGTGCTTGTGGCTCGCCTGGTAGACGACGTCGTCGCTCGCCCAGACGCTGTAGGTGTCGCCGTGGCAGTCCTCCAGCCAGAGGAGCTCCCCGGTGTCCCAGTTCGCGGCGAACGTGCCCTCGAGGTTGCCGCCGCTGCCGTAGTGGTACCCCGTGCCGTAGACGCTCTCGCCGTCGCTCACGAGCGAGGTGAACGCCGAGTTGGTCCCGCCGTTGCGCACGACGGCGTTGGCAGCGAACGGCAGGAGCGCGCCCGTGGTCGCGTCGACCGCGCCGAGACCGTAGCCGGGGTTCGACGAGCCGTTGAGGGTCGTGAACGAGCCGCCGGCGACGATCGTCGAGCCGTCCGGCGAGAGGACGAGGGCGTTGACGCCGCTGGCCCCGGCCGCCTGGGGCGCCCACGGGAGCAGCGCGCCGTCGGAGGCGCGGGCGGCCGCGAGGCGGGTCCGGGTCTCCGTGCCGACGCCGCTGAACAGGCCGCCGAACCACACCGTGTCCGCGTCGGCGACGATCGTCCGGACCCGGGCGTGCGGCTTGGGCAGGAACGTGGGGTCCAGCGCGCCCGTGGTGGGGTCGATCGCCGCGATGCGCCAGACGGTCAGCCCGTTGACCTCGGTGAAGTCGCCGCCGATGTAGAGGCGGTCGCCGTCGGGCGACGCGGCGATCGTGAGGACCTGCGCGTTCGTCGTCGGCGCGAAGGAGCTCTTCAGCACGCCGGTGCGCAGGTCGTAGGCCAGCAGGTTGGCGCGCGCGACCGTCGACGTGCCGGGTGCGGCACCGGCCGGGCGGGCCGTCGTGAAGCTGCCGGCCGCGTAGACGGTGTCGCCGATGACGACCTGCTGCCACACCACGCCGTCGATCTGGACGGTCGGCAGCCCGTCGGCGGAGACGGTGGTCGGCTCGCCGGGGACGGTCGGTGCCGTGTCCGCGACGGCCGGCGGGACCAGGCCCGCCACGAGCATCCCGGCACCGGCGACGGTCGCCAGGAGCCGGACGAGGGGGCGGCGTGGTGCGAACGACATGGGAGGACCCTCACGATGGCGGCGGCTGGCGGGGAAGAGCCGCACGGTAGGGACCAACGGTATGCCGGACGAGCTAGGACAGAAACGGACAAACGGGTGAAATCTGCCCTCCAGCTCGGACGCCCACGCGGCGGGGCGCACCGCCGTCGGCCGCGAGCGGTCGGTCGCGAGCCGTCAGCCGCGCGCCGACAGGCGTCGGCCGCCGCCGTCAGACGTCGGCCGGGCTGCCGCGGAAGACGACGACCGGGGCCTGCATCGAGTAGCTCACCTCGAGCGCGACCTCCGAACGAGACCCCTCGTCGACGGCGAAGACGTACGTCCCCGTGACCGAGTCCCCGGCGTCGAGAGTGCCGGAGAACGGCGCCGACGGCGGGCCCAGCATGGGCAGGCCGGGCACTCCCGCGTCGTCGGTGAGGTTGACCGTCACCGCGCCCAGGTCGACGGGACCCGGCGAGCCGTTGGTGAGCCGGATCTCGAACGCGAGCGCCGGTCCGGCGATCTCCCCCGGTCCCTGCGCCTCGGCCTGGATGGCCTCCACGCCCCCGAGCGATGACGTCACGCCGGTGCCGAAGTCCGCCGTCGCGGCGAGCGGCACGGGTTCCGCCGTGGGCGGTACCCCGTCGGGCGCGGCCGCGGTCCCCCCGCCGCCCCCGGTGGCGTCGTCGGACGCGTCGGGGGACGGCGTCGGCGTCGAGCCCTCGTCACCCGGCGACGTGGTGGCCTCGGCGGTCGCGTCGTCCTGGTCCTCGCCTCCGCCCGCGGTGCAGCCCACGAGCAGTCCTGCGGTCAGGAGCAGCCCGGCCAGGGCTCGGCGGTCAGCCACGGGCCACCGCGGCCTCGGCGGCGAGCCGCACCATGTCGCGTCGCCACTTGAGCAGGGCCAGGACGAGGTGGCCGGCGCACCCGACGAACAGGAGCGTGTAGGCCCAGAAGAACGCCATGGGGGCCGCGAGCAGCACGAACACGAGGCACAGCACGCCGTAGTCGGTCGGCAGCACCAGCAGCCGGCGCACGAGCGGCACCCGTGCGGGTGGCAGCGTCGCAGCACCCGATCGTGCGGCCACGCCCCGCTTGAGCTGCTCGTTGAGGATCATCGCGAAGAACGAGACGGCCGCGACGACCGTGAAGCCGACGGGCACGAGCAGCAACGCCTCCGACGGCAGGTCGAGGAAGCGGTACGCCATGACCAGCACCGCGAGGTGCAGCGTCGAGATCTTGATCGCGTCGACCACGTGGTCGAGCCACTCCCCCGCGACGCTGCCGCCGCCGCGCAGCCGCGCGACCTGGCCGTCCGCCGAGTCGAACGCGTACCCGACGACGAGCAGCGCAGGCACGAGCGCGGCGGTCCACACGCCCGGACCCACGACGGCCACGAGCGCGATCCCCGAGAACGTGAACATCGCGCTGATCGCGGTCACGGCGTCCGGCGTCAGGCCGCGGCGGAACGCCCACGCGGCGAGCAGGCGCCCGAAGGGTCGGTTGACGAGGACGGAGTAGGCCGGCGCACCCGGTGCGGCGGCCTTCTGCGCGGACGCGAGGCGGCGGACGACGTCGCGGTACGACTCGTCGCGCGACGTCGACGGTGCCGCCGCGTCCGCAACCGCCACGGGCCGGCCCCGACGGGCCGGTCGTGCTCGCTCGGCGTTCGACACGCTCATCGTCATGCTCCTCTCGAGCCGGAGGCGGCGGGCCGCCCGGCGTCGCGCTTCGTGCCCCGGCCCGCCAGCCGCAGGCACAGCTCCTCGTAGCGGGACGCGACGTCGTCCCAGTCGTAGCGCTCCGCCTCCAGGAGCGCTGCCGCACCGCGGCTCCGGGTGGCCGCCGGGTCCTGCTCGGCCAGCTCGACCTCGCGCGCGACGTCGTCCGCGGTGGTGAACCAGCGGCCGCTCGCGCCCAGCACCTCGCGGTTGAACGAGACGTCGAAGGCCGTCGTCGCCGCGGCCGCACCGAGCGCTCGCAGGAGCGAGGGGTTGGTCCCGCCGACCGAGTGGCCGTGCAGGTACGTCCGCGCGTTCGCGTAGAGCTGGTCGAGCAGCTCCTGGTCCCAGACGCCGCCGAGGAAGCGCACCCGGTCGTCGGCGAGCGCGTGGACGCGCGCCGTGTAGGCGTCGGAGTAGGGCGCGGAGCCGACGACGACCAACGGGAGCTGCGCACCGCTGCGCCGGTAGCCGTCGACGATGACGTCGACGTGGTTCTCGGGCTCGAACCGCGCCACGACGAGGTGGAAGGCGTCGGGGGCGAGCCCTAGCTCGCGCAGCCGGTCGGACGCGCGCGGCACGACCGGGGCGCCGTAGGCGATGAGCTCCGTCGGCGCCCCGAACCGCTCGAGGTAGTAGTCGGCGATGCCCTGGGCGTCGGCGATGAGCGCGTCCGACCAGCGCACGGCGAGGGTCTCGGCGCGGCGGTAGAACTGCTTGCCCGCGCCGCCCCACTTGGCGCGCTTCCACTCGAGGCCGTCGACGTGGGTCGCGACGGGGATGCGGGCCGCGCGGAGCACGGGGAGCCAGGGGGCGTTCGCCGCGTTGAAGACGACCGCCGCGTCCGCGCCGCGGCGCGTCAGGTGCGCGACCGAGAGGCCGGTGTGGCTCAGCGTCTCGAGCGACCGGCTCCGGACGGCGGGCAGGTGCACCAGCTGCATGCCGAGGTGCTCGTCCCGGGGCTCGACGTCGGCGACGCGTCGGCAGTAGACCGTGACCTCGTGCCCGCGAGCGGCGAGCCGCCGGCCGACCTCCTCGACGCAGGTCTCGAACCCGCCGTAGCGCGCCGGTACCCCTCGGGTCCCGACGAGTGCGATCCTCACAGCCCTGCCTCCACGTCCCTCACGGACCCCTCCCGGGATCCCTCGTGCCGGCCCCCACGGCTCAGATCATCGATCGTGCGTCGTCCGGTCCGCCGCACCGTCACCCGAACGGGCGAGCACGTGGCGGCACGACCGGACCACCGCCCGCCGGACGGCGGACGGTGTCGTGCTGATCGGTCTCAGTAGGCCCCGGAACCGGTGACGACCGCGCGCGCGGTCTTCCAGAGGATCATGAGGTCCATCGCGAGCGACCAGTTGTCGACGTAGCGCAGGTCGAGCCGGACCGACTCGTCCCAGGAGAGGTCGGAGCGCCCCGACACCTGCCACAGGCCGGTCAGCCCGGGCCTGACGCGCAGGCGCCGGTGCACCGCGTCCTCGTAGCGGTCGACCTCCTCGCGCAGCGGCGGGCGCGGCCCGACGAGGGACATGTCCCCGCGCACCACGTTGAACAGCTGCGGGAGCTCGTCGATCGAGTAGCGCCGCAGGAAGCGGCCGACCGACGTGACCCGGGGGTCACGCCGCATCTTGAACAGCACGCCGGCGCCCTCGTCCTGGTCCGCGAGCCGGGCCCGGCGCTCGTCCGCGTCCACGTACATGCTGCGCAGCTTCCACAGCGTGAACGGCACGCCGTCCACGCCCACGCGCGTCTGCCGGTAGAAGGCCGGCCCGGGCGACGTCAGCCGGACGGCCGCCGCGGCGATCGCGAGCGGCAGCGAGGCCACGAGGAGCAGCAGGGCGCCGAGCGTGCGGTCGAGGACCGCCTTGCCGACGACGCGCCCACGCGTGGCGCCGACCTCGACCTCGAGCAACGACAGCCCCGCCGCCGGCCGGACCGTCACGCGGGGGCTGGTCACCTCTCGCAGGTCCGGCGCGATCACGAGCTGCGCGCCGGCGCGGTCGAGCGCCCACGACAGGCGCCGGAGCGCCTCGCCGCCCAGGTGCCCCGCGACGACGACGACCACCTCGATCGCGCGGTCGGCGACGACCTGCGGTACGTCGGCGATCGCGCCGACGACGGGCACGTCGACGTCACCGGCGTCGTCGTCGATGCTGGGCAGGCAGATCCCGGCGACCTGGTAGCCGTGGTACGGCTCGCGGACGAGGTCGTCGACGACGCGCGCGACGGACGCCGGGTCCCCGACCACGACGGTGCGCTTCATGCAGTCGCCCTCCACGCGCGCACGGTGCAGCACCTTGCGCAGCGCGTAGCGCGTGAGGAACGCGAGCACGGTGATGAGCGGGACGCCGACGAAGACGAGCGTGCGGGGGACGTCCGTCCGCACGGTGTAGCTGATCGCCATGAGCAGCACGACGCTGCCGCCGGCCGCGCGCAGGAGGGCCTGGAACTCCGTCGGCCCGTCACCGAGGTGGCGCAGGTCGTAGCCCTTGAAGACCAGCACCAGGACGCAGAACCCCAGCGCCGTGGCGAGGACCAGCCCGACGGTCCGCGGGGTCACGCCGTAGAGACCCGGCAGCAGGGCGCCCGCGATGGCGGTCGCGACGACCGCGTCGAGCAGGAGCACCCGGAGCCGGTAGCCGGCCGCGACGTCGGACCAGCGACGGACCAGGTGCGGGGTGTTGTGCGGGGTGACGCGCGGCTCGAAGGGCCTGGCCGACGCCCAGGACCTGCGCGGCTCGACGGCACGTGCACGACGGTCCCGACCGTCGAGGACTGCTTCGCGATCGATGGCGAGCGTCATCCGGCCCCCCTTCCCAGCGGTCCACGAACGGACCCGAGGTTATACCGGCGCATTCGTCCGAAACACCCCAGGTGTCCGATTTCACCCGGTTGGCACACCGGCGCCCGATCCCCCGACGGACGTCAGGAGGGGGCGTGGAACCGCTGCTGCGCGGCGAGGAGGCCCTGCGTGACGACGGCCTCGACGGCGTCCGCGGCCGAGTCCAGCAGCCAGGGGAGCTCCTTGCGCTCCGTCGCGGAGAAGTCCTTGAGCACGAAGTCGGCCGGGTCGGTGTGCCCGGGCGGACGGCCGACCCCGACCCGCACCCGGACGTAGTCCCGCGTGCCGACCGCCGAGCTGATGCTGCGGAGGCCGTTGTGGCCGCCCTCGCCGCCGCCCGACTTCAGGCGTACGGCGGCGAACGGGATGTCGAGCTCGTCGTGCACGACGACGAGCCGGTCCGGCGGCACCCCGAGGTACTGCACCAACGCACCGACCGGACCGCCGGAGACGTTCATGAAGCTCATCGGCTTGGCGAGGAGCACGCGCGGCCCCGGCGCCCCGCCGGGCAGGGTGCCCAGCCGGACGTCGGCGACCCGCGACCGGGTGCGGTGGCTCGTGAAGCCGGCGCCCGCTCGCCGCGCGAGCTCGTCGAGCACCATCTGGCCCACGTTGTGGCGGTTGCCCGCGTAGCCGGCGCCCGGGTTGCCGAGCCCGACGACGAGCCACGGGTCGCTCATGCCGTCCGTCCTCTCGTTCTGGCGGGATGCACGCGGCGCCCGGCCCCAGGGGGACCGGGCGCCGCGGGTGAGGCGTGCGAGGAGGCTCAGGACTCGTTCTCCGCCGCGGCGGCCGAGGCGGCCGACTGCGCGGCGGCCTGCTCCTCGACGGCGGCGGCGTCGGCCTCGTCGGCCGCGCTGGACTGCGGCGTCGAGATGCCGAGGATGACCGCCTCCGGGTCCCCGGTGTACGACGCGCCGGCCGGCAGCACGAGGTCCGCACCGCGGATCTGGGCACCGGCCTCGAGGCCCTCGATCGAGACCTCGATGGCCTCGGGCAGGCGCGTGGCCTCGGCCTCGAGCGTGACCGACTGGGTCTCGACGACGTGGATGGTGCCCGGGGCGGACTCGCCGACCACGTGGACGTTGACGTCGACGACGACCTTCTCGCCCTTCTTCACGACGAGGAGGTCGACGTGCTCGATGACGTTCTTGACCGGGTCGCGCTGGACGTCCTTGGCGATCGCGAGCTGCGCCGCCTCGCCGTCGAGCTCGATCGAGAACAGCGCGTTCGCGTGCTTGAGCGCGAGCATCGTCTCGTGGCCCGGGAGCGTGATGTGCTGCGGGGCGCCGCCGTGCCCGTAGAGGACGGCGGGGATCTGGTGGGCGCGGCGGATGCGGCGCGCCGCACCCTTGCCGAACTCGGTGCGGACGGCGGCGGCGAGCTTGACCTCGGACACGGGTGACTCCTGGTGCTGGATGACGGTGGGACGACTGATCGCCGGGCTCTGCCGGCAGCTGGGCGGCCTCGGCGCGGGACGCAGGACGGACACGCGACCGCATGGACCGGACCGCCCGTCGATCACGGAGTCGCAGGCGGCCCGCCACGCTCACGCATGGAGCACAGGCCGTCCGACGTCCCTCGCCGAGGCAACTTGCCTACTCTACCCGGCGCACGCGCGTGCGCGGAAACCGCTCGTCAGGGTCAGACGGCGCCGTCGAACAGCGACGTGACCGAGCCGTCGTCGAAGACCTCACGGATCGCCCGGGCGATGAGCGAGGCGATCGACAGCACGGTGAGCTTGTCGAACTGCCGCTCCTCGGGGATCGGCAGCGTGTCCGTGATGATCACCTCGCGGGCACCGCACTCCTGCAGCCGCTGGGCCGCCGGGTCCGAGAGCACGCCGTGGGTCGCCGCGACGATGACGTCCTTGGCGCCCGCGTCGAGCAGCACGCGGACGGCCTCCGCGATCGTGCCCCCCGTGTCGATGAGGTCGTCGACGAGCACGCACGTGCGGCCCTCGACCTCGCCGACCACGCGGTTCGCGACCGAGCGGTTGGGCTTGGTGATGTCTCGCGTCTTGTGCACGAAGGCGAGCGGGCACCCGCCGAGCTTGGCCGCCCACTGCTCGGCGACCCGGATGCGCCCCGCGTCGGGCGAGACCACGGAGACGTTGGTGAGGTCGACGCGCGTGCGCACGTAGTCGACGAGCAGTGGCATCGCCCACAGGTGGTCGACCGGCCCGTCGAAGAAGCCCTGCGTCTGCGCGGCGTGGAGGTCGACGCTCATGAGGCGGTGCGCCCCGGCCGTCTTGAACAGGTCCGCGATGAGCCGTGCGGAGATCGGCTCGCGGCCGCGGTGCTTCTTGTCCTGGCGTGCGTACCCGTAGAACGGGAGCACGACGGTGATCGTCTTGGCCGAGGCGCGCTTGAGGGCGTCGACCATGAGCAGCTGCTCCATGATCCACTGGTTGATCGGCGCCGTGTGGCTCTGGAGCACGAACGCGTCGGCTCCGCGGACGCTCTCCGCGAAGCGCACGTAGATCTCGCCGTTGGCGAAGTCGTACGCCGTCGTGGGGACCAGCTCGACGTCGAGCTCGCGCGCGACGTCGTCGGCCAGCTCGGGGTGCGCGCGTCCCGACACGAGCACGAGGCGCTTCGTGCCGTCCAGCGAGGTGATCCCGGTCATCGCGGTCAGCGCCCTTCGGTGGATGGTGCGGACGGGTCCCGCGGGTCCGAGGGTGGGCCCGCCTCCTGCGCACGCGCGAGCTCGGCGCGGGCCTGCGGTGACAGCGGCGCCTCGTCCTCGTCACCGAGCGCGGCCGCGGCCGCCTCGGCCGAGGGCGTGCCGGGGCGCCGACGCAGCACCCAGCGGTCGATGGTGCGCTGGGGCGCGGTGTTGATGCCGAGCGCACCCGGGTGCACGTCCCGGCGGATCACCGAGCCGGCGCCCGTGTACGCGCCGTCGCCGATCGTCACCGGTGCGACGAGCGCGTTGTCCGAGCCGATCCGCACGTGGCTGCCGATCGTCGTGCGGTGCTTCGTGACGCCGTCGTAGTTGACGAAGATCGTCGCGGCGCCGATGTTCGTGTGCTCGCCGATCTCGGCGTCGCCGACGTAGGACAGGTGCGGCACCTTCGAGTGGTCGCCGATCGTCGCGTTCTTCGTCTCGACGAAGGCGCCGATCTTGCCGTCCGCGCCGAGCGACGTGCCGGGGCGCAGGTAGGAGAAGGGGCCGACGACGGCCTGCGCACCGATGCGGGCCTGCGTCGCGTGCGAGCGCACCACGTGCGCGCCCGCCTCGACGACGACGTCGGTGAGGGTGCTGTCGGGACCGACGACGGCACCCGCGGCGACGCGCGTGCGCCCGTGCAGCTGGGTCCCCGGCAGGAGCGTGACGTCCTGCTCGAGCTCGACGTCCGCGTCGACCCACGTCGTGGCCGGGTCGACGACCGTGACGCCCGCGAGCATCCAGTCGGCGACGATGCGGCGGTTCATCTCGGCGCCGAGCGTCGCGAGCTGGACGCGGTCGTTGACGCCCTCGACGAGCACCGGGTCGTCGACCCGCAGGGCGCGGACGGCGCCGCCGTCGGACCGCGCGATCGCGAGCACGTCGGTGAGGTAGACCTCGCCCTGCGCGTTGTCGCGGCCGAGCCGTCCGAAGGCGCCGCGCAGGACGGCCGCGTCGAACACGTAGACCGAGGAGTTGATCTCGCGCACCGCGCGCTGCTCGTCGTCGGCGTCCTTGTGCTCGACGACACCGAGCACCTCGCCCGTCCCGGGCTCGCGCAGGACGCGGCCGTAGCCCGTGGGGTCCGCCACCTCGGTGGTCAGGACCGTCACCGCGTTGCCGTCCGCGACGTGCGCCGCGAGCAGCTCGGCGAGCGTGTCGCCGTCGAGCAGCGGGATGTCACCGGCGAGGACGACGACGGCCCCCTCCACCTGGTCGGCGTCGTGCCCGTCGTGGGCCGACGCCGCGTGCACGGCGGCGTCGAGGACCCCGAGCGCGCACTGCACGGCGCGGCCGGTGCCGGGGACGTCGTCCTGGTCCGCGATCAGCGCCTGGGGGTCGAGCTCGAGGGCATGAGCGGCGACGCGGTCGCGCTCATGACGCACGACGACGGCGAGCCGCTGGGGGTCGAGCGCGCGGCCGGCGGCCAGCGCGTGGCCGAGCATCGTGCGACCGGCCAGGGCGTGCAGCACCTTGGGGGTGGCGGACCGCATCCGGGTGCCCTCACCTGCGGCGAGCACGACGACGGCGGCGGGGCGGGGGTGGGTCACGGGACTCCCGGGTGGGTCTGCTCGACTGCTCCGCCGCTGCAGCGGCGGGTCTGGAACGCGCGGTCACTCTACCGTCGCCGGACGCGTGCGGATGCGCGCGTCCGGGCCGTCCCCGACGCTCCGCCCCCAGGATTCGAACCTGGACCGCAAGGCTCCAAAGGCCTGCATGCTGCCGTTACACCAGGGCGGACCGCCCGTGCGGACCCCGGCCACCCGCCCTCGGCGGGCCGTGCCCGGGTCACCCGTCGCGGCGGTGCCCCAGTCTGCCAGTGCCGCACGGCATGATGGACGGATGGCCACGACGAGCAAGCGCACCCCGCGCGCCCGGATGACCGGGACGCAGCGGCGCGAGCAGCTGCTCGACGTCTCGCGCACGCTGTTCGCCGAGAAGGGGTTCGAGGGCACGAGCGTCGAGGAGATCGCGGCGCGGGCCCAGGTCTCCAAGCCCGTGGTCTACGAGCACTTCGGCGGCAAGGAGGGCGTCTACGCCGTCGTCGTCGACCGCGAGATCCGGGCGCTCACCGACGCCCTGACCGGGGCGCTCGAGGCCGGCGGCCACCCGCAGGTGCTCGTGGAGCGGACGGCTCTCGCGCTGCTGGGGTACATCGAGACCTCGACCGACGGGTTCCGCATCCTGGTCCGCGACTCCCCCGTCGCGCAGGCGACGGGCACGTTCTCGAGCCTCATCGGCGACGTCGCGACGCAGGTCGAGCACCTGCTCGGCGCCCAGTTCACCAAGCGCGGCCTCGACCCGCGCACCGCGCCGATCTACGCCCAGATGCTCGTCGGCATGGTGGCCCTCACGGGCCAGCACTGGCTCGACACGCGCAGCCCCAAGAAGGAGGAGGTGGCCGCGCACCTGGTCAACCTCGCCTGGTACGGGCTGTCGGGCCTGCACCGCCGCCCCGCCCTGCGCGGCGAGGGCATGCGGGGCGAGGGCGAGCGCGGCCCGGGGCTGCGGCGCGAGGAGACCGCGTGACCGACGAGGTCGACCGGATCGTCGCGGCCTGGCAGCGCGAACGTCCGGATCTCGACGTCGAGCCGCTCGCCGTGCTGTCGCGGGTGAGCCGGCTCGCGCGCCACCTGGACCTCGCGCGGCGGTCGGCGTTCGACCGGCACGACCTCGAGCTCTGGGAGTTCGACGTGCTCTCCGCGCTGCGCCGCGCGGGTGAGCCGTACCAGCTGTCGCCGGGGGCGCTCGTCACCCAGACGCTCGTGACGAGCGGCACCATGACGAACCGCATCGACCGCCTGGCGGCGCGCGGCCTCGTCGAGCGCCTGCCGGTCCCCGCGGACCGTCGCGGCGTGCTCGTGCGGCTCACCGCGGCCGGGCGCGCGCGCGTGGACGCCGCGCTCGAGGACCTGCTGCGCGTGGAGCACGGGTTGCTCGCGTCGCTGCCCGAGCCGGACCGCCAGACCCTCGCGACTCTGCTCCGCGAGCTCGTCGCCCCCTTCGACGCGTAGGCGCGTCGGCACCGGACCGCACCGCCGGGGCCCACGCCCGGGCGCAGGCCTCAGCCGGCGGTCTCGGCCGCGAGGAACCACTCCTCCTCGAGCGCCTCGCGCTCGGCGGCGAGCTCGCGCAGCTCGGCGTCGAGGCGCTGGACGGTCTCGTGGTCCGTCGCGGCGGCGGCCATCTGCTCGTGCAGCTCGCCCTCGCGGGCCGCGATCCGCGCGAGGCGGCGGTCGATCCGCGCGACCTCCTTGCGGGCCGCGCGGACGTCCGCGGCCGACGGCGCGTCCGGGCCGGGCTCGCTCGTCGCGGCCGGTCCTGCGG
>NZ_JACVQL010000100.1 GCF_019733465.1 Actinotalea ferrariae | reverse complement strand
CGCGGGCGCCGCGGGCAGGCCGGCGTCGAGCAGCAACGCGTGCCGGCGCACGAGGTCGGCCGCGGTGTGCGGCCGCACGACCTTGAGGTACGCCGTCCGCCCCGGGGTCCGCACGCGCACGACGGCGCGGCGGAGCGGCCGGTAGGTGACGAGCTGGAGCTCGACGTCGTGCGGTGCGACGTCGAGCATCGCGGCGACGGCGGCCGGCGACGTCGCGTCCGCGAGCCCGGGCAGCGCCGGGTCGGCCGGGAAGCGCCACACCGTCACCGGGCGCCCGTCGGCGACCGCGGTGGTGCAGCCGGGGACGGCAGCGGCGTCGGCCGGCAGCGGTGCGGTCGACGCGACCAGGTACTCCTCGCTGCCCGTGGGGGCGGTCCCGGTCGCCGCCCACCGGACCGCGTAGCCCACGCTCACGCCGACGCCCGGGCGGTGGTGCACCGCGTGCACGTCGCACCCGCGGGTCACCAGGCCCTCGGCCGCGAGCACGGCCGTCACGAGGTCGTGACCGCCCGTGCCGGTGAGGAGCGCGACGTCGTCGGCGGCGCGCGCGGTGGTGAGCATGGCGGCAAGTCCACCGCGCGGGCGTGGGCGCACGGTGAGAGCCCGATGAGAGGTCTCTCATCCGGCCGACGCGTCGCGTCCCCGGGCCGGGCGGTGAGCCGCGCCGGCGGCTGGCACACTGACCCGGTGCGTGACCTGGTGAGCCTCCCCAAGGCCCACCTCCACCTGCACTTCACCGGCTCCATGCGCGCTTCCACGCTCGCGGACATGGCGCGCGCACGCGGCGTGCGCCTGCCCCCGGCGCTCATCGCCGAGGACGCCCAGGCCGCGCTGCCCCCGGCGGACGAGCGCGGGTGGTTCCGCTTCCAGCGCCTCTACGACGCCGCGCGCGCGTGCGTCCGCTCGGAGGGGGACATGCGGCGCATCGTCGCCGAGGCCGCCGAGGACGACGCGGCCGAGGGCTCGGCCCGGCTCGAGATCCAGGTCGACCCGACGTCGTACGCACCGTTCGTCGGCGGCCTCACGCCGGCGCTCGAGATCGTGCTCGACGAGGCCCGTGCGGCCCGTGACCGGACGGGCGTCGAGGTGGGCGTCGTGGTCGCGTCCTCGCGCGTCCGCCACCCGCTCGAGGCCCGGACGCTCGCGCGCCTCGCCGCGCGCTACGCGGGCGACGGGCCCGGCGAGGTGGTCGGCTTCGGGCTGAGCAACGACGAGCGGCGCGGCCGGACGGCGGACTGGGCGCCGGCCTTCGCGATCGCGCGCCGTGCCGGCCTGGCGTCCGTCCCGCACGGCGGCGAGCTGCTCGGTGCGCCGCACGTCGCGGAGGTGCTCGACCACCTGGCCCCGGACCGGCTGGGGCACGGCGTGCGCTCGGCCGAGGACCGGCACGTGCTGGACGACCTCGTGCGGCGCGGCGTCGCGCTCGAGGTGTGCCCCGCCTCGAACGTGTCGCTCGGCGTCTACGCCGAGGACCACCACGTGCCGCTGCGCACCCTCACCGACGCGGGTGCGACCCTCGCCCTCGGCGCGGACGACCCGCTGCTCTTCGGCTCGCGGCTCGTCGACCAGTACGACGTCGCCCGGCGCGTGCACGGCTTCTCGGACGCCGAGATCGCCGAGCTCGCGCGCGGCTCGGTGCGCGCGTCGCGCGCCGGCGAGGCGACGCGGCGGCGGCTCCTGGCCGGCATCGACGCATGGCTCGACGCACCGGACGACGGCGCCGCACCGCGCGCTGCAAGCAACCGCGGGCCGGGGACACAGACGTCGTGACGGCCGGGACCGCCCGCCGTCGAGGGTCGACGAGGGGACGACGATGCCCAGAGGCCGCGCGCACCGCGACCCGTCGCCCCGCGCCCTCGTCGCGACCGGCGCGGCCCTCGTCGTGACGAGCGTCGCCGTCGCGGGCTGCGCGGGCAGCGGGGTCCTCGGCGGGGACGCCGGCGACGCGCACGCGTGCGTCAGCTGGGTGGACTTCGCGACCCCGGCCGACGCCGCCGCGGACGCCGACCTCGTCGTGGTAGCGGACGGCGCGACGCCGTCGGGCACGCGGCGGACGTTCGGCGCGGAGGCGACCGTGCACACCGTCGTCGTGCGGGAGGTCCTGCACGGCACGGCCGCGGTGGTCGGCGAGGCGCTCGAGGTGGTCTCGACGCCGGTCACCTGCAGCGGTGAGGCGGACCTCTACCCGGGCGGCGACCCGCTCGCCACGGACGGCACGGTCGTCGTCCTCCTGCACGACGACCCCGCCGTCGGCTGGCGGACGATGACGCCGTCCGCAGGCGTCGTCACGGCCTCGCCCGACGGCGGCCTCCCCGACGGGTGGGACGGCTAGAGCGAGCAGCCGACGAGCACGGGCTCGGGCTCGAGGTCGATCCCGAAGCGCTCCCGGACGCCGTCGCGCACCTCGCGCGCGAGTCCGAGCAGCTCCGCCGTGGTCCCCCCGCCGCGGTGCGTGAGCGCGAGCGGGTGCTTGGTCGAGAGGCTGACCGGGCCCGGCAGCCCGTGCCCCTTGCCGAAGCCGGCGTGGTCGATCAGCCACGCGGCGCTCGTCTTGACCAGGGACTCGTCGACCGCGCCGAGGCTGGGGCCCGTCGTGCGCTCGGGCCGGGCCGAGCGGACCGCGAACCGCGGGGCGCCGTCGGGCAGCGTGTCGGCGACCTCGACCGGGAGCACGGGGTTGGTGAAGAACGAGCCGGCGCTCCACGTGTCCGGGTCCGCGTCGTCGAGGACCATCCCCTTGCCGGTGCGCAGCTCGAGCACCGCCGCGCGGACGTCGGCGAGCGGGGCCTTCTCCCCCACCGCGACGCCGAGCCGGCGGGCCAGCTCGGGGTAGGCGACCGGTGCCGACATCGTGCCGAGCCGCAGCTGCATGCCGACGTCGAGCACGACGTACCGCGGGGTCGGGGCGAAGGCCGACGGGCCGCCGTCGTCCGCCCGCAGCGAGCGCTTGAGCAGCGACGTCCGGTAACCGAAGGCGAGGTCGACGAGCGCGAGGGTCCGCACGCGGGACTGCTCCCGGTCCCACGCGCGCACGGTCGAGACGACGCCGGCGATCTCCTGGCCGTACGCACCGACGTTCTGCACGGGCGTCGCACCCGTCGAGCCCGGGATGCCGGCGAGCGCCTCGACGCCCACCCAGCCCTGCTCGACGGCGCGGTCCACGACGTCGACCCACGGCGTCCCTGCGGGCACGCGGATGCTCGCGCCGCCGCAGCTGTCCGCGTCCTCCACCGTCAGGCCGCGCCGCGCGTCGCGCACGACGACACCCGGGAAGCCCTCGTCGGCCACGACGAGGTTCGAGCCGCCGCCGAGCACGAGGACCGGCTCGCCCACGGCGTCGGCGTCCCGGACCGCGGCGATCAGCTCGGCCTCGGTCGTCGCCTCGACGAGACGCCCCGCGGGCCCGCCCAGGCGCAGCGTCGTCAGGGTGGACAGGGCCGGGGTCTCGACGGTGGTGGTCACCGCTCCAGGCTAGGCCTGCTGCGCGGGGGCCGCGTTGCCGGCCGCCGTCGGCAGCGGCCGCGCCGCGGGCAGGACCAGGAGGCCGATGACGACGGGGACGGCTATGGCGAGCAGGGCCTGCCGGTAGCCCACGTGCTGCGCGAGCATGCCGAGCAGAGGCGGCCCGACGAAGAAGGCCGAGTAGCCGATCGTCGCGACCACGGCGACGCGCGAGGCGGCGCGGCGCGGGTCGTCGGACGCCGCGCTCATCCCGACGGGGAACCCCAGCGCCGCACCCATGCCCCACAGCACCACGCCCGCGAGCGCGACCCAGAGGCTCGGGACCAGGCCGAAGATCAGGAGGCCGACGAGCGAGAGGGCCGCTGACAGCCGCAGCACCGCGATCCGGCCCCAGCGGTCCAGGAGCGAGGTGCCGAGCAGGCGCATCGCGGTCATCGCCGTGACGAAGACGCCGAAGCCGATCGCGCCCGTCGCGTGGTCCGTGCCGAACCCGTCGACGACGGCGAGGCTCACCCAGTCGTTCGCGGCCCCCTCGGTGAGCGCCGCGGCGAGCACGACGAGGCCGATGAGGAGCGTCCGGGGCTCGCCCCACGCGCCCAGGCGGCTGCGGCGGGGCACCTCGGCGGCCGGGGCGTCGTCGACGACGGCGTCGTGCGTGCCCTCGGGCAGGAACCAGCGTGCCGAGACGACGACGCCGACCAGGCTCAGCGCGAGCGCGACGGCGAGGTGGGTGAGGACGGGGGCGTGCAGGGCGGCCGCGACGGCGCCGACGCCGGCGCCCGCCATGGTGCCGAAGGAGAAGCCCGCGTGGAAGCGCGGCATGATCGCGCGCCCGAGCGCCTGCTCGACCGCGGCACCCTCGAGGTTCATCGCGGCGTCCCACACGCCCGTGCCGACGCCGAACAGGACGAGCGCCGGCACCACCACCCACAGCGAGGTGGTCGCGACGCCGACGGCCGCGAGCAGCAGCCCGAGCGTGTTCACGGTCGCGAAGGCGACGATCGCGCGGCGCGCACCGAGCCGCTGCACGACGAGGCCCGAGAGCGGCAGCGCGCAGATCGAGCCGATCGAGCCGACGAGCAGCAGCAGCCCGAGCTGCTCGGGCTCCATGCCGAGCTCGTCGCGCACGGCGGGCAGCCGCGACGCCCAGCTCGCGAAGTTGAACCCGTTGAGCAGGAACGAGACGAACACGGCGGTCGACGCCGCGCGCACGACGTTCGGCGGCACGGCGGTCGTGCGGACGGTGGTGGTCACCGGAGGGCCTCGCTCAGCTCGGGTGTCGTGACGGGGGTGGCAACGGGCGTCCGGCGGCCACCACGGGACACCGTGCCGCGTGCGGCGGTGGGCGCGCCAGCCGGCTGCTCCTCGCGGACGGTCCCCGCGAGGAGCGTGCCCACGAGCATGACGCCCGTGATGAGCAGGAGCGCGTGCCGTGCTCCCATGGTCTCGGCCGCGAGGCCGATGAGCGGGGGCGCGGTGATCGACGCGACCGACGCGAAGGCCGAGACGACGGCGACGCGTCCGGCGGCGCGCAGCGGGTCGGCCGACACCGCGGCCATGCCGATCGGCACGGCGAGCCCGGCGCCGAGGCCCCAGGCGACGACGCCCAGGACCGACGTCGGGAACGACGGCGCGAGCCCGAAGAGCACGAGCCCCGCGAGGCCGGCCGCGCCCGACCCGGCGAGCACGGCGACGCGCCCGAACCTGTCGATGAGGTACGTGCCGGCGAGCCGCGACGTCGTCATGGCGGCGACGAAGACCCCGAAGACGGCCGCGGCCACGGCCTCGGGCTGGTCGAAGCCGTCGACGACGGAGATCGCGAGCCAGTTGTTGGCCGATCCCTCCGACAGGGCGGCGCCCATGACGATGACGCCCACGAGCAGCGTGCGGCGCTCGCGCCATGCGGACAGCGCGCTGCGCAGCCCGGCGCCGCGCCGGGCGGGGGGCGCGTCGTGGAGGCCCGCGGCGGCGACGGGCGTGGGCGGCGCGGGGAGCACCGCGCCGGGGACGGCCGCGAAGCGCCACGCGAGCGTGCCGACGCTCACGACGCCGAACTGGACGAGCAGCGGCACCTGGCTCCACGAGGCGAGCGCGCCGAGGGCCGACCCGCACACGCTGCCGATCGAGAACGCGGCGTGGAACTGGGGGACGACGGTGCGGCCCATGCGCCGCTCGATGACGACGGTCTCGACGTTCATGGGGACGTTGCCGAGCGCGAACGACGCGCTCATCAGCACCACGCCGACGACGAGCACGGGGACGCTGCCGATCGTCGGCGCGAGCCCGAGCAGGAGGTGGGCGACCGAGAACATCACCGCAGCCGTGAGCAGGGTGCGGCGGCTCCCGAAGCGCCCGACGACGCCGCCCGCCGTGAGCACGGTGACGAGCGAGCCGACCGCGCCGACGAGCAGGATCGTGCCGAGCTCTCCCGTGCTGAGGTCGAGCGCGCTGCGCACTGTGGGCAGGCGCGCGAGCCAGCTCGAGACCGTGAGGCCGAGCACGGCGTAGAGGCCGAGGAGGAGGGTGCGGGCGCGCAGCACCTCAGGGGCGAGATGGGCGTCACGGGGGCGCGGGGAAGGCATGGACTCGTTCCGGGGCAGGCTGGATGCGGACGGACGTGCAGCGGTGAGGCACGACGCCGGGCCTGGGTGGTTCGCGAGGTTCGTGGCGATTCTCGAAACGATTCGAGGTCGCCCTCCCCATGCTCGCCGATAGGCTGGCGCACCGTCAACCGCAGCGGACGTCCGAGCAGGTGAGAGGCAGGGTGAGATGGCGCACAGCAGGCCCACCCTGGCCGACGTCGCGAGCGCGGCGGGGGTCTCCGTGTCGACGGCCTCGCTCGCCTTCTCCGGCGCCGGACCCATCGCCGCCGAGACGCGTGCCCGCGTGCTCGCCGCGGCGTCGTCGCTCGGGTACGCGGGCCCCAACCCCCTCGGCCGCTCGCTGCGCAGCGGCCGCTCCGGGATCGTCGCGGTCGTCATCGGCGACCAGCTGCGGCGGAGCTTCCGCGACCCCGTGTCGATCCAGGTCCTCGACGGGCTGGTCGGGACCCTCGGGACCATGGGCCTCGGCGTCCTGCTCGTCCCCGCCACGCCGGCGTCGGACGGCTCGCTCGAGCTCGACCCGCTGCTCGCGACCGCACCCATGGACGTCGCCGTGCTCATCTGGGGCGCACGCAGCGGCGACCCCGTGCTGACCGCGCTCCAGCAGCGCGGCGTGCCGGTCGTCATCGGCGAGGGGCCCGAGGTCGACGGCGTGCCCGTCGTCGGCATCGCTGACCGGCGGGGCACGGCCGACGTCGTGCGCCACCTCACCGGGCTCGGCCACGAGCGGATCGCGACCGTGACCCTGCCCTTCGGGGGCGAGCGGCGCTGCGGCGTCGTCGACGCCGAGCGCATGACGCAGCTCGACTGGACGCCCACGCAGCACCGGCTCGAGGGCTTCGCCGACGCCGGCGTCGTCCCCGCGGTGGTCGTCGAGTCCGCGGCGTCGCTCGTCGAGGAGGGTCAGGCCGCAGGCCGGCTCGCGCTCGCGGGCCCGGACCGCCCCACGGCGGTCGTCGCGCAGTCCGACCTGCTGGCGGCGGGCGTCATGCTCGCCGCGCGCGAGCTCGGGCTGCGGGTGCCCGAGGACGTCTCCGTGGCCGGGTTCGACGGGCTCGACCTGCCGTGGCTGGGGCCCGACGTCCTCACCACCGTGGCCCAGCCGCTCGCAGCGAAGGGCGAGGCACTCGGGCAGGCGGTCGCGGCGCTGCTCGCGGGCGGGTCACCGGCTCCCGTCCAGCTCGACGTCGAGCTGCGCGTCGGCACGACGACGGGACCGCCACCCGCCTGACGCCTCAGAGCCGGACGAGCACCTGCGAGCGGCCGAGCACCTTCTCGCCGCCGGACGTCACGGTGAGGTCGACGCGGACCGTGCCCGCCTCGGCGTCGACCGCGCCGACGGTGCCCGTCACCTCGAGCGTCGCCGCGCCCGAGTCGGGGACCGGCACCGGCCGCGTGAAGCGGACGCCGTAGTCGACGACGGCGCCGGGGTCGCCGGCCCAGTCGCACACGAGGTTGACCGCCGCGCCCATGGTGAGCATGCCGTGCGCGATGACGCCCGGCAGGCCCACGTCGGTGGCGAACCGCTCGTTCCAGTGGATCGGGTTGAGGTCGCCGCTCGCGCCGGCGTACCGCACCAGGTCCTGGCGCCCGAAGGTCACCGTGCGCGTGCCGACGACGTCGCCGACGGCCAGGCCGTCGAGCGTGGGGCGCGTCATGCCGGCACCTCCTCGGCGAGGCGTACGGCGAGGCGGGACACGACCGTGGAGACCGGCGCGCCGGCGACGTCGGAGATCTCGCAGCGCGTGGTCACCGTGGCGAGGCCGGACCGCTCGACCACCGCGTCGATGTGCAGGACCGTGACGAGCTCGTCACCGGCGTGGACCGGCCGGTGGTGGGTGATCCGCTCGTCGGCGTGGACCACCCGGCTGAAGTCGATCGCCGCCTCGGGGTCCGCGATGAGCTGCGCCTCGGCGCGCTGCGCGACGACCACGGCGAAGGTCGGCGGTGCGACGACGTCGGGGTGGCCGAGGGCACGGGCGGCGTCGGCGTCGTGGTGCGCCGGGTGCGTCGCACCGACGGCACGCGCGAAGTCGCGGACGTGCTCACGGCCGACGACGTAGGGCGCCGTCGGCGGGTACTCGCGACCGGCGTAGGCGGGGTTGATGCCCATGGCCTCTCCTCCCGGCGGTCGCGGCCGGCTCAGCTCAGCGGGTCTCGCGGTGGAGGGTGTGCTTGCCGTCGCGCGGGCAGAACTTCTTCATCTCCAGACGGTCCGGGTCGTTGCGCCGGTTCTTCTTGGTGATGTAGTTCCGCTCCTTGCACTCCACGCACGCGAGCGTGATCTTCGGGCGGACGTCCTGGGACTTGCTGGCCACGGTCTTGCCACCTCTCGCGCCGATCGTTCAGCGCCTACGTCTGATGCGTCCGGCCGTCCGCCGGTCCGCCTGTCCACTGTGGTAGCGAGGGCGGGACTCGAACCCGCGACACCACGATTATGAGTCGTGTGCTCTAACCACCTGAGCTACCCCGCCACTATCGGTGCACTCGGCCGTCGTCCGCACGCCGGGCGTACGTCGTCGACCTCCAGGCACCAACAGAGCCCCGAAAGGGAATCGAACCCTTGACCTTCTCCTTACCATGGAGACGCTCTGCCGACTGAGCTATCGGGGCAGCGCGTGCCAGGGTACACGCGCCCTGGCACGCCTGCGAAATCGTCACTGCCGCCGCGGGGTCGCCGCGCCCGGGCGACCCCCGCCGCGCGTCAGCGGTAGTTGACGAACTGCAGCGCGACGTCGAGGTCGGCGTCCTTGAGCAGCGCGATGACGGCCTGCAGGTCGTCCCTGCTCTTGGCCGAGACCCGCAGCTCGTCGCCCTGGATCTGCGCCTTGACGCCCTTGGGACCCTCGTCGCGGATGATCTTCGAGACCTTCTTGGCGTTCTCGCTCGAGAGGCCCTCCTTGACGGCCGCCTCGAGCCGGTACTCCTTGCCCGACTGCTTCGGGTCACCGGTCTCGAGCGACTTGAGCGAGATGCCTCGGCGGATGAGCTTGGTCTCGAACACGTCGAGCACGGCCTTGACGCGCTCCTCCGAGTTCGCGGTCATGACGATCGACTCGCCGCTCCAGGCGATGGACGCACCGACGTTCTTGAAGTCGTAGCGCTGCGAGATCTCCTTCGCGGCCTGGTTGAGCGCGTTGTCGACCTCCTGGCGGTCCACCTTGCTGACGACGTCGAACGAGGACTCCGATGCCATGTCTCTCCTCCTGGGTCCGTGGTGCGCAGGCCACCGGCAGCGGCCGGCCCGGCCGTCGGGCGGCCGTGTGCAGCAGCACCGCGTGGGCTTGCTATCCTTCCATCCGCACCCTGGCAGGTTGCCCGAGCGGCCAAAGGGAGCTGACTGTAAATCAGCCGCGTCATGCTACGGGGGTTCGAATCCCTCACCTGCCACCCGCGTCACGGACGCCCCGTCCCCCCGCCCAGCGGGAACGGACGGGGCGTTCGTGCGTCCGGCCCCGGGTCCGCCCGGCTGCTCGGGTCGCGCCGATCAGTAGCGCGTGATGCCACCGTGGCCCGCCATCTGCTCGAGCCGCGCGATGCGGTCGGCCATCGGCGGGTGCGTCGCGAACAGGTTCGCCATGCCGCCGCCGCGGAACGGGTGGGCGATCATCAGGTGCGAGACGTCGACGAGGTCCCGGTTGGCGGGCAGCGGCGCGCGCTGCGTCCCCCGCTCGAGCTTCGCGAGCGCCGAGGCGAGCGCCATCGGGTCCCCCGTCAGGCGGGCGCCGTCCTCGTCGGCGTCGTACTCGCGCGTGCGGCTGATGGCCAGCTGGACGAGCATCGCCGCGATCGGGGCCAGGAACACCATCGCGAGCATCGCGAGCGGGTTGCCGCCGCGGTCGCGGTCGCCCCCGCCGAAGAGCATGAGGACCTGGGCGACGGACGTGATCATGCCGGCGAACGCCGCCGCGACCGACGACGTGAGGATGTCGCGGTTGTAGACGTGCATGAGCTCGTGACCGAGCACCCCGCGCAGCTCACACTCGTCGAGCAGCGCGAGGATCCCCTCGGTGCAGCAGACCGCGGCGTTGCGAGGGTTCCGGCCGGTGGCGAACGCGTTCGGGGCCGCCGTCGGTGACACGTAGAGCCGGGGCATGGGCTGGCGGGCCGCGGTCGAGAGCTCGCGCACGATGCGGTACATCGCCGGCTGCTCGATCTCGCTCACGGGCCGGGCGCGCATGGCCCGGATCGCGATGCGGTCCGAGTTCCAGTACCCGTACGCGGTGCCGACGAGCCCGAGGGCCGCGAACAGGACGAGGTACTGCCCCCGACCGACGACGCTCCCGAGGCCGAGCATCACGGCCCAGAGCACGCCGAAGAGGGCCGCGGTCTTGAGCCCGTTGAAGTGACGCCGTCCCACCTCGCTCCTCCCGTCCGGGTGCGCGTGCCCACGTGCGCGCCGCCTCGTCCCCGTCGTCCGAGGATGCCCGAGGGCACCCGGTCCTGCCTGGGAGAACGCCCGGGGGGCGGGTGCCGTTCCCCAGTACGCTGGGACGCGTCCGTCCACCTGTCGGTCATCTCCGTCCCGAAACCGCTGGAGCCCGCCGTGCGCACCCCCACCCTGCTCGTCCTGGCCGCTGCGAGCGCCCTGGCGCTCGGCGCGTGCGCCCCCGTCGAGGACGCCGCCGACCCGACCGCCGACGGGTCCGACAGCCTGCCCACCCTCGAGGAGGGCGTGCTCACGATCGGCACGTCCGACCCGGGCTACGAGCCGTGGGTCGTCGACAACGACCCCACGAACGGCGAGGGGTTCGAGGCTGCGGTCGCGTACGCCGTCGCGGCCGAGCTCGGCTACGACGCGGACGCCGTCGCGTGGGTCCCCGTGACGTTCGACCAGATCATCGCGCCGGGCGCGAAGCCGTTCGACGTCGCGATCAACCAGGTCTCGATCAGCGACGAGCGACGCCAGAACCTCGACTTCTCGTCGAGCTACTACGACACGGCGCAGGCCGTCGTGACGGTCGAGGGCAGCGCGGCGGCCGACGCCGCCTCGCTCGCCGACCTCGTCGGCCTGCGGATCGGTGCCATGGTCGGCACGACGAGCGCGACCGTGGCGGAGGAGTCGATCGCCCCGACGACGCCGATCCAGCTCTTCAACGACAACGACCAGGTCAAGCAGGCGCTCACCGCAGGGCTGGTCGACGCGATCGTCGTGGACCTCCCGACGGCGCTCTACATCACGGCCGCCGAGCTCGACGGCGGCGTCGTCGTCGGGCAGCTGCCCGCGGGCGAGTCGCCCGACCAGTTCGGGCTCGTGCTCGACAAGGGCAGCGAGCTGACGGACGACGTGACGGCGGCCGTCGACGCGCTGCGCGAGGACGGCACGCTCGCGGAGCTCGAGGCGCAGTGGCTGACCGACGCCGCCGGCGCGCCGGTCCTCGAGTGACGGCGAGCGCCGAGCGGAGCGCCACCGAGGCCTGGACGCCGTCGGCCCTGCAGGTCGAGCGCCTCGCCTACCGGCGCGGCCAGGCGCGGCGCTCGACGCTGGTGGCGGTCGCCAGCACCGTGGCCCTCACCGGGGTCGCCGTCCTCGCTCTGACCAGCTCGCCCGGCTGGCCTCGGGTGCGGCAGTCGTTCTTCGACCCCGACGTCGCGCTGCTCGCGCTGCCCCGGGTGCTCGAGGGCCTGTGGCTCAACCTCCGCGTCATGGCCGTGTGCGCCGTCGTCATCCTCGTCGTGGCGCTCGCCCTCGCGATCGCCCGCACGCTGCGGGGACCCGTGTTCTTCCCGCTCCGCGCCGCCGCGACGGCGTACGTCGACGTGTTCCGCGGCCTGCCCCTGATCCTCGTGCTGCTGCTCGTCGGCTTCGGCCTGCCGGGCCTGCGGCTGCAGGGCATCCCGACGCAGGCCGTCGTGCTGGGCGGCCTCGCCCTGGTCCTCACCTACTCCGCGTACGTCGCGGAGGTGTTCCGGGCGGGCATCGAGTCGGTGCACCCGTCGCAGGTCGCGGCGGCCCGGTCCCTCGGCCTGACCCGGGCGCAGACCATGCGCACGGTCGTGCTGCCCCAGGCCGTCCGGCGCGTGGTGCCCGCGCTGCTCAACGACCTCGTCGCGCTGCAGAAGGACTCGGGCCTCATCTCGATCCTCGGCGCGATCGACGCGGTGCGGGCGGCGCAGATCCAGACGTCGGTGCACGCGAACTTCACGCCGTACGTCGTCGCCGGGTTCCTGTTCGTGCTCCTCACCATCCCGCTCACGCGCGTCACCGAGGCGCTGTCGCGGCGCAGCGGCTGGCTCGGTGCGACCGCCGGGGTCGCGGGCGCCGGTCCCCTGCGATGAGCGCGACCGACGGCGGCGGCCCGCTGCTCAGCATCCGTGGCGTGCGCAAGGCGTTCGGCAGCACCGTCGTCCTGGACGGCATCGACCTGGACGTGGACGCCCACCGGTGCGTCGTGCTCATCGGCGCCTCGGGCTCCGGCAAGTCGACCCTGCTGCGCACCGTCGACCTCCTCGAGGAGGTCGACGACGGCGTGATCCTGCTCGAGGGCGAGGACATCACCGACCCCCGGCAGGACGCCGACGCCGTCCGCGCGCGGATGGGCATGGTGTTCCAGTCCTTCAACCTCTTCCCGCACATGCGCGTGCTGGACAACGTCACCCTGGCGTCGAGGCTGGTCCACAAGGTGCCGCGCCCGCAGGCCGAGGAGCGGGCGACCGCGATCCTCGAGCGCGTCGGCCTGGCCGCGAAGGCGCGCGCGTTCCCCGACGAGCTCTCGGGCGGTCAGCAGCAGCGCGTGGCGATCGCGCGCTCGCTCGTGTCCTCACCCCGGCTCATGCTCCTGGACGAGGTGACGAGCGCGCTCGACCCCGAGCTGGTCGGCGAGGTGCTCGACCTCCTCGTCGAGCTCAAGGCCGAGGGCATGACCATGGTCGTCGCGACGCACGAGATGGGCTTCGCGCGGCACGTCGCCGACGAGGTCTGCTTCCTGCACGCCGGGCGGGTCCACGAGCGGGGCACGCCCGAGCAGGTCCTGGGCGACCCGCAGCAGGAGCGCACGCGCGACTTCCTCCGGCGCCTGGGCTGAGGCCGGGTCGGGCGGTCGCTCAGCGCTCGCCGCGGATGACCGCGAGCATGTCTTCGCGCGGGACGACCTTGATCCGCTGACGCCCGTGGGGCTCGCCGAGGGACTGCTCGTACGCGTCGAGCAGCATCCAGCCGGACCACTCGACGTGCCCGACGCCGCGTTCGGACAGGAACGCGGTGACGGCGTCGGGGTCCGGCTCGGCCGCGCGCGGCAGCGTCTCGACATCGGAGACGAGGTGCTTGATCGTCTCCGTCGCGTCCGACTTCGTGTGCCCGATGAGGCCGACGGGGCCGCGCTTGATCCAGCCGGTCGTGTAGACGCCCGCGAGCTGCTCGCCGTCGGCCTCCACGACGCGCCCCTCGCGGTTCGGGATGACGCCGCCGACCTCGTCGAACGGCAGGCCGGGCAGGGGCGAGCCGAAGTACCCGACGGCGCGGTACACGGCCTGGACGGGCCAGTCGTGCGTCTGGCCGGTGCCGGCGACGGACCCGTCACCCGTGAGCACGGTGCGCTCGGTGCGCAGGCCCTCGACCCGGTCCTCGCCGAGGACGGCCACGGGCTTGTGCAGGAAGTGCAGGTGGATCCGCCGGCTCGCGGTGAGCTCCTCGGGCTCCTTGAGCGTCCAGTCCGTGAGGGTCTTGACGACCTGCTTGGTCTGGTTCGACGAGTGGATCGCGGCCATCGAGCCCTCGTCGAAGTCGAAGTCCTCGGGGTAGACGACGACGTCGACGTCCGGGACGTGACCCAGCTCCCGCAGCTCGAGCGGGCTGAACTTCACCTGGGCCGGCCCGCGGCGCGCGAAGACGTGCACGTCCGTGACGGGGTTGGCCAGCAGGCCCTGGTGGACGTTGTCGGGGATCTCCGTGGGCAGCAGGTCTTCGGGGTGCTTGGCGAGCATGCGGGCGACGTCGAGCGCCACGTTGCCCGCGCCGACGACGGCGATGCTGCTCGCCTCGAGCGGCCAGGTGCGCGGGACGTCCGGGTGGCCGTCGTACCACGACACGAAGTCCGCGGCGCCGAACGACCCGGGCAGGTCGATACCGGGGATCGGCAGCTCGGCGTCGCGGATCGCGCCGGTCGAGAAGATCACCGCGTCGTAGAACCGGCGCAGGTCCTCGAGGTCGAGGTCCGTGCCGTAGTCGACGTTGCTGAGCAGCCGGATGTCCCCGCGGTCGAGGATCTTGTGCAGCGCCACGATGATCTGCTTGATCCGCGGGTGGTCCGGCGCGACGCCGTAGCGCACGAGCCCGAAGGGCGCGGGCAGCCGCTCGAAGAGGTCGATCGACACCTCGAGGCCCGACTTGGACAGGATGTCGGCGGCGTAGATGCCGGCCGGTCCGGCGCCGACGATGGCCACGCGCAGGGGACGGGTGCTGCTCACGGAGCGGAGTGCCTTCCGGTGGGGGGCGGCGGGGCACCGGTCGCACGACGACGGCGCGCCACGCCAGGACGCTGACGCCAGTGTAGGCGGCGTAGGTTGTGCCGGTGCGTGCGCCCGAGGACCAGACGCCGTCGCTCGACCGGACGGGCCTGGCCCTCGGTCTGGGTGCCTACCTGCTGTGGGGGTTCCTCCCGCTCTACTTCCCGCTGCTCCAGCCCGCGGGGCCGGTCGAGATCATCGCCCACCGCGTCGTGTGGTCCCTGCTCTTCTGCCTGGTGCTGCTGCGGGTGACGGGTGGCTGGGCCGCGTTCACGCGGGCGCTGCGCGACCGGCGGATGCTCGGCACGCTCGCCGCGGCAGGCGCGCTCGTCGCCCTCAACTGGCTGGTCTTCGTGCACGGCGTCCTCACCGGGCACACGGTCGACACGGCGCTGGGCTACTACATCAACCCGCTCGTGACCGTCGCGCTCGCGGTCCTCGCGCTGGGCGAGCGCCTGCGGCGCGCGCAGTGGGTGGCGCTCGGCATCGGCGCCGCGGCCGTCGTCGTCATCACGATCGGGGTGGGGCGCCTGCCGTGGATCGCGCTCGCGCTCGCCGCGACGTTCGGGCTCTACGGGCTGATCAAGAACCGCGTGGGACGCACGGTGCCCGCGGTCGCGAGCCTGGCCGTCGAGACCACCGTGCTGGGCCCGGTCGCGATCGGCTACCTCGCCTGGCTCGCGCTCGACGGGACCGCGGCGTTCGGCGCGAGCGGGGCGGGCCACGCAGCGATCCTGGTGAGCTCCGGCATCATCACCGCCGTGCCGCTGCTGCTCTTCGGTGGCGCGGCTCGACGGCTGCCGCTCAGCGTCGTCGGGATGCTCCAGTACCTCGCACCGACGCTGCAGTTCCTCGTCGGCGTGCTCTGGTTCGGCGAGGAGATGCCGCTCGCGCGGTGGGTCGGGTTCGGTCTCGTCTGGGTCGCGCTCGTCGTGCTCACGGTCGACGGCCTGCGGACGGCCCGACCGTTCGGCCGACGGGCCGCCGTCAGACCCTGACCGTCAGCCCCTGACCGTCAGCCCGCGACCGTCAGCCAGAAGTCGCCGAAGGCGACCGACGCGCGGTCGGGGACGCGGATCTTCTGCTCGGGCGCGCAGAGGATCTGCTGCCCGTCGCCGAGCGTGACGACGGTGCCGTTCGTCGAGTTGCGGTCGCGCAGCCAGACGCCGTCGGCGTCGACGCCGAGGACGAGGTGGGTCTTGGAGACCGACCGGCCAGGGTCCGGGACCTGGAGCAGCTGGTCCGGCGCGGGCTCCCCGTCGCGCGCCGCGGGGTTGCGGCCGACGAGCGCGGTGCCCTCGAGCGTGAGGGTGCGCCCGTCCCACAGCTGGAGGGTCGCCCGGGGCGCGGGACGGCCGCCGTGCTCGACCTCGGGCACGGCTCGCCGGCTGGCGTGGCCGAGGCGGGTGCGCTCGACGTCGTCGTCCAGGGGCGGCGTCGGGCGGACGCCGGGCTGCGAGGAGGTCACCACGCCAGCATCCGACGGGACGGCGGCCGACGCCAACCCCGTCGTCGGCGCCACGGCGGGAGCGCTGGTCGGCGCGCTGGTCGGGACGCTGCCCGGCACGGACGAGATGATCCCGCCGGACGGCGCAGGTGCGGGGGTGACGGGCGGGGCGGGCGCCGGCTCAGGATCAGGCGTGGGGGCCGGTGCGGGCGCGGGAGCCGGAGCAGACGGGGGGGCCGGAGCCGGTGCGGGCGCGGGAGCCGGAGCAGGCGCGGGATCCGGCGCGGGGGCCGGCGCAGGTGCAGGAGCAGGGGCGGGGGCGGGTGCGAACTCGGGCGCGGGAGCAGGGCAGGCAGCCGGTCCGGCGCGACG
>NZ_JACVQL010000010.1 GCF_019733465.1 Actinotalea ferrariae | reverse complement strand
GCTCACGGCCGACGCGACCGGGCTCCCGGTCGTCGCCGGGCCGGTCGAGGCGGCCGCCCTCGGCAACGTGCTGGTCCAGGCGCGAGGCGCGGGCGTGCTCGAGGGCGACCTCGCGGCGCTCCGCGCCGTCGGCGCGCGCGGGCAGGACCTGGTGCGCTACGAGCCGGGCGACGGCGGCGTCGGCGAGGACCGGTGGGCCGAGGCGGAGGCCCGACTCACCCGCTGAGGTCTCCGTGGACCCGCGGAGTGCCGTGACCGGACACGCCGGCGAGTCGCACGACGGCGCTCCGCACGAGGTCGTCCTGAACGACGGGGCTCCGCACGACGACGCTCCGCACGACGGCGTTCCGCGCGACGGCGGCCCGCACGGGGAGTCGCGTCAGTGGGCGACGGTGAGGTGCGGGCGGACCGCGTGCAGCCCGTGCATCGCGGCGGGCTGCCGCGACGGCGCGAACTCGGGCGCGGGACCGCCGGCGAAGCACTGGCACCGGCCGTCGCGGTGGACGAACCCCGTCGAGGGCCGCGCAGCGCACGGCACGGGGGACGATCCCTCGACCGCTCCGGCGACCAGCGTCAGCGCGGGTCCGGCCGGGGGCGCGAGCGGACCGTGGAACGAGGTCACCGTCATCGCCGACATGCCGTCCTCATCGGCACGCCGGCCGCGGATGTGAACGTCCACATGTGTCGTCCACGTGGAAATCACCCGGGGCGGCGCGCCGTCAGGCCGCGAGCGCAACCTGATCCGTGGCAGCCGGGGCCGGCGCGGCCGCGTCGGTCTCCGCCAGCCGCTCGGGTGCGTCGACCAGCCGCTCGGGTGCGTCGACGGCGGTGGCCGTGACGACGGAAGCGTCGGGCGCCGGTGCGGCGGCGGCGAGGGCGCGTCGTCCGCGCACGAGGACGACGAGGGTCATGATCGCGATAGGCCCGTTGACGACCACGGGGGCGCCGAGCCAGAACGAGCCGATGAGCACGGCGTACGCGAGCCACAGGGCCGAGCCGGCGAGCGAGATCACCTGGGTGCTCAGCGCGATGCCGCGCAGCTCCTCGGGCGTGCGGCGCGCCTTCCAGACGCGGGTGCCCTGCGGGATCCAGAGGAGGAACGAGGTCAGCGAGGCCATCAGTCCGATGGTCTCCGTGGCGGCGTGCATGGTGCTCCGTCGTCCGGCGGGTTCGCCGGCGTGGTGTCGGCCCGCAGGCTGGTGAGCTGTGCGGGTGGGGGTCCGCGTCGCGGGCCCACAGGGTCATCGGCCGGCCCGGCGCGGGCTTGAGGGTGGCGGTGGTCACGCGCACTCGTCGCGCGCCCCGCGCGCGGACCCTGCATGCGCGCTGCATGCGCCCTGCAGGCACCGGAGCGTCGTGACCGGCGACTACGGTGAACGCCGTGGACCGCTCCCTGACCGCCGTGCGCCCCGCCGTCGCCCAGGTCGTGTCGGGTCCGACGCGGACCGGCGCCCCGGCGCTCGACCCGGACGCGCCCGGCTGGCACCGGCCGCCGCCGAGCGCGGACCAGCTGCGCGGCGACGCGCTGCTCGCGGGCGCGCTCCTGGTCGGAGCGGTGCTGAGCATGGCCCTGCTGCGGACCGCGGGCATCTACGACGACCCCGCAGCCGGCTGGGTGTCGGTGCTGTGCCTCGCGGGTGCGACGGTGCCGCTCGCGGTGCGCCGCCGCTGGCCGTCCGCGGTCACCGTCGTCATCTCGGTGGCGTTCGTCGTGGCGGGCGAGCTCATGGTCCCCGAGACGCTCTTCCTCAACATCGCCCTGTTCATGGCGCTGTACACGGTCGGCGCGTGGGACCCGGACCGCCGACGCGCGACCGTCGTCCGCACGGTCGTCGTCGTCGGGATGTTCGCGTGGCTCGTCGTGAGCATCTTCCGCAGCGCCACCGACCCCGAGGCGCTGCCCGGCCTGTCGCGCGCGGGTGCGTTCTCGCCGTTCGTCGCCTACATGCTCATCCAGCTGCTGACGAACGTCCTCTACTTCGCGGGCGCCGCGTGGTTCGGCAACCACGCCTGGGCGTCGGCGCGCGAGCGCGCGCGCACCGCCTACCGCGGACGCCTGCTGCAGCTCGAGCGCCAGGTCGTCGAGCGCCAGGCCGTCACGCTCGAGCGGCTGCGCCTCGCGCGTGAGCTGCACGACGCCGTCGCGCACCACGTCTCGATGATGGGCATCCAGGCGGCGGCCGCCCGGGCGCTGATCGGCACGGACGCGAGCCGCGCCGCGGCCGCGCTCGAGCAGGTCGAGGAGTCGGCGCGGCAGAGCATCGCCGAGCTCCAGGGCGTGCTCGGCACGCTCCGCGAGGCGCCGCGCGAGGGCGTGACGCCGGGCGGCGTCGGGGCGCCGCCCGAGATCGGCTCGCGCGACCACGTGGGCTCGCTCACGGTCGACCGGATCCCCGAGCTCGTCGCGCAGTCCACCGAGGTCGGCCTGCCCGCGACGTTCCAGGTCGTCGGCGACCCGGTGCCGCTGCCACCGCTCGTCTCGCTCAACCTGTACCGGATCGCCCAGGAGGCGCTCACCAACTCCCGCAAGCACGGCGGCGTCGGCGCGCACGCGGACGTCCGCCTGCGCTACCTCGGCGACGCCGTCGAGCTCGAGGTGGCCGACGACGGCGCCGGCGTGCGCCGCGGGGTCGCCGCGTCGTCGGGCCTCGGGCTGCTCGGCATGCGCGAGCGCGTCGCGGCCGACGGCGGCACGCTCGACGCCGGCCCGCGCGGCCGTGGCGGCTTCCTCGTGCGTGCGTACATCCCGCTCGAGGCCCGCACCACCCAGGAGGACCAGTGACCACCGAGGCGACCGACCGCCCCTTCCGCGTGCTGCTCGTGGACGACCAGGAGCTGGTCCGCGCCGGCATCGGCACCATCCTCGGCCTCCAGCCCGACCTCGAGGTGGTCGGCGAGGCGTCGTCCGGCCGGCGCGCCGTCGAGCTCGCGCGCTCGCTCCAGCCCGACGTCATCTGCATGGACGTGCAGATGCCGGACATGGACGGGCTCGAGGCGACGCGCCTGATCACGGCCGACCCGCAGGTGCGTGCAGGAATCCTCATCCTCACCACGTTCCACCGCGACGACTACCTCGCCGAGGCGCTCGAGGCCGGGGCGTCGGGCTTCCTGCTGAAGAACTCGCGACCCGAGCAGCTCGTCGCGGGCGTGCGCGCGGTCGCGGCGGGCGACGCGCTGCTCGCGCCCGAGGTCACGCGCGCCGTCATCGCGCGTGCCGTGCAGGCGCGTCGCGGCGGGGAGGCCGCCGACGAGGAGCGCCCGGCGGCGGGCGGCGGCACTGCGAACGGCGGCACCGACGAGAGCGCCGCAGCCGTCGCGTCCCTCACGGACCGGGAGCGCGAGGTGCTCGTGCTCCTCGCGCACGGGCTGACCAACGACGAGATCGCGGGCGAGCTGTTCCTCGGCCGCGCGACGGTCAAGACGCACGTCTCGAACGTGCTCATGAAGCTGTCGCTGCGCGACCGGGTCCAGGCCGTGGTGTTCGCGTACGAGCACGGCCTCGTGGGCGGCTGAGGGCCGCCCTCGGGCGGAGTGCGCCGCCGCGCGGCGGAGCGTGCGGCCGTCCCTCCACCGCGCGGGGGAGGCGCACGATCAGCCTCGCGCCTGAGCCGCCGTCGGCCGCGGCTGCCTAGCGTTGAGCACGTCGCGGGGTGGCCCCGCGGAACGTGACCCCCAGGGGGAGACATGCTCAGGCTGGACGGCATCCACCGGTCCTTCGGGGACCGGCTCGTGCTCGACGACGTCGGCTTCTCGGTCGAGCGCGGCAAGCTCACGGGCTTCGTCGGCGGAAACGGCGCCGGCAAGACCACGACGATGCGGATCATCCTCGGCGTCCTCTCGTCCGACTCGGGGACCGTCACGCTCGACGGCGCCCCGCTCGGGGACGAGGCCCGCCGGCACTTCGGCTACATGCCCGAGGAGCGCGGCCTCTACCCGAAGATGAAGGCCGCCGAGCAGCTCGCGTACCTCGCCCGGCTGCACGGCTACGACCGCCGCACGGCGGACCGGCGGGCGCGTGACCTGCTCGAGCGGCTCGACCTCGGCGCACGCGCCGACGACGCGCTCGAGGACCTCTCGCTCGGCAACCAGCAGCGCGTGCAGATCGCCGCGGCGCTCGTGCACGAGCCCGAGGTGCTCATCCTCGACGAGCCGTTCTCGGGCCTGGACCCGATGGCGGTCGACACCGTCGTGTCGGTCCTCGCCGAGACCGCCGCGCAGGGCGTGCCCGTGCTCTTCAGCTCGCACCAGCTCGACGTCGTCGAGCGGCTGTGCGACGACGTCGTCGTCATCGCCGGCGGCCGGATCCGCGCCGCCGGTCCGCGCGACGAGCTGCGTGAGTCGTTCGCCGAGCCGCGCTACGTCATCGACTCGGGCGGCGACATGGGCTGGCTGCGCACGGAGCCCGGCGTGAGCGTCGTCGAGTTCGACGGCGGCTGGGCGCTCTTCGACGCCGACGAGGCCGCTGCGCAGCGCGTGCTGCGCACCGCGCTCGACCAGGCGCCCGTGCGCAAGTTCGCACCCGTGCGCCCCACCCTCGCGGAGATCTTCCGCGACATCGTCCGCGACGAGGTCGAGGGCGACGACGACAGCACCGGGGCCGGCGGCACGCCGTCCGGCACCACCCGCACCGAGAGCGAGGCCGTCCGATGAGCACCCCGACCCCCAGCCCCGCCCGCACCACGGCCGACGGCCGCCCGCGCCCGCCCGTGCCCGGCGTCGTGCCTGCGACGCTCATGGTCGCCGAGCGCGAGATCCTCACCCAGGTCCGCAGCAAGTCGTTCCTCATCTCGACCGGCGTGCTGCTGCTCGCGGTGCTCGCGTCCATCGTGCTCGGGTCCGTCTTCGCGGGCCGCAGCGAGCCGACGCGCGTCGCCGTCGTGCCCGCGACGGCCGACGTCGTCCGCGGCATCGAGACGCTCGAGGGCGTCCCGGTCGAGAACGCGCAGGAGGCGCGCGAGCTCGTCGAGTCCGAGGAGGTCGCGGCCGCGGTCCTCACCGACGACAACCCGACCGGCTACACGGTCGTCGCGCTCACCGAGGCGCCCGGCGAGGTCATGGGCGCGCTGTCCGTGGTGCCGGAGGTCGAGCTGCTCGAGGAGGCCGAGACGGACGAAGGCCTGCGCTACCTCGTGTCCTTCGGGTTCGGGCTCGTGTTCATGATGGCCGCGATGACGTTCGGCTCGACGATCGCGCAGAACACCGTGCAGGAGAAGCAGTCCCGCGTCGTGGAGATCCTGCTGTCGACCGTCCCGGCCCGCGCACTGCTCGCCGGCAAGATCCTCGGCAACAGCGCGCTCGCGCTCGGCCAGACGGCGGCGCTCGCCGCGGTCGCCGTCATCGGCACGGTCGCGACGGGTCAGGACGAGCTGCTCAGCGCCCTGGGCGGACCGATCGCGTGGTTCATCATCTTCTTCATCCTGGGCTTCGTGCTCCTCGCGGCGGTGTTCGCCTCGAGCGCGTCGCTCGTCTCGCGGATCGAGGACACCGGCCCGGTGCTCTCGCCCGTGATGATGCTGACCATGGCGCCGTACTTCGTCATCGTCTTCTTCAACGACAACCCGCTCGTGCTGACGATCGCCTCGTACGTGCCGTTCAGCGCCCCGGTCGCGATGCCGGTGCGGCTCTTCCTCGGCGAGGCCGCGTGGTGGGAGCCGCTCGCGTCGCTCCTGCTGCTCGCGATCGCCTGCGTGGGTGTCATCGCGCTCGGCGCGCGGATCTACTCCCGCTCGCTGCTGCGGTTCAGCGGCCGCGTCCGCCTCAAGGAGGCGCTGGGCGACGCCTGACCCGCACGACGACGACGCCCCGCTCCCGGCTCAGGCCGAGGGCGGGGCGTCGTCGTGCGCGGGAAGTCGTCGTGCGAGGGAAGGGGTGCGTCAGGCCGGGACGACGGGCACCACGGTGGCGAGGCGGACCTCGACCGGCCCGGCGATCGCCACCGGCGGGTGGCCGTCGCGGCCCGCGAGGGCCGTCCAGCGGACGTCGACCGTGCGGCGGGAGCCGGCGCCGTCGAGCGCCGCGAGGTGCGCGCCGCGCAGGTGCACGCAGACCGGGCCGTCCACGGCCAGACCGTGCTCCACCTGGAGGAACGCCGCGACGGCGTCTCCGACGCGACCACGGCGGACGACCTCGCGCTCGTGCTGGCGCTTCACGACGACCGACGCGACCCAGGCGGCCGCGAGGATCGCCACGACCGAGAGCCCGTCGGACTGGACGCCCACGGCGGCGACCACCAGCGCTGCCACCAGCAGCGGGAGCAGACTCCGCCGGCGCGGCTCGTCCTCGATGGTGGCCAGTGCGGCGGCGAGGTCCATGGGGGGCTCCGATCGGTGACGACGCGGTGTGCGACCTTCACCTCATCGGCCCGACGCGTGACCGGCCTGAGAGAGTTCACCCTCTGCCGGTCCCGCACGTGCCCCGTCGCACGCGGTCACCGTAACCGCCGTCGGCCGTCCTGGACAGGGGAAGTGCCCGGGTTTGGACGGTTCCGCCCGGCCGTCAGGCCGGTGGGCGCCGGCGTCGCCGCACGACGACGACCACGGCCGCGGTCACCATGAGCGCGGCGGACATCGCCGGGTCGGCGTGGAGCACCGCGAGGTTGGTGATCGTGGCGCCGAGCAGCAGGAGCGCCAGCCCTGCGGCCGCCCAGGTGGCGAGCCGGGGGACGAGCAGGCCGACGGCCCCGGCGACCTCCAGCGCCCCGACGACGACGCGGAACCACTGACCCGCGCCGATGTCGTCGAACATCTGGACCATCACCGGGTCGGCCGCGAGCTTCATCGCCCCGCCGCTGCCGATCACGAACGCGAGGACGACCTGCACCGCCCAGAGGGCGACGGTGACCGCGCGGTGCGGGCGCGTGCGGGCGGCCTCGGCCGCGACGGCGTTCACGACGCCAGGAGGTCGTCGAGGCGCTCGAAGCCCTCGCGGACCCCGTGCTCCATGCCGCTCGCGACGATCTGGTCGCGGGTCTCGAACGAGTCGACGAGCGTGGTCACGGTGAGCCTCGTCCGGTCACCCTCGAGCCGCTCGAAGGTGTACCGCTCGAGCGCGACCCCGTCGGGGAAGGCGTCGAGGCTGAACGTCTGGACGATGCTCTCGGGCGCGCGGACCTCGTGGAAGCAGCCCTGTGCGCCCATCTCCTGACCCTCGCTCACGTGCACGCAGCGGTAGGTGCCGCCCGTGGTCGCGTCGAACTGCTCGTAGCGCGTCTCCGTGCCGCGGGGCCCGAACCACTGCACGAGGAGGTCCGGGTCGGTGTGGGCGCGGAACACCTTCTCGGGCGGTGCGTCGAACTCCCGCACGACGCGGACGAGCGGGACGTCCGGGTCGGCGGTGACGGTGGTCTCGCGGGTGGTCGTGGTCATGTCAGTGCTCCTGCGGGCTCGTGGAAGCGGTCGCCGTCGTCCCCGTGGGACCGGCGGGAGGTGCACCCGGCTCGTCGTCGGGCATGGCCGCCAGGACGTCGTCGAGGCGGCGGTAGCGCTCCTCGGCCTGCTGCCGGTAGCGCTCGATCCACTTCGTCATGAGGTCGAAGACCTCCGCCTCGAGGTGGACGGGAGGCCGGCCCGCGGTCGCGGGCCGGGTGACGAGCCCTGCGTCCTCGAGCACGCGCACGTGCTTCGAGACCGCCTGGACGCTCACGTCGTAGGGCTCGGCGAGCTCACCGACGGTCGCGTCGGCGAGGGTGAGGCGGGCGACCATGTCCCGCCGGGTCGGGTCGGCGAGTGCCGCGAAGACCCGGGAGAGCTGGTCGGCCGCCATGCGTGGTTCCAATCGTCAACCGTTCGGTTGAGATGGACGCTACGCCGCGCAGGGCGGCTCGTCAACCATTCGGTTGAAATACGCGCCGGCGCCGGACGCCCGCCGTGCCGGTGAGGGCGGGCGGCCCGGCGTCGCCTCAGAGGAGGTGGCCGCGCAGCACCGCGCTCAGGCGCTCCCGCTCGATGCAGTTGTCGAACGCGAAGGACCGAGCGAGCTCGGCGGCGCCGTCGGCGCTCAGGCCGGTGAAGCAGCGCGCGTACTCGTCGACCAGCGGCTCGGCGAGCAGGATGTGCCGCACGAGCACGTTGACCCACTGGCGCGCGCCCCACGGGTAGGGGTCGAAGTCGGGGAACTCGCGCGCGAAGAGCGCCTCGATCGGGTCGAGGACGTCGCGCGTGTGCGCGTCGCTGCCGCCCCACGAGTCGGTGCCGAGCCGGTTCTTCTTCTCGAGCGCCGGCCGGATGCGCTCCATGTACGGCGACGCGGGATCCGTCGTGACGAGCCCCTGGCTGCCGACGTCCTTGTAGGTCCACAGGCTCCAGCTCGCGCCGTGCTCGCGGTAGATGTCGAGCTGGTCCTGCAGCAGCCGGTAGGCGCCGTCGACGCGCTCGGCGTCGCCCGTGTAGATGGGGCCGAACTCGCCGACCCAGATCGGCGTGCCGGTGGCGCGCATGACCTCGGTGCGGCGCAGGAAGGTCGCCTCGACGGTCGCTCGGTCGAAGTGCTGGCCGCGCGTCTCGCCCGGGTAGCGGCTCACGGCGGCGATGCCCGGGAGGGCGTAGTCGTGCGCGGTCCAGACGGTGTTGTCGAACGGCTCGGCGAACATCGAGAAGTCGGTCGAGTACCGGTTGCCGTCCAGGAACAGCACGTGGTGCGGGTCGACCGCGCGGATCGCGCGCTCGAGGCGCGCGTAGAACGGGCCGATCTTCTCGCCCGTGACGTCGGACGGCTCGTTGAGCGGGTTGTAGCCGGCCACCCACGGCTCGTCCTTGAACCGGTCCGCCAGCACCTCCCACAGGTGCACGACGCGGTCCTGGAAGTGCCGGTGGTTCCAGAACTCGGCGAAGTGCGTCGGGTTGTCGGAGTGCCAGTGCTGGTTCTGACGCCCCGGCGCGGCGTGCAGGTCGAGGATCGACCAGATGCCGTGGCGGCCGAGCGTGTGCACGACGCGCTCGAGCCGTGCCAGCCCGCTCTCCTTGATCTCGAACGGCGCGTCGTCGTCCTCGAGGTGGAAGTACGAGAACGGGATGCGCACGGCGTTCATCCCGAGCGACGCGAGGTGCGCGGCGTCGGCGTCGGCGAAGAACTCGTCGAGGAACGTCTCGAAGAACGCCTCGGACGCCTCCGGGCCGAGCACGCGGCCGACGGCGCGCCGCATCTGCGACTCGCTCGCGGGGTACCCGGTGATGAAGTTCTCCATCGTCATCCAGCCGCCGAGGCCGACGCCACGGAGGAGGACGGTCCGCCCGTCGCCGTCGACCAGGCGCGTGCCGTCCACCCGGATGTGCTGCTGCATGCGTCCTCCACGTCGAGGTGCCGGTCCGTCGGGAACGTCGCTGCACGGCGAGGGCCGAGCGCGCGAGCGGTAACCGGTTACCGTGACCCTAGGCGCGCCGGTCGGGGGTGTCCAGCGGCCGGTGCCACACTGGTGCCGCTCACGCGCCGACGGCTTCGCCGGGTGCACGAGCTCGATCGGCGCCGAGAGGCCCGGAAGGAGGCGCGGTGTCCGCGACGATGCGCGACGTCGCCCGCGTGGCGGGCGTCTCGGTCAAGACCGTCTCCAACGTGGTGAACGACTTCCCCTACGTGAGCGAGGCGACGCGCCGCCGGGTCCGCGCGGCGATCGACCAGCTCGGCTACCAGATGAACTTCTCGGCCCGGAACCTCAGCCTCGGGCGCACGGGCATGGTCACGCTCGCGGTGCCGGAGCTGAGCCTGCCGTACTTCGCGGAGCTGTCCGACGAGATCATCGACGCGGCCGCGGCGCGCGGGTACACCGTGCTCATCGAGCAGACGGGCGGGCTGCGGCAGCGCGAGATGGAGGTGCTCTTCAGCGCCCGGCGGCGGATGACGGACGGCCTGATCTTCTCGCCGCTCGCGCTGCGCGGCGGTGACGCGTCGGCGCTCGAGGTCGACTTCCCGATCGTGCTGCTCGGCGAGCGCGCGCTGCACAGCCAGGTGCCGCACGTGGCGATGGCGAACGTCGACGGCGCCCGGGCGGTGACCGAGCACCTGCTCGCCCAGGGCCGGCGGCGCATCGCCGTCGTGGGCGGCTTCGACGAGTCCGGCACGGGGGCCGGGTCGCTGCGCACGGCGGGCGTGCGCGCCGCGCTCGCCGAGGCGGGGCTGGCGCTCGACGACGCGCTCGTCGGCCACGCCGCGACCTGGACGCGGGGCACGGGCGCCGACGCGATGAGGTCGCTGCTCGAGCGCGGGCGGCCGTTCGACGCCGTCGTGGGGCTCAACGACGTCCTTGCGCTGGGCGCGATGCGCGTGCTCTACGAGCGCGGCGTCGGCGTGCCGGACGACGTCGCCGTCGTCGGCTTCGACGACATCGAGGAGGCGCGCTTCTCGCGCCCCAGCCTGACGACCGTCGACCCGGGCCGGACCCAGATCGCCCGGACCGCGGTCGAGCTGCTGCTCGAGCGGCTCGACGGCGGAACGTCCCGTGCGGTCGAGGTCGTTGCCGACCACCGCCTGGTCCCGCGCGAGTCCACCGGCGCCTGACGGGGGCCCCAGCCGCACCCGCGCCCCGCGCCGCGGACGCCGCCGAGCTCGCTGACCCCCGCGTCGGCCGTCCGCCCCGATGCCGCCGGGCGAACATCCGTGCACGTGGAGGCGTTGCCTACTCATCCAGGTGCACGGCCGCTCGCGTTCGAACATCCGGACACCGGGTGGGGGAGGGCCCGCTCGCGTCCGAACATCTGGACGCTGGGTGGGGAGGGCCGGACACCGGTGGGAGCGGGAGGGCCGGACGCCGGTGGCGCTTGGGCACCGCGGACCCGGGCCATGGGCCGCGGGTGGGGCCTTGACCCGGTGCGGGGGGTGTGGTGTTCTTACACCGGTGTAAACGCCAGCCGGATCGGCGCGGCCCCATCGGATTCGTGGTGGTGGACGACGTCGGCCCTCGGCGGGATGAATCGATTCAGGGCACACTGGAAGCACGAACCGCACGCCCTTCGGGACGGGCGGCGCGACCGCCGCAAGGACGCGGCAGGGAGGACGACGATGCGATCCACACGAGGGAACGCCCGGCGGAGCGGCCTGGTCCGCGGCCTGGGTGCCGGCCTGACGGCGGGGGCCCTGCTGCTCACCGCCGCGTGCGGCCAGGGCGACTCGGGCGCGGCCGAGGGCGCGGACGAGCCCGAGGAGTCGGCCGAGGCCTACGACCCCGACGAGGAGGTGACGATCCGCTTCGTCTGGTGGGGCAACGAGGAGCGCGCCGCGATGACCAACGCCGCGGTCGACGCCTTCGAGGAGGCCAACCCGAACATCACGGTCGAGACGGAGTCCGTGGACTTCAACTCCTACTTCGACCGCCTCGCCACCGCGGTCGCCGCGGGCGACGAGCCGGACGTCATCACGATGGGCGGCGCCTACCCGCGCGAGTACGGCGACCGCGGCGTGCTGCTCGACCTTGAGACGGTCTCGGACCACCTCGACCTGGCGGCGCTCGACGAGGGTGCGCTGTCCAACGGCTTCTTCAGCGACACCCAGTACGGCGTGCCGACGGGCGTCAACACGTTCGGGCTCGTCGTCAACCCCGCCGTGTTCGAGGCCGCGGGCGTCGAGCTGCCCGACGACGAGACGTGGGACTGGGACGACTTCGCCGACATCGCCGCCGAGATCTCCGCGAACACGCCCGACGGCACCTACGGCGCGGAGGACCCGACGTCGCCCGACGTCCTCGACCTCTACGCCAACCAGCACACGGGCGAGGGCCTCTACGACGAGGACGGCGTCGTCATCGAGCCCGACGTCGTCACGCAGTGGTTCGAGATGACGAGCGGCCTCATGGAGTCGGGCGCCACGCCTGACGCCGCCCTCACCGCCGAGCTCGCCGGCCAGCCCGCGCCCGAGCAGACGCTCATCGGCCGCGGCCTCGCCGCGATGAAGTTCGGCTGGTCGAACCTGCTCACCGCGTACAGCACCGCGGCCGGCCAGGACATGATCATGCTGCTGCCGCCCGGCGAGTCGAACCACGAGGGTCCGGGCACCTGGCTCCAGGCGTCGCAGCTCTACACGATCAGCGCCAACTCCGAGCACCCGGAGGCGGCGGCGAAGCTCGTCGACTTCCTCGTGAACTCCACGGAGGCCGCCGACTTCATCGGCGCCAACCGCGGCATCCCGGCCAACCCGGCGATCCGCGAGCACCTCTCGGCCGACCTCACGCCCGTGCAGCAGACGGAGTACGACTTCATCGAGCGCATGTCGGAGCACGTCGACGGCCACTTCGTCATCGGCCCGACGGGGTCGACGGAGAGCGTCGGCATCCTCACCCGGCTCAACGACGGCGTGCTGTTCGGCCAGCTCACGCCGGAGCAGGCCGGCGAGCAGTTCGTGAACGAGCTGACGACGGCGACGTCCTGACGGGATGACGGACGAGTGACGACGGAGCGGGGAGGGGGATCGGTGCGCGTGGACCGCGAGGCCGTGGTGCGCAGGCACGCGGTGCGGATGACGGGCATCGACCCCACCTCCCCGCTCTCCGTCGGCAACGGGGAGGTGTGCTGGACCGTGGACGTCACGGGCCTGCAGACGCTCCCCGACCAGTACCCCGTGACGGACCCGGGAGGTGGTGCTCCCGGGACGTTGCTGGGCACGCAGTCGCAGTGGGCATGGCACAGCACCCCACGGCCGGACGGCGTGGACCTCGCGGCGACGCGACGGCCCTACCGGACGTCCCGGGGCGAGGTGCCGTACGTCGACGCGCGTCCGATGCACGGCTCGGACGACTCCTCGCTCGACGAGTCCGCCCGCTGGCTGCGCGCCAACCCCCACCGGCTGGACCTCGTGCGGATCGGCCTGGTGAACCGGCCCGCGCACGGTGCCTCCGGTGGGGACGGCGAGGGTGCGCTCGGGGGTCCCGGCACGGGTGGGCCGGGGCCCTGGAGCGCACCCTCGCCGGCACGGCTCGGCCCGTGCCGCCAGGAGCTCGACCTGTGGACGGGCGTCATCGAGAGCGACGTGACGCTGGGCGCCCGGCACCTGACGACGGCGTGCCACCCCGAGCGCGACGCCCTCGCGGTCCGCATGGCCCCGGGCGGGACGACGGCCCCGGACCACGCCTCGCTCGGCGAGCCGGTCGACCTCGGCATCCGGCTCGCGTTCCCCTACGGGTCCGAGTCGTGGAGCAACGCGGCGGACTGGACCCGGCCCGACGCGCACGTGACCGCCGTCGAGCGCCGGCCCGACGGCGCCGTCGTGCGCCGGTTCTTCGACGGTGCCGACGACCCGACCTACGTCGTCCGGCTGTGGACGACGGCGCACGTCGAGGCGAGCGGGCACGAGGTCGTCGTCCACACCGACGGCGTGCTGGACCTCGTCGTCGAGGTGCTGCCGCCCGACCGCGCGCCCGGAGCGCTCGACGACGCGCTCGACGTCGACGCCGTCCTGGCCGCGACGCGCGCGCACTGGCCCGCCTTCTGGCAGCGCGGGGCCGCGCTCGACCTGGCCGGGAGCACCGACCCGCGCGCCGCCGAGCTCGAGCGGCGCGTCGTCCTCTCCCAGTACCTCACCGCCATCCAGTGCGCGGGCTCCATGCCGCCGCAGGAGACGGGCCTGACGTGCAACAGCTGGCGCGGGCGGTTCCACCTCGAGATGCACTGGTGGCACGGCGCGCACTTCCCGATGTGGGGCCGGCCGGACCTGCTCGAACGGAGCATGGGCTGGTACGAGCGCACCCTGCCCGCCGCGCAGCAGACGGCGAAGCTCCAGGGGTACGACGGCGCCCGGTGGCCCAAGCAGGTCGCCCCGGACGGGCAGGAGAGCCCGAGCCACATCGGTCCCTTCCTGCTCTGGCAGCAGCCCCACGTCATCCACCTCGCCGAGCTGCTGCGCCGCGCCGCGCCGCCCGAGGCGCGCGCCGACGTCGCCGCCCGCTACGCCGACCTCGTCGACCAGACGGCGCGCTTCATGGCCGACGTCGTCGAGCCCACCCCCGACGGGTTCGCGCTCGGCCCGCCGCTCGTCCCGGCCCAAGAGTCCTACGCGCACCTGCGGGACCGCGCGACCAACCCGCCGTTCGAGCTCGCGCAGTGGGCGTGGGCGCTGGGCGTCGCCCAGCAGTGGCGCGCGCACGTGGGCCTCGCGCCGGAGCCGCGCTGGTCCGAGGTCGCAGAGGGGATGGTGCGTCCGCTCGTGCGGGACGGCGTCTACCCGGCGATCGGCGTCGAGCCGTTCACGATCCGCGAGGACCACCCGTCGATGGTCTACGGCCTCGGCGTCGTGCCCGAGACCGGCCTGCTCGACCGCGACGTCGTGCGCACCACGCTCGCCGCCGCGCTCGCCGACTGGGACTGGCCGAGCACGTGGGGCTGGGACTACCCGGCGCTCGCGATGACGGCGACGCGCCTCGGGGACCCGCAGGCCGCCGTCGACGCGCTGCTCATGGACCTGCCGAAGAACACGTCCCTGCCCAACGGCCACAACCGGCAGACCGACCACCTGCCCCTCTACCTGCCGGGCAACGGCGGCCTGCTCGCGGCGGTCGCGCTCATGGTCGCGGGCTGGGACGGCGCCGAGCGCGAGACACCCGGGTTCCCCGACGGCTGGACCGTCCGGCACGAGGGGTTCGCCGCGCTGCCCTGACGCCCGGCCGGACCCCCACGACCACCGCCCCACGTCGGGCGGACGACCGCAGGCGGCGCCGACACCACGCGGCCCGCCGCGAACCACGAGGAGACACATGCAGCACGAGCAGGCCGGACCCGCCCGGCGTCGCTACGCGGTGGTCGGGACCGGCGCCCGGTCCCAGATGTACGTCGAGGCGCTCGTCGGTGACCACGCCGAGGTCGGCGAGCTCGTCGCGTGGTGCGAGCCCAACCCGGCGCGCGCGGACTTCGCGGACTCGCTCGTCCGGCGCGCGGGACGGACCGAGATGCCCCGGCGGTACGGCGTCGCGGACCTCGAGCGGATGATCGCCGAGGAGCGGCTCGACGCCGTCGTCGTCACGAGCCCGGACTGGACGCATGCCGAGATGACCTCGCGCGCGCTGCTCGCGGGGGCCGACGTCGTCCTCGAGAAGCCGCTCACGACGACGGCCGAGGGGTGCCGCCGGATCGTCGACGCGGTCGAGGAGTCGGGCCGGTCGATCGTCATGACGTTCAACTACCGCTACTCACCGCGCAACGCCGCGCTCAAGGAGGTCATCGCGTCGGGCCGCATCGGCCGCGTGACGTCGGTGCACTTCGAGTGGGTCCTCGACACGATGCACGGCGCCGACTACTTCCGCCGGTGGCACCGCGAGAAGGAGCACTCCGCGGGCCTCGCGGTGCACAAGGCGACGCACCACTTCGACCTCATGAACTGGTGGCTCGACGACGTGCCGGCCTGGGTCGTCGCGTCGGGGGCGCTGAAGTTCTACGGGGACGCCAACGCGACCGAGCGCGGGCTCGGCGAGCGGCCGCCGCGCGGCACGGTGGACCCGCCGAGCACGGACTTCTTCGCGCTCGATCTGCGCAACGACCCCAAGCTCAAGGCGCTCTACTGGGACGCCGAGCAGCACGACGGCTACCTGCGCGACCGCGACGTCTTCGCACCCGGCATCACGATCGAGGACAACATCTCGGCGCTCGTCGGCTACCAGGGCGGGCCGGTGATGAGCTACTCGCTCAACGCCCACAGCCCGTGGGAGGGGTACCGCGTCAGCGTCAACGGCACCGAGGGGCGCGCCGAGCTCGAGGTCGTCGAGCGCGCGGCCGTGCTGCCGGGCCCCGACGGGCGGCTCGTGCTCGACGCGAGTTCCGTGGTCGACGACACCGCCGACAGCGACGTCCGTCGGCACGGCGAGCGGCTCACGGTCCAGCGTCACTGGGAGAAGGCCGAGCCGGTCGAGATCGTGAACCAGCGCGGCGGTCACGGCGGCGGCGATGCGCTCCTGCTGCACGACGTGTTCCGCGGGACGGGCCCCGACCCGCTCGGCCGGCGCGCGGGCTACCTCGACGGCATCCGCTCGGTCGCCGTCGGCCTCGCGGCGAACATCTCCATGGCGGAGGACCGTCGGGTCGACATCACGGAGCTCGGCCTGACCCTCTGACCACGAAGCTGGCCCGACCCCCTGACCCTCGCGATCGTCCCGCCCCCGACATCCCTCGCATGTACCCCGATGTGTTCGGACGTGCGGAGCGTCGTCACCGACACGCGCGGCGTGTTGTCCCACTACGCTCCGCACGTGCGCTGGCCGACGTCGCGTACGCCGATGTGCGGAGCGCTGTCACCGACACGCGCGGCGTGTCGCCCCACGACGCTCCGCACATCCGGGAGGAGGGAGGTGGGTGGGGTCCGTGGGGTCCGGGGGGTGGGTCGCGTCACGTGAGGAGGGTGGCGATGGCCAGGAGGACCGGGACGGCCAGGAGGGTCGTCGCCAGGCCGGCGTCGCGGGCCAGGGGGCGGCTGCGGTCGTACTGGACGGCGTAGACGAGCACGTTCTGCGCCGTCGGCAGCGCAGCCATCGCGACGACGGCGAGCAGCTCACCGCCGTCCAGCCCGAGCGCCCGCCCGAGCAGCGCGGCGAGGAGCGGGTGGACCACGGACCGCAGGACGACCACGAGCACGAGCTCGCGCGGACGGCTCCGGTCGGCGCGGTTGCGGCCGAGCCCGACGAGCGACATGCCGAACGTGAGCAGCGCGAGCGGCGCGGCCGCGGCGCCGATGAGGCGGAACGGCTCCAGCACGACGTCGGGCACGTCCCACGGCAGCACGGACAGCACCACGCCCGTGAGGGCGCCGATGATGATCGGGTTCCGCAGCGTGCGCCCGACCACGCGGCGGGTGCGCCCCACGACGCCGGCGCGCGCATGGCCGACCTCGATGTCCGCCGCGTCCGCGACCAGGTCGGCGTCGTCCTCGCCCGCCGCGACCTCGGCCGCTGACGCCCGCCGGCGGTCGGCGTCCGCGTCGAGGATCGTGAAGGCGACGGGCGCGAGCACGAGCAGCTGGAGCAGCAGCGTCGGCACGACGGCGACCGCGTCGCCCAGCAGGTAGACCGCGATCGGGATCCCGAGGTTGCCCGCGTTGACGTACGACGCGGCGAGCGTGCCGATGGTCGCCTCGCCGGCCGGCCGCCGCCACGCGACCCGCAGCACGAGGGCCGCGACGACGACGACGGCGAGCGTGCTCGCCGCGATGACGAGCGCGGTCCGCGAGAGCAGCAGCCCGAGGTCCGCCCGCGCGATCGTCACCGCGAGCAGGCTGGGTGCGGCGATGACGAACACCGCGCGCGCGAGCACCTGCTCGGCATGCGGCCCGAGCGCGCGCCAGCGCGCGAGCAGCCACCCGACGAGCGCGATCGCGGCCATCGTGCCGAGCGCGGTGAGGACCGCAGACATCAGCGCGCCATCAGCCGGTCACCCGAGCGGCAGGCGGTCGGCCGGCGCGCCCTGCCCGACGTCGTTCTGCCCGGTGTCGTTCTGCCCGGTGTCGTCCTGCCCGACGTCGTCCTGCCCGACGTCGTCCTGCCCGACGTCGTCCTGCTCAGCGTCGCCGTGCTCGGCGTCGTCCTGCCTCGCGTCGTCCCGCCCCCGGTCGACCTGCCCGGCGTCGTCGCCGCCGAGCGCGACGAGGAGCTGCGGGCCGTACCGCTCGAGCTTGGCCCGCCCGACGCCGCTCACGCTGCCGAGCTCGTCGAGCGTGCGCGGCAGGCGCGCGGCGATCTCCCGCAGCGTGGCGTCGTGGAAGACGACGTACGCCGGGACGCCCTGCTCCTTCGCCGTCGCGGCGCGCCAGGCCCGCAGCAGCTCGAAGACGTCGTTCCCCGCGGCGCTCAGCTCAGGACCCGTGACGGCGGCGGACGCCTTGCGGCCGGACCGCGTCCGCGCCGCGCGGGCCGCCTCGCGCCGCAGCGGCACCTGCCGCGCGCCGCGCAGCACCTCCGCACCGGCGTCCGTGAGCCGCAGCGTGCCGTACCCGTCGCCGTCGACCGCGAGCAGGCCCTGGGCGAGGACCTGCCGCACGACGCCGCGCCAGTCCGGCTCGGACAGGTCGGTGCCGACGCCGAAGACGCTGAGCGCCGTGTGCCCGAGCTGCTGCACGCGCGGCGTCTCGCGCCCGAGCAGGATGTCGACGAGGTGCCCGGCGCCGTAGCGCTGCCCGCGCTGGTCGAGGCGGACGACGGTCGAGAGCAGCTTCTGCGCGGCGACCGTCCCGTCCCACGTCTGCGGCGGGGACAGGCACGTGTCGCAGTTGCCGCACGGCTCGGACGTCTGGCCGAAGTACGCGAGCAGCTGCACGCGCCGGCACGAGACGGTCTCGCACAGCGCGAGCATCGCGTCGAGGTGTGCGCTCAGCCGGCGCTTGTGGGCGGCGTCGCCCTCCGACGTGTCGATCATGCGGCGCTGCTGGACGACGTCCTGCAGCCCGTAGGCGAGCCACGCCGTCGACGGCAGGCCGTCGCGTCCGGCGCGGCCGGTCTCCTGGTAGTAGCCCTCGACGGACTTGGGCAGGTCGAGGTGCGCCACGAACCGCACGTCGGGCTTGTCGATGCCCATGCCGAACGCGATGGTCGCGACCATGACGAGGCCGTCCTCGCGCAGGAACCGCGACTGGTTCGCGGCGCGCACGCGCCGGTCGAGACCTGCGTGGTACGGCAGCGCGGTGATGCCCTGCGCCGTGAGGAACTCGGCCGTCTGCTCGACCGACGCCCGGCTCAGGCAGTAGACGATGCCGGCGTCGCCCGCGTGCTCGGTCCGCAGCAGGTCGAGCAGCTGCTGGCGCGGGCTCGCCTTGGGGACGATGCGGTACTGGATGTTGGGCCGGTCGAAGCTCGCGACGAAGTGCCTGGCGCCCGACTCCTCGCGCAGGTCGAGGCGCTGCGCGATCTCGGCGTGGGTCGCCTCGGTCGCCGTCGCCGTGAGCGCGATGCGCGGGACCGACGGCCAGCGCTCGTGCAGCACCGAGAGCTGCAGGTAGTCGGGCCGGAAGTCGTGGCCCCACTGGGACACGCAGTGGGCCTCGTCGATCGCGAACAGCGCGATCTCGCCGCGGTCGAGCAGCTCGAGGGTCGACGACGCGCGCAGGCGCTCGGGCGCGAGGTAGAGCAGGTCCAGCTCGCCCGAGACGTAGGCGCGCTCGACGTCGCGGCGCTGCGCCGGGTCCTGCGTCGAGTTGAGGAAGCCCGCGCGCACGCCGGCGGCCGACAGCGCGTCCACCTGGTCCTGCATGAGCGCGATGAGCGGCGAGACGACGACGCCTGTGCCGGGCCGGACGAGCGCCGGCACCTGGTAGCAGAGGGACTTGCCCGAGCCGGTCGGCATGAGCACGAGGGCGTCCCCGCCCGCGACGACCGTGTCGATGATGGCCGCCTGCTCACCGCGGAAGCTCTCGTAGCCCCACACCTCGCGCAGCACGTCGAGCGGCGCGGGCGCCGGCCCGACCCGCTCGGCGACGCGGCGTGCGCCGACGCGCGGCGCGGGGGCCGAGGCCTCGGCCTGTGCC
>NZ_JACVQL010000001.1 GCF_019733465.1 Actinotalea ferrariae | reverse complement strand
GCGCGGGATCGGGACCGCCGCCGAGGCGCAGGCCATGGCGCGGTCGCTGCTGGCGCGGACCAGCGGCACCGAGGCGGTGCTGCGCGGCGAGGCCGCGGGCGACCCCCGCCTGCGCGCCGGCAGCCGGGTGCGGGTGCAGGGCGTCGGCAGCGGGCTGAGCGGCACGTACCGCCTCACGAGCGTCGAGCACGTCTACGGGAGCGGCTCGGCGTACGTGACGCGGTTCGTGAGCGGCGGCAAGGACCCGTCCGGGGTGCTCGACCTGGTGCGGCCCGGTGCGGAGGCGACGTCGGCGCCGGGCACGACGCTCGTCGTCGGCGAGGTCACCAACAACGACGACCCCGAGCACCAGGGGCGGGTGCGCGTGCGCTTCCCGACGCTGTCCGACCAGGACGAGAGCTTCTGGGCCCGGCTGGCCGCGCCGGGCGCGGGTCCGCGCCGCGGCCTGCAGTGGTCGCCCTCGGTGGGCGACGAGGTCCTCGTCGGGTTCGAGTACGGCGACGTCCACCGCCCGGTCGTGCTCGGCGGGCTGTGGAACCGGACGGACCCGCCCCCGGAGGCCGCGCCGGCGACCGACGGGGAGGTCCGCACGCGCGTCATGGCGACGGGGACGGACCACCGCCTCGAGATGGTCGACGACCCCGGCCGGGTGACGCTCAAGCTCGGTGACGCCGCCTCCGAGGTGACGCTGACCGAGGCGGAGACCCGGGTGGTGGGCGCGCAGACCGTGGTCGTCCGCGGGGACACGGTCGAGATCCGTGCCGACACCAAGCTCGTGCTCTCGGCGAAGGACATCGAGATCACCGCACGGGGCGAGGTCACGGTCGCCGGTCGCAAGATCCGGCTCAACTGACGGGAGGGGGACGGCCATGGCGGGTGCTGCGCGCGAGGACGACACGGTGACGGGGACCGACACGCACATCGTGCTCGTCCCCTCCGGCACGGGCACGACGCCCGTGGCGCAGACGCTGCCGTTCGCCGGCCGGCTGCGCCGTGGCCTCTCCACGGACGTGACGATCGACGGCCGGCCCGCCGCGGTGGTGGGCAGCGTCGCCGTCAACGCCCCGAAGCACGTGCCCGTCGGCGGCACCTTCCAGCGCCCGCCGTCGGACCAGGGGACGGTCGACGGCGGCAGCCGCACCGTGCTGATCGACGGACGGGCCGCGGCGCGCGTCGGCGACCGCGTCGTGACGTGCAACGACCCGACCGACGCCGCGACGGCCGCGATCTCCTCCGGGAGCGGCACCGTGGAGGTCGGGTGAGCACCGAGCAGCAGGGCACGCGCCCCCCGGTCGACGTCGTCGGCGCCGGGTGGGCCTTCCCCGCCCGTACCAGCGCCGCGGGCGGCATCGCGCTCGACACGGGCGAGGCCGCGACCGACGCGGCGATCCGCATGATCCTCTCGACGGCCCCCGGCGAACGCGTCATGCGCCCCGACTTCGGCTGCGGGATGTGGGACCAGGTGTTCGCGCCGATGCACGAGGGCACGGTGGGTCTGGTGGAGGACGCGGTCCGGGTCGCGCTCGCGCGGTGGGAGCCGCGGATCGACGTCGAGGAGGTCGTCGCGACGGCCGACCAGGACGCGGCACGGCTGGACATCGCCATCCGGTACGTGGTCCGGGCGACGAACGACGAGCGCAACCTCGTCTACCCGTTCTACGTCATCCCGCGAGAGGAGCCGGCGCCATGACCCTGCCCGCACCCGTGCTCGACGACCGGCGCTTCCAGGACATCGTCGACGAGGCGAAGCGGCTGATCCCGACCTACTGCCCGCAGTGGACCGACCACAACGTGGCGGATCCCGGGATCGCCCTCCTCGAGCTCTTCGCGTGGATGAGCGAGATGGTCCTCTACCGCGTGAACCAGGTGCCCGACCGGCTGTACGTCAAGTTCCTGGAGCTCATCGGGGTCGAGCTGTACCCGCCGTCGCCCGCCCGGACGCGCCTGCTGTTCGAGCTGGCCGCGCCCGCCCAGGAGCCCGTCCGCGTGCCGGCCGGGACCCAGGTGGCGACCGGCGGGTCGGACGAGCACCCCGTGGTCTTCATGACCGACACCGAGGTCCAGGCGGTCCACCCCGTGCTGTCGTCGGCGCTCACGCGGACGGCAGCGGGACGCTACGTCGACGTCTGGAACGGGCTGCGGACGGGCACCGAGCCGGTCGAGTGCTTCCCGAGCCTGCAGGCCGGGGACGCGGTGTACCTCGGGTTCGAGGAGTCCCTGGCCGGCAACCTCGTGCGCCTCGACGTCACGATCGACGGGTCGCCGCACGGCACCGGGATCCGGCCCGAGGACCCGCCGCGCGAGTGGCAGGCGTGGGACGGCGCCGACTGGCGTCCGCTGCGGCTGCTGTCCGACTCCACGGACGGGCTCGACTCCGACGGCTCGGTGCTCGGCCTGGTCGGCCCGCGCCACGAGCCCGTGCCGCTGGGCACGACCCGCGCCCACTGGCTGCGCTGCCGGCTCATGTCGTTGCGCGCCGGTCAGCGCGGCTACGACGCCTCCCCGCGGCTGCGCCGCGTCGTGCCGGTCGGGCTGGGGGTCAGCGCGCCCGCGCACCACGCCGAGCCGGCACCCGCAGAGCTGGTCGGGGTGAGCACCGGCCGACCGGGGCAGGTGTTCACCGTGCGCCGGGCCCCGGTGCTCGTCCGGCGCGCCGACGAGCGCGTCCGCACGGTGGTGCGCACGCGCGCCGCCGACGGGAGCGGCGAGGTGACCGAGGAGTGGCTGGACTGGGACGAGGTGCCCGACTTCACCGAGACGGGGCCGGACGCCCGGTCCTACGTGTGGTCCAGCACGACGGGTGAGATCCGCTTCGCACCGCACGTCAGGCAGCCCGCGCCGTCACCCGACGAGCCGACCGACGCGCGCGAGACGTCACCGGTGGACCGGTTCGGGGTGCGGCGCTACGGCGCCGTCCCGCCCATGGACGCCCAGGTGTGGGTCACCGGGTACCGCTACGGCGGCGGCCACCGCGGGAACGTGGGCGCCCGGACGCTGACGGCGCTGCGGACCACCGTGCCCTCGGTCAAGCAGGTCTACAACCTCGACGCCGCGTCGGGCGGGGTGGACGCCGAGACGGTCGAGAACGCCAAGGTGCGCGGTCCTCTCGAGCTGCGGGGCGGCAACCGTGCCGTCACGGCGGCGGACTTCGAGCGCATCACGCTCCAGGCGGCCCGCGGGGTCGGGCGCGCCCGGTGCCTGCCGCCGTCGGGAGCCGGAGAGCCCGTCCGGGTGCTGGTGGTGCCGCGAGCGCATGCCGAGCCGGAGCTGCTCGAGCTCGTCGACCTCGACCTTGACACGGCGACGGAGGAGCAGGTCCGGGCCTCGCTCGACGCCGTGCGCATGCTCACGATGCAGGTCGTCGTGGACCGGCCCCACTACCTCGGCATCAGCGTCTCGGCCAGGGTCCGAGCCGCACCGACGATGCGCCTGGAGACGGTCAAGGCCGGCTGCGAGAGCGCGCTCTACCGGTACATCAACCCCGTCGTCGGCGGGCCCGACGGTCACGGCTGGCCGTTCGGCCGCAACCTGCACGTCGGGGAGATCTTCGGCCTGCTCAGCGGTGTGCAAGGCGTGCAGGGCGTCGAGGAGGTCGTCTTCTCCTCCGCGGACCTGGGCCAGGAGCGCGGCAGCGACCGCGTGAAGAACGACCGGCTGGGCAACGTCGTCGCCCTGCCGGAGGGGACGCTCTTCGCGTCCTGCGACCACGTCGTGCTCCCGGTCCAGTGAGGTGGCGCCATGACGAGCGGATGGCTGACGGGGCAGCTCCCCGCGACGATCGCCGCGGACCCGCTGCTCCACGGGATCGCGCGCATCGTCGAGGAGGTGGCGGACGGGATGCGCGCCGACCTCGACGCCCTGCCCCACCACCTCGACCTCGCGGAGTCCCAGCCGCCCATGCTGGCGTACGTCGCGTCCTGGCTCGGTGCCGAGCTCGACCCGTCCATCTCGACCGACCGCCAGCGCGAGGTGGCTCGCACCGCGGGCCGGCTCGCCGGCCGGCGCGGCACGAAGCTCGCGCTCGAGACGAACCTCGAGGCCCTGACGGGCGCGCCCGCGCGCGTGACGGACAGCGGCGGCGTGTGGGGCAGCCGCGACGTCCGGCCGCCGCCCTCGATGGACGTCGTCGTCGAGCTGCAGTCGCTCGGCGAGCTGACGCAGGAGCAGCTGCGCGCCTACCTGCTGCTCGAGGTCCCCGCGGGTACCCGGGTCGTCCTGCGCGTGGCCGCCACGCCGCCCCCACCCGCCCCGGAAGCTCCGTCCCCGGCGCCGCCCCCGCCGCCGCCCGCAACGACGTCGACGTCGGCACCGGCACCGGCACCGACACCGACACCGACGGACGGTGCGCCGTGAGCGGGCCGGGCCCGGCCGACGTGGTCGAGTGCCCGAACTGCCAGCACCGCTCCCCCGTCGGCACCAACCGGTGCCCGGAGTGCCGGTTCCCGCTCGTCCTGGTCGCCCCGACGCCCCGGGACCCCGTCGACCCGAACCTGTTCAAGAAGCCGGGCGAGGACCCGCATGCGGACCCGACGACGACGTCCCCACTGCCCGTCGTCGGCCCGGCGACGACCGGGACGTCGCCGGGGATCTTCCCACCCGTGACCTCCACGGGGAGCATGACCTGCCCCCGGTGCCGGCGTCTCAACACACCCACCCGGGAACGGTGGTGCGAGTGGTGCGGCGCGGACATGGTGCCGCCACCTCCGCCGCCCGCGACCCATGCGCCCCTCGGTCCCCGCGCGCCGCGGCCCTGGCGCCGGATGGTCCTGGTGTCCCTGCTCACGCTCGGCGTCCTCGTGGGCATCCCCGCGGGCGCCGTCGTCCTGCTGAACGCGCTCCGCGCGCCGGGAGCCGAGCCCTCGGAGTCGTCGTCCGCGGAGCCGACCGGCGATCCGACGAGCCCGACGCAGACCGGCACAGCGACGCCGACCCAGGACCCTGCGGCCGTCGACCCGAGCCGGATCACCGCGGTCGCGTCGAGCACCGCGGACAGCGACACGGGCCGCTACAGCATCACCAACACGCTCGACGGCCTCGACAGCACCGCCTGGAACAGCAACGGCGCACGGGACGGGCAGGTCGGGCTCACGCTCGTCTACACCTTCGACAGCCCGGTGGACGTGCGCCGGATCGACGTGCTCAACGGCTACGTCCGCAACCCCGAGGGCGACCCCTCGGTGTACAGCCGCAACGCCCGGCTGCGCGAGGTCGTGGTGCGGACCGACGCGACGCAGACGCGGTGGACGCTCGCCGACCGTCCGACCGCGCAGTCGCTCGAGGCCGAGCTGGGCACCACGCGCTCGGTGACCCTCGAGATCGTGAGCGTGTACGAGGGCACCGGGTTCCTCGACGTCGCGCTGACCGAGATCGCCTTCACCGGCGTGGGCTGACCCGCCGACGGCTGCGAGCACGAGTCAGGAGTGAGCACGAGTCAGGAGTGACCAGGAGTCAGGAGCGACCATGAGCCTCACCCTCGGCCTGGAGCCGCGGGCCGTGACCCTCGCGTCCGGGCACGACGCGGGCGTCACGGTCACCGTCACCAACGCCTCCGACCAGGTGGAGCAGTACGAGGTGCTCGTGCTCGGGCTGCCCGAGGGCGTCACGGCGGACGTCCCCGCGGAGGCGCTGCGCCTCAAGCCGGACGCCTCCGGCACGATCCCGCTGACCCTGCGCACGGACGACGAGGTGCTGCCGCCGGCGGGCCGGGCCGTCGCGGCCGTCGTCGTGTTCTCCCCCCACCGGCCCGACGTGCTGCGGACGAGCGAGCTGGCCGTCACGGTCGAGGAGGTGGCCGGCCTCACCGTCTCCGTGCAGCCCGAGGTCATCACCCACCGCAACCCCGCCACGACGATGGAGCTCACGAACACGGGCAACACGCCGCTCGACGTCACGGTCTCGGGGCGCGACCCCGAGGACGCCGTCGCGGTGTGGGTCGACCGGCCCGCGGTGCGGCTCGCCGCGGGTGACCGGGTCCAGCTCGCCGTCCAGCTGTCGGCGCGGCGGCCGCTCAGCGGCCAGGAGGTCCGGCGCACCGTCGCGCTCCGGGCGCAGTGGGACGGCCAGGAGGCGACGGCGACGGTCACGCTGACCCAGAAGCCCGTCGTGCCGGGCGGCACGACGCGGCTGCTCGCGGCGGCCGCGGGGGTCGCCGTGATGGCCGGCACCGTCCTGGGGTCGGCCTTCCTCGTCGTCCGTGCGCTCGCCTCGCAGGAACCGCCCGGCGGCGAGACCCAGACCGACGAGACCGACGCGGCGACGGAGGACACCGGCGGGAGCACCGAGGGCACCGAGCAGCCGACGGACGGCTCGTCCGGCACGGCGTCGGCGACCGAGACCGCCGCCCCGCCCGTGGTGCTCGAGGTCGACCTCACCGACCCGCCGACCAATGCGAACGGCACCGAGCTCCAGGTCGTCACGCCCGGTGCGTTCACCGGCCTGGCGCTCTCGGCCGTGAGCGACCCCGACCGGGACGAGTGCGCGGTCGTGACGTCCGCGCTGTGGCGCATCCTCCCCGTCGCCGGGGTCTCACCGGGCGCCGTGGTGGAGCCCGAGGACCAGGGCGACCCCCCGGAGGCGGTCTGCACGGACCTCCCGCTGCGGATCGAGCTCGCCGACGCGGCGACCGAGGTCGTCATCACCTTCGTCGGGGTCGGCCCCGAGGACGCGTTCGAGCCGCTCGCCTACGAGCTGCGCGACCCGGGCGGGGAGATCGACACGACGATCGTCAATCCCGGTTCGCAGGGAGAGCTGACGATCACGTCGGAGGACGGCGTGCGCGAGCTCGTCTTCGCGGGGGCGTCCGGTCAGCCGGGCACGGTGCCGACCCTCACCGCTGTGCGGGCCACGGCAGTGACGCCGTGACGGGGGCAGGCCGGTCGGTGAGGCCCTCCACGGCCCCGGCACTCGCGCCGCCCGCGGTCGAGGTGCCGACGGGTGGCGGCGCGATCCGGGGCATCGCGGAGACGTTCTCGACGAACCCGGCGACGGGGTCCGGGCTCATCTCGGTGCCGGTCGCCACGAGCCCGGGTCGCGGCGGCGTCGCGCCCGTCCTGGCGCTCGAGTACGACTCCGGTGCGGGCAACGGGCCGTTCGGGCTCGGCTGGCAGCTGCGGGTGCCCGCGGTGACCCGCCGGACGAGCCCGCACCTGCCGCGCTACGACGACGACGCCGACTCCGACGGCTTCGGCCTGCCCGGTGCGGAGGACCTGGTGCCGGTGCTCACCGAGCACGACGGCTCCTGGGAGCGCGAGCGCCTGCCCCGCCGCACCGTGGGCGGCGTGACCTACGACGTCCGGCGCTACCGCCCGCGCGTCGAGGGGCTGTTCGCCCGCGTCGAGCGCTGGACGAACCGGGCGGACCTCGGCGACGTGCTCTGGCGCTCGATCTCTCGCGACGGGATCACGACGTGGTACGGCCGGACCACGGCGAGCCGCGTCGCCGACCCGGACGACCCCGCACGCATCTCCGCCTGGCTCGCGTGCGAGACGCACGACGCCTACGGCAACGTCATGACGTTCGGCCACCAGGCGGAGGACTCGCGCGGCGTCGCCGCGGACGCCGGCGGCGACGCCCCCGACGCCCGCGCCCACGAGCGCAACCGCACGCCGGCCGGCCGGGCCGTGCACCGCTACCTCAAGCGGATCCGGTACGGGAACCGCGACCCGTACCTGCCCGTCCTGGCCGAGGACTCCCCCTGGCCCGAGCCGGCCGGGACGCGCGAGGAGGACCCCTCGGCCTGGCGCTTCGAGGTGGTGCTCGACCACGGCGACCACGACCCGGGCGCGCCGACGCCGGTGCCCGACCGCGCGTGGCCGGTCCGCGTCGATCCCTTCTCGACGTACCGGGCCGGCTTCGAGGACCGCACCTACCGGCTGTGCCGCCGGATCCTGATGTTCCACCACTTCCCCGAGCAGGCCGACGTGGGCGCCGACTGCCTGGTGCGCTCGACCGACCTCGAGTACGCCGGGATCGGCTACAGCCTCCTGCGCGCCGTGACCCAGCGCGCGTACCGACGGCGCGGCCAGGGCTACGACCTCGACCACCTGCCCCCGGTCGAGCTCGACTACTCCCGCGCGACGCTCGACACCACGGTGCACGAGCTCGGTGCGCCGGGCACCGGCGGCATGGCGCCCCCGCCGGTCGACGGCAGGACGTACCGCTGGGTGGACCTGCACGGCGACGGCGCGCCCGGGGTCCTGACCGAGCAGGCGGGCGCCTGGTCGTACGCCCGCAACCTCAGCCCCGCGACCACGCCCGCCAGGGCGACGTTCGCGCCCCTGGCGCCCCTGCCCCTCGCCCCCGTGGACGGTGCGGGCAGCGGTGCGGTGGTCATGGACGTGACGGGTGACGGCACGGGCGACGTCGTTCTCGGCGACGGACCGCGCGTCGGCTTCTACGAGCACGACGCGCACGACGGCTGGCTGCCGTTCGTCCCGCTGACCACCCGCCTGACCCGGTCGCTGCACGACCCGAGCACGCGGCTGGTCGACCTCGACGGCGACGGCCACGCCGACGTCCTGGTGACCGAGGACGACGCGCTCGTGTGGCACCCGTCCCTCGCGCGTGACGGGTTCGGGCCCGCCCGGCGCGTGGCGGTGTCGCAGGACGAGGAGTCGGGGCCACGCGTGGCGTTCGCGGACGCGACGGAGTCGATCCACCTCGCGGACCTCTCGGGCGACGGCATGCCCGACATCTGCCGGGTGCGCAACGGCGAGGTCTGCTACTGGCCCAACCTCGGGTACGGGCGGTTCGGCGCCAAGGTGGCGATGGACGACGCGCCGTGGTTCGACGACCCCGGGCGCTTCGACGCGCGCCGGCTGCGGCTGGCCGACGTCGACGGGAGCGGCACGACCGACCTCGTGTACCTGCATGCCGACGGTGCGCGCCTCCACCTCAACCGGTCGGGCAACAGCTGGTCCGGGGCGCAGCACGTCGCCGCCTTCCCCGTGCACGACGCCGCCGACGTCGACGTCGTCGACCTGCTCGGCATCGGCACCGCATGCCTCACGTGGTCCTCCCGGCTCGCCGGCGACTCGGGCCGGCACCTGCGGTACGTCGACCTCATGGGAGGCACGAAGCCGCACCTCCTGACCCGCATGGTCAACAACCTCGGCGCGGAGGTGCGCTGGCAGTACGCGCCGTCGACCCGGTTCGCCGTGCTCGACGCGCAGGCGGGGACCCCGTGGCGGACGAGGCTGCCGTTCCCCGTCCACGTCGTCGAGCGCGTCACGACGTTCGACCACGTCAGCCGCACGCGGTTCACGACGAGGTTCGCGTACCACCACGGGCACTACGACGGCGAGGAGCGTGAGTTCGGCGGGTTCGGGATGGTCGAGCAGTGGGACACCGAGCTGTTCTCGAGCACCGAGCTCTTCTCGAGCACCGAGCCGTTCTCGAGCACCGAGCCGTTCTCGAGCACCGAGCCGTTCTCGAGCACCGAGCCGTTCGAGAGCACCCGGCTGCTCGACGACCGGGGGCCCCTGGGTCCGGCCCTCAACGTGGCGAACGCGAGCGACCTCCCGCCCCTGCGCACGAGGACCTGGTACCACACGGGCGCGGCGGCTCCCGCGGGCGAGCGGGTGTCGAGGCACTTCGAGACGGAGTACTTCCGAGAGCCCGGGGTCGACGACGGCGCCGCCGAGGCGCTGCTGCTGCCCGACACCGTCCTGCCCGACGGCCTCACGACGGCCGAGCGCCGCGACGCCTGCCGTGCCCTGCGCGGCACCCTCCTGCGCCGGGAGACCTACGCCGAGGACGGCGTCGGGCGCACCGACCAGCACCCGTCCGGCCTGCCGTACACGGTGGTCGAGGAGAACGCGGCCGTGCGCCTCCTGCAGCCGCGCGGCCCCAACCGGTACCCGGTCCTCCTGACGCACGCGCTGGAGTCGGTGACGTACGACTACGAGCGCAGCGCGCGCGACCCCCGCTGCCGGCACAGCCTGACGCTGGACGTCGACCGCTTCGGCGACGTCCTGGAGGTCGCGACCGCGTGCTACGGACGTCGCGAGGCCGATGCGGACCTGCCCACGGACGAGGACCGCCGGCGTCAGACCGAGCCCGTCGTGACGTACGCGACGACGGCGTTCACCCAGGCCGTCGACGACGACCGGCCGGACGCGTACCGCACGCCGCTGCAGAGCGAGGCGCGCACCTTCGAGCTGACGGGCGCGACACCCGCCGGCCCGCGCTTCACCGTCCCGGAGCTGCGTGGGCTCGCGCGCGCCGCCACGACCCTTCCGTACGAGGCGGCACCCCCGGCGGACGGCGTGGCGAAGCGGCTGCTCACCCACGTGCGGGTCCGCTACCGGAAGGACGACCTCACGGGTCCGGTGCCGGGCGACGACCTCGAACCGCTCGCGCTGCCCGAGCAGACCCTCCAGCTCGCGTTCACGTCGGGGCTGCTCCAGCAGGTGTACGGGGACCGGGTCGGCGCCGGGTCGCTCGCCGAGGCGGGGTACGTCGAGGACGACGGGTGGTGGCTGCCCTCCCGCCGGACGTTCTTCGCCGTCGACCCCGGCGCGGGCGCGGCCACGGAGCTCGAGGAGGCGCGGCGGCACTTCTTCTGCACCCGTCGGTACCGCGACCCGTCCGGGCACGACACGACCGTCGAGCACGAGCTGGACCTCCTGGTCCGCGCGACGACCGACCCGGTGGGCAACACGGTGCGGGTCGAGCGGCACGACCTCCGCCTCCTCCGGCCGACGCTGGTGAGCGACCCCAACGGCAACCGGACGGCGATCGCCTACGACGTGCTCGGCCTCGTCGTCGGCACGGCGGTCATGGGAAGCCCGGACGGGGGACCCGGCCCCGGGGACACGCTCGACGGCTTCGTCCCGGACGTCACGCGCGAGCAGCGCGACGAGCTCGCGGCGGCGCCGCGCCGGCCCGGGGACGGGACGGCGAGCGAGGCGGCGCCCGTGGTCCACGAGCTGCTCGGTGACGCCACCAGCCGGGTCGTCTACGACGCCGACCGGTTCCGCCGGACCGGGCAGCCCGCCGTCGTGGTGACGATCGGGCGCGAGACGCACGTCGGCCACCTGCCGGACGGCGTGCGGAGCAGGCTGCAGGTGGCCCTGTCGTACTCCGACGGCTTCGGGCGCGAGATCCAGCACAAGGACGCCGCGGCGCCCGGACCGGTCGAGGACGGTGCCGACGCCGTCGCCGACCCGCGCTGGGTCTGCAGCGGGTGGGTGGTCCTGGACAACAAGGGCAACGCGGTGCGCGCCTACGAGCCGTTCTTCACGCGCGGTCACGCCTTCGAGCTCGACGCCCGGCACGGCGTGAGCCCCGTGCTGTTCCACGACCCCGCGGGCCGGCCAGTGCTCACCATCCACCCGGACCACAGCTACGAGAAGACGGTGCACGACGCCTGGCACCGGTCCACGTACGACCCCGACGACACCTGCGCACCCCGCGGCGCGGAGACCGGCGACCCACGGACCGACCCGCACCTCGCGGGACTCGTGGCGGCCTGGTTCGCGGCGCAGGACGAGGACTGGCTCACGTGGCGCGAGCAGCGCCTCGCCTCGCCCGACCCGGCCGACCACGAGGCCGCGACCCGGGCCGCCGCGCACGCCGACACGCCTGCGACCGCCTACCTCGACGCCGCGGGGCGGCCCTTCCTGACCTTGGCGCGCACGGCCCCGGGGACGACGTCCGCGACCCGGGTCGGGCTCGACGTCGAGGGGCACGAGCTCTGGGTCCGGGACGCCGTCGTCGGCCCGGCCGCACCGCTCGGTCGGCTCGTCGCCCGCTACGCCTACGACATGCTGGGCAATCGCATCCACGAGGCGACGATGGACAGCGGGCCGTCGTGGACGCTCCTCGACGTCACGGGCGCGCCGGTCCGCGCGTGGGACGGGCGCGGGCACGTCGTGCGCACCCGGCGCGACGCCCTCGGCCGACCCGTCGGCATCTCGGTCCGGGGCTCGACGGACGACTCCGACCCGCGCACCCGCGACCACGACGTCCTCGTCGAGGTCGTCGAGTACGGCGAGGGCGTCGCGGGGGCCGAGGCCCTCAACCTGCGCACGCGGGTGTTCCGCCGCGCCGACTCGGCCGGCACGACCGTCCACGCCCGGCTCTCGCCGAGCGGCGTGCCGCTGGCCGCCTACGACGACAAGGGCAACCCGTGCCACACGACCCGCCGGCTCCTGCGCGACGTCGACGCGCTGGCCGACTGGTCGCGAGAGCCGGTGCTCGCGCCCGAGACCTACGTGAGCAGTGCGCGCTTCGACGCCGTGAGCCGCGCGACGCAGTCCCTCCCCCCGCACCGCGTCGGCGACGCGACGAACGTGCTGCAGCCGGTCTACGACGAGCGCGACCAGCTCCGCCGGCTCGACGTGTGGCTCCGGTGGCCGGACGAGCCGACGACCGTCCTCGACCCGCAGACCGACCCGCCCTCCCCCGTCGGCGTCGCCGCCGCAGTGCACGACGCCCAGGGCCGCAGGGTCGGGGTGACGCTGAAGAACGGCGTCACGACGACGCACCACTACGACCCCCTGACCTCGCGGCTCGTCCGGATCACGAGCCGTCGCCCGCGCACTGCGCCGCCCGGACCACGACCACCGGTGCCGGACCCGCCCGGCCGGGTGGTGCAGGACGTGCGTCGCACCTACGACGCGGCCGGCAACGTCACGCACGTGCGGGACGACGCCGAGCAGACCGTCTTCTTCCGCAACCGGGTCGTCGACCCGGGCTCGTCGTTCGTGTACGACGCGCTCTACCGACTGGTCGAGGCCACCGGGCGTGAGCACCTCGGCCAGCTCCCCGGTGGCGGGCGGGCGGCGCTCCGGCCACCAGGAGCGCACGACGACGGCCGCGTCGGGCTGCTGCACCCGGGGGACGGTGCCGCGATGGGTCGGTACGTCGAGCGCTACACCTACGACGCCGTCGGCAACCTCACGGCCGTCGAGCACCGGGGCGCCGATCCCGAGCACGCCGGCTGGACCCAGGAGTACCGGTACGCCGAGCCGAGCCTCCTGGAGCCCGACGTCGCAGGGGTCACGAGCAACCGGCTCTCGGGCACCTCGTCCGGCTCGAGAGCCGTGCCGTCACGGTCCCTGCCGTACTCCTACGACGCGCACGGCAGCATGACGGCCCTGCCCGGGCCCGGCCCCGGGGACCGCGGGCCCGTCCTCACGTGGGACCACGCCGACCGTCTGGTCCACGCCGACCTGGGCGGCGCCGGTACCGCCTCGTACGCCTACGACGGCGCCGGGAGCCGGGTGCGCAAGGTGTGGCTGAGGTCCCCGTCGCTCGTCGAGGAGCGTCTCTACCTCGGCGCCACCGAGGTGTTCCGCCGCAGCGACGGCACCACGGGCGAGGTGCGGCTCGAGCGCGAGACCCTCCACGTCGACGACGACGACACGCGGGTCGCGGTCGTCGAGATGCGCACACTGGACGTCGCCGGCGACGACCGTGCGCCCGCCGTGCTCGTCCGGTACCAGCTGCACGACGCGCTCGGCTCGACGAGCGTCGAGCTCGACGACCAGGCCCGCGTCATCAGCCGCGAGGAGTACACGCCGTACGGCAGCACCTCCTACCAGGCGGTGCGCAGCCGGACGGAGGCACCCCAGCGCTACCGCTTCACCGGCAGGGAGCGCGACGAGGAGACGGGCCTGGGCCACCACGGCGTCCGGTACTACGCGCCGTGGCTCGGGCGCTGGACGAGCTGTGACCCGCTCGGCCTGGCGGACGGGCCCAACCCGTACTGCTACGCCTCGGCGTCGCCGACGACGCTCGTGGACCCGAGCGGCCTCACGTCGAGGCCCCCGCCTCCGACCCACATGCCCCGGCCGGGCGGCGCCTGGCACGTCGACGCCGACCGCCTCGTGCGGCGACGCGTGCTCAACGGCGCGGGGCCGTGGAAGGCGCCCCCCGAGACCAAGGGCCCGGCCGACGCCCTCGCGACCCGGACCGGCTTCCCGCCGGAGGGGCGCCACCTCGGGCACGAGGGCAAGGCGCACTGGGAGACCCGCGCCGGCGAGGAGACCCTCGTGCGCAACGAGCCGGGCAGGGGCGCGGGCAACAACATGAGCCGCGGGGGCTCCATCGAGCGGCGCCGTGCCAAGGAGGCCGGGGCGGCCGGCCGGTACAAGCGCGTGCGGGGCTCGGACCCGACCGCTCCGCCGGACGCCCGCAGGACCGCTCAAGGTGTCCCGCACGACGCGCCGCGACAGGCCGGCGGCCTGCCCACGGCGACCGGCACGTCGGCCGCGCCCGCCTCGCCCGGACCCGTCGGGCCCGTCGAGGC